>JADGNR010000023.1 GCA_017883415.1 Bryobacteraceae bacterium | reverse complement strand
GCGTACGTCACGTTCGGGCTGAAGCCGGACGGCTCCATCGAAGAAGTGAAACTTGCGCCGGTATCGCCGGAGACCGATTTCAGTTTCGACTTTCAGGACCTGCGGCTAAAGCCGGTGGCGGGGAACGCGCCGCCGCGATAAGGGCGCTGCGGCGAACCGCCCGGGGTTCATCGCGAAGCGGCAGTTCCCGGCGATGAGGAGACAGCCGGGGGGCAGGGGGGCCGCCTCACCGTACGGCGAGGGTGACGCGGTCCTGGCTCTGCCAGTTCCCGATGCGCACCACCACGGGCACGGTATTGCCGGGGGTGACGCCGAGGGGAACGAGCGCGTTGATCTGGGTCAAGCCGGCGACAATGGACGGCGCGCCGCCGCTGTAGATGACCTGGGCGTCGAGGCCGCCGATGGAAACAGATACCTTCTGGACGAGCGCCGGCGCCCCAGGGGTGATAACGCCATCGGCACTGGGGGGCGTAGTGACGCCGCCGCCGGTGCAGTAAATGGACACGAAGGAGCCGCGCGCGGCGGGGTTGGCGACCGTGTTGACGGAATAGGCGGGGTTGTCGAAGTTCAGGATGGCGCCAGCGCCAGCGCCGGATTGATCGAGCGTGAAGATGCCGGGAGTGGCGTCCTGGACGGGTAGCTGCACGGTATTGGAAGCCCCGCTGGAGAAGGTCACCTGCACCTGGGTGCTTGATTTTCCGCTGGTGGAGTAGGGCACGACGGCGTTGATCTGGGCCGCGGAGACGACGGTGAGCGGCGCCGGCAGGCCATCGAACAAGACCTGGACACCGGCCAGCGAACTGGCGATGGACCGGCCGTCGGCGCTGAGTTGGTACGGGATGGCGGAGGCCGGACCGAGGTTGCTGCCGAACAGAGACACGATCTCGCCCGGCGACACGGCCCCGACGGCGCCGCTGGCGGCGTTCTCGATGCCGGTCAACTGCATGGACGGCCCCGGCGCGGCCTGCTGGGTGACGGCGAACAGATGCGTGCCCACGTGAACATTGCCGCTGCGCTGCGGACCGGTATTGGCGAGGAGGTGATAGCCTACGCCGCCGTTGCCAAAGCCGGAACTGGATCCCACGATCTGGATCCAGCTCACGTCGCTGAGGGCGCTCCAGGAGCAGCCGCCGCCCGTGGCGATGGTGAGCCGTCCGTCGGTGGCCGCCTGGGAAACGGTAAGGGTGGTAGGGGCGATGGTCAAATTATCCGGCGAGCCATCCTGGTTCACTTGAAACTGCTGAATCGGGCCGGTGGGGGAACCGGCTTGGGTTCGCACCACGCCGGATCGCGGGTCGACGCACAGATTCGGCGCCACGGTGTAGTTCACCGCCCCGTTCAGGGTGCCGGCGGTGTTCGGCGGCACGGTGATAAAAGCCTGGGTACTGGCGGCCGACCAGGCGCAATTGGTCTGGACCTGAAAGGTTCCGGCGCCGCCTCCCACAGGAACGTCCGCCGAGGAGGGCGACAGGGCGAGCGTGCAAACCTGGCCCGCCTGGTTGATGGTGAAGGTGAGGGTGCCGTTATTGGTGACGACGAAGATTTTGGCCTGCCTGGCCACGGACAGCAGACTGGCCGCCGCGGCCCAGGTAAAGGAGCCGCTTCCGGAGGCCTGGGTGGAAGTAGCGCCGGGGCCGGTGATCCAGGACGGCGAATCGGTGAAATAGTGCCAGGGACAGCCATCGGAGGTAGTGACACGGATCACGGAGTCGGAAGAGCCGTTGGGGGAGACGTTGATGACCTGCGCGGGGTCGGGCGCAAGGGAGTAGGAGCACGTTTGGGCAATGAGCGGCGCAGCGGCGGCGAGGAACAGGAGCAACTTCATCACTGGTATAGTAACTCCTGGCACGCCTTGAGTATGGCCACCGCGCCGGGCGTGTCGCCGTGGACGCAAATGGTTTGCGCATGGCCCTCGCGGGCGAGCCGGAGAGCCTGTGCGGCGGCTTCCCGCGGATCGGTAATGAGGGCGCCCGGAAGCTGACGCGAGCGGAGCGTGCCGTCGGGCTCGTAGCGGCGGTCGGCGAAGCCTTCTCCGGCCACGGCGAGGCCCATGCCGCGCCATACCTCGAGCATGGGGGAGCGGGCCAGGCCGAACAGGGTGGTGTCCGGGTTCCAGCGGGCCACGCCGCGGCCGATGGCGCGGGCGACTTCGGCGTTGCGCACGGCCACGTTGTAGAGCGCGCCGTGCGGTTTCACGTGGACGATGGCGGCGCCGAGGCGGCGCACCACGGCGTCGAGCCGCTGGATCTGCTGGAAGACGGACTGCTCGATATCGGCGGCGGCCATGGGAATTTCGAGGCGGCCGAAATTCGCGCGGTCGGGATACCCCGGGTGCGCGCCGATGGCCACACCGCGCAAGAGCGCGAGCCGCACGGTGCGCTCCATGGTGGCTTCGTCTCCGGCGTGGCCGCCGCAGGCGATGTTGGCGGAGCTGATGTACTCCATCAGGGCCGCTTCGTGCAGGGCGTCTTCCAGTTCGCCCATATCGCAATTGAGGTCGATGGGCATGGCGAGGAGCTTTCAGCTTTCAGCTATCAGCTATCAGCTATCAGCTATCAGCTATCAGCTTTCAGCTTTCAGCTTTCAGCTTTCGGGCGCCGGCAGTTTTAGCCGATCGCCGATGGCTGATCGCTGAGAGCTTGTCTTCACACCAAAGCATATAACCATTCCTCCTGGTCGCGCAGCAAGCGGAGGGCGGTTTCGATGGTGACCGGTTGGAAGCGCACTTCGTCGCGCGGGCGCAGTTGTCCCAGCCTCCAGAAATCCGCGGAAATCACGTTGGCCGGCTTGGGATAGCCGCCGGTGGTCTGGTGCTCGACGAAGAGGACGATGGGCTGGCCATCGGGGGGGACCTGGATGGCCCCGAGGGAGACGCCTTCGGTGAGCATGTGGCCGGCGGGACTGGGGATGGCGGGACCGCGCAGGCGCAGGCCCATGCGGTTGGATTCCTCCGACACGCGCCAGGCGGCGGAGTAGAGTTCTTCGGAAAACCAATCCGCCTGCGGCCCGGGGGTAGCCCGCAAGGGGCCGTCCGGCAGCATCGGGGGCGGGTGCGCGGCCGGGCGCGGGCGGCGGACGGCGGCGTCGCCGATGGCCAGCGTATCGCCCGACCGCAGGGCGCGGCCTCCGACGCCGGTCATCAGGTGGGTGGAGGCGCTACCCATGACCAGGGGGACGCCGATGCCGCCGCGGACGCACAGATAGGAGCGCGCGCCGGAACGGCTTCGACCGCAGCGCACGGTCTGGCCGGCGGCGACTTCGACGGCGCACCAGAGCGGGAGGCCGGAAGAGAAATCGGAGCCGGTGAGCGAGATGACGGTGGGGGCGGAGAACTCGAAGGCGCCGCCGGCGAGGGTCATCTCCAGCGCCGGGGCGTTCTCGGCGTTGCCCACCAGCAGGTTGCCGGCGCGCAGGGCGAGGGGGTCGGCGGCGCCGGAGGCGGAGATCCCGAAGTGAGCGTATCCGAAGCGGCCGAGGTCCTGGACGGTGGTCAGCATGCCGGGCGAAACGACGCGAATGTGGCTCACCGGGGGCCCTCGGGAATGGGGATGTCCTCGGGAATGGGGATGAAGCGGACCCGATCCCCCATACGCAGCAGGGGGGGCGGGGTGGCGTCGCGATCGAACAGGCGGAGCGGGGTACGGCCGATGAGCCGCCATCCGCCGGGGGACGCCAGCGGGTAGATGCCGGCCTGGCTACCGCCGATGGCGACGCTGCCCTCGGGGACATGCTTGCGGGGCGCGGAGAGGCGCGGCGTCGCCAGTTCGGGCGGCAGGCCGCCGAGGTAGGGGAAGCAGGTGGAGAAGCCCACGAAGTAGACCAGGTACGCGGCGGCGGCGTGCAACTCCACCACGCGCTCGGGCGCGAGGCCGGTATGGCGCGCGACGTCGGCGAGATCGGGGCCGGATTCGCCGCCGTAGCGTACGGGGATCTCCACCGTGCGCACCGCTTCGGGGGCGGAGTCGCCTACGCCCTCGAGGCGCTCGCGGACCAGCGCCTCGATGGCGGCGTGGCTGCGCAGGCGCGGGTCGAAATCGACCAGGACGGAGGTGTAGGCGGGATGCAGGTTGAGGATGCCGCGCACGCCGGCGAGAGCGCGGACCAACCGGCGGACATGCCGGTGGGTTTCGAGGGAAATCTCGTCGCCATAGGAGATCAGGAGCGAGCGGTCGCTCGCCGGCCGGATGGTCACTTCAAGGTGATGTTACCACTGGGGGGAAGCTTATTCGACGCGGAGGCGCGAAGACGCGGAGGAAAGCGCGGAGAAGGAAGCGGTTGGCAGGCGAAAGCGCCTGCCCCACAACAACAAGGGCGGGTTACGCTCCCATGTGGGTATGTCCGGCGGCGGGCTGCAACACTTCGCGGATCTTGAATTGCAGTTCCTCGACGGTGAAGGGCTTGGGGAGCAGGGCGTGGCCTCGTTCCACGATGTAACTTTGCACCACGTGCGTGTTGTCGTAGCCGGACATGTACAGGACCTTCAAATCGGGCTGGAGAGCGGTGAGGCGGTCGGCCAGCATGGGACCGCTCAGTCCGGGCTGCACGACGTCGGTGATCAGCAGGGCGATGGGTTCCTTGTGTTTCTTAAAGAGCGTGAGGGCGTGCTCGCCGCCATCGGCGGTCAAGACGTTATAGCCGAACTGGGCGACCATGGCGGCCACCAGCTTCCGGATGTCCGGTTCATCGTCCACAATGAGGACGGTTTCTTTGTGCCCGGCGGCAACATTCTTTTCAACAGGCATGGCACGTTGATTCTAACGGCGGCTGGAGGCGCTGGCAACAGGCTAAAAAGGACTCATTGTGCGGCTGCACACCGTTCGACGCGGCGGCGGTCGACTACGCTACTGAGCGCGGCGGCCAATAGTCCGAATGCGCTCAAACCAACTCCCCACCAGACCGAACCGGGGACGTAGCGGAACTCGATGCGGTGGCGGCCGGCGGGGACGGGCACGGCGCGCACCACGCCCTCGCTTTCGCGAATGCGCACGCGTTGGCCATCCACCCAGGCGCGCCAGCCGGGGAAATACGGATCGCCTTCCACCAGCAGTCCGGGACAGGCGAGGTCGGCCTCGATGGAGAACGCATTGGGGACGCGGGCGGCCATGCGCAAGCGGTCGGCGGCGGGGCAAGGCGCGTCGTGCCGGGTCCACAGCGGGTCGGCGATGCGCGGGTCCTGGTAGACCTTGAGGCCGCTGCGCGACTGAAACACTTCGCGCTGGGAGGGGTTCGATGGGGCGCGGGCGATCGAGTAGCGGATGCCCAACAGGCGCGGCGTATCGGGGTGCCCGGCGATGTCGTGGATATTGACCGTCATGCTGGCGAGGTAGCCGCCGTACTGCTCGATGGCGAACCAGTCGCCGAAGTTGTAGGGGACTACGTTCTCGTCGGCGATCACGCGAAACCAGCCGGGCTGGCGCCGGAGGAATTCGGCGATATCGGCCTGGTCGTCCATCAGCTTGAGGTAAGACCCGGGGAGATCGCGGCGCTCGAAGCGCGGGGGGTTGCTGTACGCCTCCGCCAGGAAGAGCAGCAGCACGGCGGCGATGGCGACGGGCCGCCACCAGTACAGGGCCGCCGCCAGCGCGAGGGCGACCGCGGCGGCGAGCAGGGCGCGCGGGTCGAGGGGAAAGCGGTGCGTCTGGTAGACGGCGGCGGCGGCCGCGGCAAAGCAGGCGAGCCACCACAGCACGATCCGCGAGCGCAGGCCCTGGCGCCACGCTTCGAGCCCCAGGGCCGCCAGGGCGGCCAGGCCAACCTGGCAGACGACCACGGCAAAGGCGGGATAGCGCGCCTTTTCCACCATGGGGACGAGCTCAAAGGCGATGCGGTGCACGGGCGTGGCGCTGCCGAGCGCGAGCAGCAAGCCGCCCAGCGCCACCCCGGCGAAGAGCCGCACTTCGGCCGATCGCCAGCGCAGCAGCACGGCCGCCAGCGCCAGGGTAACGGCCACAATGCCGACAAAGGGATTGGCATGGGCGGGGATCCCGGGGATCACCAAACCCGGCAGGGACTCGGGGGAGAGCGAGTACCGGGCGTGAACGCTGTAGGGGATGCGGTCCTGCCAGCGCAGCGCTTCGGGGGCATCGGCCCAGCGCAGGGCCCGCTTTCCGTACTCGACGGCGGGGAGCAACTGCACCGCCGCCACCAGCAGCCACACCACGGTGAAGGCCGCCCATTGGCCGGCGCGCCGGGCGTACTCCCGCCTGTGGCGCGGCGCGCGCGCCAGGTGCCACAGCCACAGGCCGCCCATCAGCACGGCGGTGTAGATGGGGATATTGTGATGCCCGCTCAGAAACGCAGCGCCCAGGGCCGCGCCGCCCAGGGCCGCGCCAGACCACGGCCGCCGGCCGCGGAAAACGCGCGCGAAGAAGAGCAGCACGATAGGAAGCCAGAGGGCGCTCATGGCGAATTGCGGGCTGAGCGAGTAGCCTATGAATCCGGCGAACCCGTAGATCGATCCTCCCAGAATCGAAGGGCCCAGTCCGCACCGCAAATCCCGGCACAACAGAAAGGCGAACACCGCCGCGAGGAAGCGGATGGACACCCAATACCAGTCGAGCGCGCCGAGCGAGATGTGGCCGCCGGAGAGGGGCAGGGCGAAGAGAATCCAGTTCAGCGGATTGGTGAGGCCGGGCTGCACTTGCCCGATGAGCGTCTGGCCGGCCCACAGGTAGGGGTCCCACAACGGCAGGCGTCCGGCATGCAGCTCGCGCGCCTGGAAATCGAGCCACGGGCGCACTTGCAGCCCCTGATCGGGGTTTTGGAGCCAGGTGTACTCGCGCGAAAGGGTCAGCTTCCAATAGAGCCCTATCGCCAGCGCCAGCAGCAACACGATGGCCGCCAGGTCGCGCCATGGGCGCGCAGGCTGCCTTGGGAAAGACACGCGGTTAATCCAACTCCGGGGGAGTGCGCCTGGGCGATGCGCCATGCACGCCGGAAAGCTCCGCGGGCATGAGCCTGGGCGAGAGCGAATGCACTACGGCAAGGGCCACCAGGTAGGCCGACCCGGAGACGAGGAACAAGGGCACATAGGAATGGGTCCACTTCACCACCAGGCCGGTGACGATGGTCATCAGCACCCCGCCGAGGGCGCCCATGGTTCCGCCGATTCCCACCACGCTGCCCACGGCCGAGCGCGGGAACATATCGGAGGCGGTGGTGAACAGGTTGGCCGACCAGCCCTGGTGCGCGGCCGTGGCCAGCGACACCAGCCCGACCACGACCCACAGGCTGCGGCTGAACGGCGCGTAGAGCACGGGGACCACCGCCAGGGCGCAGCCGAGCATGGCGGTTTTCCGCGCCGCATTGACGCTCCATCCCCGCTTGAGGAGACTTCCGGAGAGCCATCCCCCGCCCACGCTGCCGATACTCGAGACGTTGTACACGACCAGCGTGGGAATCATGATCTGCTGCAACGAGAGCGAGAACGTCTCCTGCAAGTACTTGGGGAGCCAGAAGAGATAGAACCACCAGATGGGGTCGGTGAGAAACTTGCCGAGCGCGAAGGCCCAGGTCTCGCGTTTGGGGAAGAGGCGCAGCCACGGGACGGAAACGGCCTGGTCGGGCGGATCGGATTGAATGTATCCGAGCTCGCGGACGGAGACTCTGCGATTTTCCTCGGGCCGGTCGTAGAGGGCCAGCCAGAAAATCAGCCAGATGAAACCGAGCGCGCCGGTGGCGATGAAGGCCGCCCGCCAGCCGTAGGTGACCGCGAGCCAGGGCACGGTCAGGGGCGCGACGACGGCGCCGATGTTCGCTCCCGAATTGAAAATGCCGGCAGCGAGCGCCCTCTCCTTCTTGGGAAACCATTCGGCCACGGTCTTGATGCTCGCCGGAAAATTCGCCGACTCGCCGAACCCCAGCAGGGCGCGGGCGATGCCGAAGGTGAAGGCGGAAACCGCGGCGGCATGGGAGATGGCCGCCAGGCTCCATACGGTAATGGCCAGGGCGAAACCCTTGCGCGTCCCGAGGCGGTCCATGAGCCGTCCGGCGGAAAGCAGTCCGATGGCATAAGCGGCCTGAAACGCGGCGGTGATGAACCCGTACTGCTCGCTATCCCACCCGATGCTGGTTTCGAGCGTCTTGGCCAGCAGGCTGAGTACCTGGCGGTCGACATAGTTGATGGTGGTGGCAAAGAAGAGGAGCGCGCAAACCGTCCAGCGCACGTGCGAATCCGCCGGCTTGGAGAGGAGCGCCAAGGTCAAAGCATATCGATTATAACGCTGCGCCGGATTTCGTGATGGAGCGCACCGGTCCTAATTCCCCACGACTGGGTGGTGCTTGTTGCGGAATTGCGCTACAATGCGGCCATGAGCATCTCGCGAGCCATCGCCGAACAGATGGAACGCTCCTCCTGGATACGCCGCATGTTCGAGATCGGGATCCAGATGCGCAAGGAGCGGGGCGCGGAGAACGTGTTCGACTTCTCGCTGGGCAATCCGGAGGTAGAGCCGCCGGAGGCAGTAATGGCGGCGCTGCGGCGGGTGGTGGCGGAGGACCGGCCGCACCGGCACAGCTACATGCCGAACGGCGGCTACCCGGAGGTGCGGGCGCGCCTCGCCGGGGGCCTGGCGGAGCGTACCGGGTTGCCGTTCACGGGCGCGGACGTGATCATGACCACCGGGGCGGCGGGCGCGATCAACGTGGTGCTGAAATCGATCCTCGACCCGGGCGACGAAGTGATCGTGCTGAACCCGTACTTCCCGGAGTACCGTTTCTACATCGAGAACCACGGCGGCCGGGTGGTGACGGTGGAGACGGACGCGCAATTCCAGCCGGACATCGCGCGCATCGCGCGCGCCATCACGCCGTGGACGAAAGCGGTGATCCTGAATACCCCGAACAACCCCACGGGCGCGGTTTACAGCGCGGAAGTTTTGCGGGAGCTGAACGCCATCATCCGCGAGCCGGTGCTGGCGATCAGCGACGAGCCGTACCGGCCGCTGGTGTTCGATGGCGCCGCGGCGCCGGAGACGCTGCGCATCGTCAAGCGCGCGGTGCAGGCGTGGAGCTGGTCGAAGGCGATGGCGATTTCCGGCGAGCGCATCGGGTACCTGGCGATACCGCCGGATCTGGCCGAGGCCGAGGCGCTGCGCAATGCGTGCACCTTCGCCAACCGGATTCTGGGGTACATCAACGCGCCGGCGATCTGGCAATGGGTGGTAGCGGAAGTTCCCGAGGCCACGGTGGATGTGGGGCGTTACCAGGAGAAGCGCGACCTGCTATGCGACGCGTTGCAGGCGATGGGCTACGAGGCGCCGCGCCCGGCGGGCTCATTCTACGTCTTCGCGAAGACGCCCATTCCCGACGACATTGCGTTCATCCGCCTGCTGCAAGCCGAGGGCATCCTGGCGGTTCCCGGGTCGGGCTTCGGCCGCAGCGGGTACATGCGGTTGTCGTTGACCATCGCCAAGAGCGACCTGGAGCGCTCGCTGGCGGGATTCGCGCGGGCGATGGAGCAGTGCCAGTGCGAACTGACGGCGGCCGGTGTGGCACACTGAGGGTGAGGCCCGGCCACCTCTCGTGCCGGGCTTAAGGAACCCTACCGCGGCTTAATTACGCCGGTTTTTCCATGACCAGCTCGTCCCCGACGCTGGTGCCGGTCCGCTCCGCGGTCCCGGCCGGAAGCTCGATCACCGAATGGGCCCGCAGGCAGGCGGAGAGCCTCCATGGCGGCACCGCATGCCTGACCTTGCGAACCGTGCGGCGCTTGTCCAGGTAGACCAGGTCGATGGGGAACTTCATGAAGAACGTGTGGACCGATTCGCAGGGGACAATCCACAACCCTTCGCCCGGCGCCAGGCGGTCGCGGCCGAGCAAGCCGGTGCGGCGGGTGGCGCTGGTATCCGCCAGCTCGACGGCGGCTCCCAAGACGGTATTGCGGGTCTGATTGCGGACCAGGAGTTGCAAGGCCCAATTCTAGCGCCCGGTGAGGAGGGAGTGCGGGTGGACACGCCGGCCTTCGGCCGGTGGCCGACGGGGGCGTCGGCCACCGGGCGAGGGCGCCCGCCCCACTTCCCGGAGTCACTTCTGGCGCTTGAGCGTGATGGTGCCGCCGAAATCCTCTCCGGTCTCGGTCTTGGTCGACATGGCGATTTCGTCGGCTCCTTTGACTGTGCCGGTGCAGAGGAATTTCACGCTGCCGCCATTCATCTCGGCGGTGACGTTGAAGGAGAGCTTGTCGCCTTCCACTTTGCCGTCGTGAATCTCGAGCGGATCGCCGTTGGGGTGGGCCACCGAGCCGGTCAGGCGGGCGCCGTCCTGCTTGAGAGAATAGGTGAGGGTGACGGTGCCGCCATCCGGCGTGGTCAGATCGCCCAACCAGGTGCCGGTGACATCGGCGGCCCAGGCGGCGGCAGCCAGAACCGCGCAAAGGACAGCGGAAACCACAAGAGTGCGTTTGTGCATTCCGTGAGTATACCGTGTGGGATTCCGGTACGCTAGTCTGGAGCTATGGAGAAAGGCTTCGGAGCGTACTGGCGCCGGATGGGCCGGCTGGACAAGGCCTTTCTCATCGCGGTGGCGGTTTACGCGCTGCTGTATTTTTCCGGCATCGGGTCGACGGTGCGGATGGTGGTGGGCCTCGCGGCGTTTCTTTTCGGACTAGCGATTCTTTTTCGCCTGGCGCGGCGGGGCATGCGCAAAGCCATCTGGCGGCTGCGCAACCGGCTGATCGTGGCATACCTGTTCATCGCGGTGGTGCCCATCGTGCTGATCCTGGCGCTGGTGGGAGTCGCCGGCTACTGGGTGATCGGGCAGATGGCGGTGTACCTGGTGAACACCGAACTGTCCCATCGCGAGGCCAACCTGCTCCGCCAGGCCGAGGGGCTGGCGCGCTTTCCGGCCCAGGATCCGGAAATCGCGCTCAATCGCTTCGCCATGATCACGGGCGGCTCCTTCCCCGACTTTCATCTGCTGGTGACGGGCGAGAGCGAGATGCGCTATCCGCCCTCGACGCGGCTGGCGCACCCGCCGCCGGCGTGGAAGCGCGCCAACGGCCTTATCGTGAAGGGGGAGGGCAGCGGGGAGCAGCTCTACGCGTGGGCGCACGTCGGAGTCAACGGCCAGGAGGTGACCGTTTTGGCGCCCATCACCCTGGACTTGCTGGCCGGACTGGTGCAGGGGCTGGGGGACGTCAACTTCGTACCGCTGGTGGGAGGGCATGGGCGCGAGTCGCACATCCCGCCGCCGAGCAACCTGTTCGACTTCCGGCTGCGGGGTTTTTATCCGGTTTCGGTCCCGAGGTGGGATTCCCCCGAAAAGCGCAAAAACCTGGTCCTGCTGGTCAACACGCGCATGTCCGCGGTGCTGGGCACGGTGTTCCAGACGCTGGACTGGGCGGGGCTGGCGATGACCGTATTTGTAGTGGTAGCCATCCTGTTCTTCCTGGTGGAACTGGTTTCCTTCGTGGCGGGCATCCAACTGAGCCGCACCATCACCGGCGCGGTGCACGAGCTGTATGAAGGCACCGAGCACGTCAAAGAAGGCGATTTCGCCTACCGGATTCCGGTGAAAGGGAACGACCAACTGGCGGAGCTGAACTCATCGTTCAACACCATGACGGAGAACCTGGGGCGGCTGCTGGTGGTGGCCAAGGAAAAGGAGCGTCTGGAGTCGGAGCTGGAAATCGCGCGCGAGGTGCAGAACCAGCTTTTCCCGAAGGACGTTCCGTACGTCAAGACGCTGGAGTTGAAGGGCGTGTGCCATCCGGCGCGCATGGTCTCGGGCGACTACTACGATTTCATGGCCATGCCCAACGACGGGCTGGCCTTCGCCATCGGCGACGTGGCGGGCAAGGGAATCTCCGCGGCGCTGCTGATGGCGACGATTCAATCCACCATGCGGATGCAGTTGACCGCGCCGGACGGCGACGCGCGGCACCTTCCCTCGACGGCCTACATGGTGTCGACCCTGAACCGGCAGCTTTACGCCACCACGGCTCCGGAGAAGTACGCCACTTTCTACTTCGCCATGTACGACGAAGCGAGCCACGCGCTGACGTACACCAATGCCGGGCACCTGGCGCCCATGATCCTGCGCGGCGGCGCGTTCCAGATGATGGAATCGACCGGCACGGTGGTGGGCGCGTTTCCCTTCGCCACGTACGAAGAAAAGACGGTGACGCTGGAGCACGGCGATGTGCTGCTGGCGTACACGGATGGCATCGTCGAGCCGGAAAACGCCTACGGGGAGATGTTCGGGGAGGACCGGCTGAAGGACCTGCTGGTCAAGTACGCGCGCACGGATTCGTCGGAAATCATCGCGCGCACGATGGAGGCCGTGGTCCTGTGGACCGGCTCTTCGGAGTTGCAGGACGATATGACGATGGTGCTGGCAAGGCGTATATGAAAATCCTCAGCGCGGCGCAGATGCGGGAAGTGGACCGGCGGACGACGGAGAGGGGGATTCCCGGAATCGTCCTGATGGAGAATGCCGGCAGCCGCGTGGTGGAGTTTCTGGCGGAGCGTTGCGCGCCGGTTTCCTCGGAGCGCATCGTGGTGCTGTGCGGCAAGGGGAACAACGGCGGCGATGGCATGGTGGTGGCCCGGCAGCTTTTCACGCGCTTCCAACCGCGGTCGCTCGACGTGGTGCTGCTGGCGGCGCCGGAAGAGTTGCAGGGCGATGCGGCGGCGAACTACCGCATGCTGGAAGCGTGCGGCTGTCCGGTGGCGCGGGAGATTCCGGCGGGGGCGCGGAACGCCACGCTGGTGGTGGATGCGCTGCTGGGGACCGGCGTCCACGGGCCGGCCACGGGGCGCATGCTGGAAGGCATTCGCGAGATCAACAACGGTTTTCCGCTGGCCAAGGTGGTGGCGGTGGATATTCCCTCCGGAATGGCGAGCGACACGCCCGAACCGGTGGGCGAGCAGGCGCGCGCGGACTACACGGTGACCTTCACGGCGCCGAAAGTGGCGCAGGCGCTGCCGCCCAATTGCGACCGGGTGGGAGAACTGGCGGTGCGCGCCATCGGCAGCCCGCCGGGATTATACGAGAACGACGATTCGTGTTTTTTGTCGCTGACGGAGCCGGGGATGTTTCGCGCGCTGCTGGCGCCGCGGCCCCGGGCGGGGCACAAAGGGACGTTCGGGCATGTGCTGGTGGTGGCGGGGTCGCGCGGGAAGACCGGGGCGGCGGCTCTGACCGGCCTCGGCGCGCTGCGCGCGGGCGCGGGGCTGGTGACGGTGGCTTCGGCCCGGAGCGCGATTGCGGAGATCGCCGCGCACGCTCCCGAGCTGATGACCGAGCCGCTGGCGGAGACCCCGCACGGCTCGATTGCGTTCCATGCCGGCTGGGAAAAAGTCGCCGCGGGCAAAACGGTCATCGCCATGGGGCCGGGCCTGGGACGCGACCCCGGCACCGCCGAGCTGGCGACCAGCGCGATGGCAGCTTTCGAGCGACCCATGGTGATCGATGCCGACGCGCTGGTGGCGCAGGAGCCGGCGCCCACCGGCCGCATCCGCGTGCTCACGCCGCATCCCGGCGAGATGGCGCGCCTGACCGGAAAGACCACCGCCCAAATTCAGAGCGATCGCGTAGGCGCCGCGCGCGCCTTCGCCACCGGGCACGGCGTCACCCTGGTGCTGAAGGGCGAGCGCACGGTGATCGCCTTCGCCGACGGCCGCGTGTGGGTCAATCCCACAGGCACGCCCGCGCTGGGAACGGGGGGCAGCGGCGATGTGCTCACGGGCTTGATCGCCGGATTGCTGGCGCAGTTTCCCAAGCAGGCGGACCAGGCCGTCGCCGCGGCGGTTTATCTTCACGGCCTGGCAGGCGAAGTGGGGGCGCGCGCGCTGGGAGAAAAGTGCTTGATCGCCACCGACATATTGCAGTATCTGCCGGAGGCGGTGAGGCGGGCGGCGGCATTGGCCGGCGGGGTGGAGGCGTGTGGCGACCTATCACACCCGCTCTGAGGCGGAGACCATCGCCCTGGGAGAGCGGCTGGCGCGCGAATTGCCGGCCCGCGGGGTGGTGCTGCTGATCGGCAACCTGGGCGCCGGCAAGACCATGCTGGCGAAAGGAATCGTGAGCGGCCGCGGCGCCGCGCCGCCCGAGGAAGTTTCGAGCCCCACCTTCACGCTGATCCACGAGTACGGCGGCGGGCGCGTGTATCATGTGGATCTGTACCGTCTGGAGGAGGCGCGGGAACTGGCCACTCTGGGGCTGGAGGAACTCTTCGACGGCGAGGCGCTGGTGCTGATCGAATGGGGCGAGCGCTTTGCGCGGATGCTGCCGGCGGAGCGGACCGAGATTCGGATCCGCACCGTGGGGGACGACGAAAGGGAAGTGGAAGTCACGCCATGAGCAAACAACCTTGGGCGCTGATTCTGGGCGCCAGCAGCGGATTCGGCGAAGCCACGGCGATGGAGCTGGCGCGCGCCGGCATGAATATCTTCGGCGTACACCTGGACCGCCGCGACAAGCTGGGCCGCATCGCCGAGCTGCAGCAGAAGATCCACGAGCTGGGGCGCGAATCGCAGTACTTCAACTTCAATGCCGCGCTCGACGACAAGCGCAAGGAGTGCATGGAGCAGGTCAAGCAGCGGCTGGCCGATCCGCCGGGCACGGTGCGCGTGTTGATGCACTCGCTGGCCTTCGGCGCGCTGAAGCCGCTGGCCGGGGCCGAGGACGTGGCCTCGAAGCACCAGCTGGAATTGACCGCCGACGTGATGGGCCACTCGCTGGTCTACTGGGTGCAGGAGTGCTTGTGGGCGGGGCTGCTGGACAAGGGCGCGCGCATTTTCGCCATGACCAGCGCGGGCGGCACCAGGGCGATTCCGCAGTACGGCCCGGTAAGCGCGGCCAAGGCCATCCTGGAAGCGCACATACGGCAGCTCGCGCTGGAGCTGGCGCCGGCGGGGATCACGGCGAACGCCATTCTGGCGGGAGTGACGGACACGCCCGCGCTGCGGTTGATTCCGGGCCACGAGAAACTGATGGAAATCGCCCGCCAGCGTAATCCTCACGGGCGCCTGACGCGGCCGGAAGACGTGGCGCGATGCATCGCCGCGCTGTGCCATCCGGCCACCTACTGGCTGACGGGCAATACGCTGCACGTGGATGGCGGAGAAAACATCGTAGGATGAGGGAATGGCGGAAAAGGGATTACCCTGCCTGGACATGCTGGAGGCAACGCCGGAGATTCTGCGCGGGCTGATGAGCGATCTCTCGGACGCAGATGCGCGGTGGAAGCCCGCGCCCGGCCGATTCTCGATCGCCGAGGTGCTGGCCCATCTTTCGCACTCCGAGGGGCACTGCTACCGCATGCGTGTGGACCGGTTCATGAGCGAAGAGCGGCCGGAGCTGGAGCCCGACGACGCGCAGTTTCACCTCGATCTGTACCGCGACGCGGACCCGGAGGATGCCTTCGACCATTTCGAGGAGCAGCGCGAGAGCAACGTGGAGTACCTGCGGGGACTGCCGACGGCGGCGGGCGAGCGGGTGGCGCTGCATCGCGCGGCGGGCCCGATCACGCTGGCGCAGATGCTGCACGAGTGGGCGCTGCACGACCTGGGGCACGTGCGCCAGGTGGCCGAGCTGGTGCGCGCGCGGAAATACCTGGCGGGCGCGGGTCCGCTGGGCAGAGATTACGAGCTGAAGCCATGAAGCTCAGGGGCATGGAGGGAAGCGGTGACAGGCGAAAGCGCCTGCCCCACGAGAACGCAGCGCCAAGCAGGAGACCGCGTATTTGACGCGGAGGCGCGGGCACTCACGGTAGAATGGAGGAACCTGGGCCATGCAACACCTTCAGGTTTTCCGTTTTCTGGGTCTTCTGCTTCTGGGTTTCCTTCCCCTTGAGTGCGCCGAGCAGGACGCGCTGGCGATCGATGCCACGATTCAGGCGCGCCATATGCCGTATGGCACGATTCTCAACCCGATTTTCGACGTCGCCGGCGGAGGGAGCATCGTCAACTACACGCGCTGCGGCGATTCGGCGCTGTGGACGGGACATTACCTTGCCGCCGAGGCGTTCCGCTACAAGGTGACGAACTCGCCCGAGGCGCTGGCCAATATGCGCGCGGCGCTGGCGGGCCTGGGACTGCTGAGAGAGGTGACCGGCACCGGGGTGCTGGCGCGCTGCGCCATCCCCGAGGATTCTCCGTACGCCGCCGCCATCGCGAGCGAAGAGGCGGCCAACGGGATCTTTCATTCGACCCTGCACGGGAAGGCCTGGATGTGGGTGGGCAACACGTCGCGCGACCAGTATTCCGGGGTCTTCTTCGGGCTGGGCGCGGCATACGACCTGACGGGCGACAAGCGCATACGTTTCGGCATCGCGTCGCTGGTGGTTCGGCTGCTGGGGCACCTGCTGGATGCGGGCTGGTCGGTGAAAATGCCGGACGGGAGCACCAGCACCACGTTTCTGCTGCGGCCGGACCAGCAACTGGCGCTGCTGCAGATCGGGCGCCGGGTGGACGCGCGGCGCTTCGAAAAGGCGTATGAGCAGGCGGCGGCGTCGCTGGCATCCGCCGTTCCGGTACCGCTGGGATTCGATGCCCTGGACGATCACGATTCCTATTTCAAGTTCAACCTGGACTTCATCAACCTATACAACCTGATCCGACTGGAGGAGAGCGACGCCCGCAGGTTGTCGTACGAAGCCGGATTCGGCGCGGTGCGCAGCACCACCGACAACCATCTGAACGCGCACTTCAACATGATCGACCGCGCGCTGCACGGGCCCGACGCGGCGCGCGACGCGGAGACCCGCGCCGACCTGGATGCGTGGCTGAAGCGGCCGCGCACCGATGGGTTCGTCGACTGGCGGGGGAAGATCGCCTCGT
This sequence comes from Bryobacteraceae bacterium, assembly GCA_017883415.1. Lineage (GTDB taxonomy): Bacteria > Acidobacteriota > Terriglobia > Bryobacterales > Bryobacteraceae > JADGNR01. Next base: position 8,062 of record JADGNR010000023.1, on the reverse strand, counting down.
GCGGCGATCCCAATCTGGCGTGCCATCCGATACCGGTGGAGGACCGGCCGCCTTCGGATTTCGTATGGCAGCTCAGCCCGTTCCAGTTATCGGGCGGAGGAAAGGGCATCATCGAGGGCGCGGGAATCGATTACATCCTGCCGTACTGGATGGCGCGATATTACGGGGTGGTGCAAGAGTAGGGACAAAAAGCAAGAGGCGGCCGCTCCACGCTGACAGGTGGATAGGGCCGCCGGGAAGTCATTCGCCGGCGCGACGGCCGGCGGGGGACTCTACGTGGTGGACCGCTTGGCGGTGATTTCGTTGGTCATCGGCGAGCCGTCGCGGCCGGGACGAGTGATCTTGAGTTTGAGCTCGTCGCCCGCCACGGTGCCTTCGTACTTGGTCACGACTTCGTTGCCGCCCATCGTGTTCTTGGTCGCGAAGGTGATGTTGTTGCCGTCCACGGTGCCATCCAGAACCGGGGTTTCCATGGCGTTGCCGTCACGCCCGGGGCGCGACACATTTCCGGTCAACTTGGCGCCGTCGCTCTTCAGCGTAATGGTAACGGTGGTGGGGTTTCCGCCCTGCCGGCCCGGTTGCTCATAGGTCCACTTGCCGTCGACGCCCGCAGCCATCAGGGCGAATGCCGCGACAAGCAAAATCGTCACTACAAAAAGCAGCTTTTTGGTCATGCAGGTCTAGGCGTCGCGGGACCGCCGGTGGTTACTGTAATGTTTCTCACAATGGAAGGCGGATCACAGACTGCCCGACCAGTTCGCGGTAAAGATATTGAACTCGTAGCGTTCTTTGGCATCGCGATCGGAGCAGAATACCAGGGTTTTGCCGTCGGGGGAGAACTCCGGAAACGAGGTGAACCCGCCGAAATTCGTGACCTGCTTCAGGCCGGTGCCGTCCACATTGATCAGGTACAACTCGAAATAGCGGCTGTCGCAGTTGTGCTTATTGGAGGAGAACAAAATCTGGCGGCCATCGGGAGTGAAGGTTGGGGCGAAACTGGCGCACCCGAAACTGGTGACGGCATGGGCATGGCGGCCATCGGCATCGGCCACCATGATCTCCATTTTCATGGGGGCGGTGAGGTTGTCGGCGAGCAGCGATTTATAATGCGCCATCTCCTCGGGAGTCCTGGGATAGTTGGCGCGCCAGACCAGGTGCTTGCCGTCGCGGGAGAAGGCGGCGCCGCCATCGTAGCCGGTGGTGTGGGTGATCTGTTTTTTGGCGGAACCGTCGGCGCGCATGGTCCACAGGTCGAGGTCGCCCGAGGCCAGGGACGTATAGACGATGGCGCCGGTTTTCCAGTTGACGGTAGCTTCGGCGTCATATCCGGGGGTATCGGTGAGGCGTTTCTCGATGTGTCCGTCGTCGGTGGCCAGAAAAATGTCATAGCCGGGGAAGATGCCCCAGACGTATCCCCGGCTGCGGTCGGCCGGCGCCGGGCAGGCATCGGCGGCAAGGTGCGTGGAGGCATAGACGATGTGCCGGTTGTCGGCCAGGAAGTAGGCGCAGGTGGTGCGCCCCTTGCCGGTGGAGACCAGGTGCTGGCCGGAGCCATCGGCATTCATGACGAAGATCTGGTCGCAGTCGTAGGGCGGACGGGTGGTCTGAAAGATGAGCCGCTTGCCGTCGGGGGCCCAATACGCTTCGGCGTTCTGGCCGCCATGGGTGAGTTGGCGGATCTCGCCCAGATAGGTCGATTGAGCGGCCGCGCAGGAGATGGCGGCGATGGTGGCGAACAGCATCCTCTTCATAAGAGCTAATGGTGCCAGTATACTGTGGGGCGGCGCGCTTCCATAATTCACCGCCGAGACGCCGAGCGAAACCAAGTCAGTCGGTTCTCCTGTGTCGGCTGGCCCGGCGCCCGAATCCGGCAATCGCGGTTGCAGCCGCCGGGTGAGATGACGAAGTGGGGAAGAGTGTTGAGAAACCTAAGTTCTCGGCGCCTCGGCGGTGAAGAGTCTTGGCTGGGACTTACGCACGGAGGACGGGCCAAGGTAAAATCGAGGCTTGCCTGATTTCCTGGTAACGGGGGTGATTCCCACTCTAGCCGCGGATGCGAGGCTTCAGGAGTGCGTGGGGGCGCTCGGGGGGCAGACGCGGCGCGACTTTGAAGTGATCATCGTGGACAACAGCGGCGAGGGGATGGTGCGGCGGCGCGGCCTGGCGGCAGGCGCGCGGCTGATCGAGAACCGCCGCAATGTGGGCTTCGGCGCGGCGGTGAACCAGGGCATACGCGATTCCAGCGGCGCCTACGTGGCCACCCTGAACGACGACGCGGTGGCCGGCCCGCGCTGGATCGAGGAGCTGGTGCGCGCCATGGAGGGCGATCCGGCCACGGGCATGTGCGCCTCGCAGGTGCGCCTCCATGGGGAGGGCCGGCTGGATTCGGCGGGGATGCTGATGGCGCGCGACGGCTCGAGCAAACAGCGCGGTCACGGAAGGCCGCCGGAGGACTTTCCGGTGGCCGAAGAGGCCCTGTTTCCCAGCGGATCGGCGGCGCTGTACCGGCGCGCCATGCTGGCAGAGATCGGGGGCTTCGACGAGCGGTTTTTTCTATTCTGCGAAGACACCGACCTGGGCCTGCGCGCGCGCTGGGCGGGATGGAAATGCCGGTACATACCGGAAGCGGTGGTGGAGCACCACTATTCGTACTCGGCCGGCCGCGCCTCGCCGCTGAAGGCCTACTACGTGGAGCGCAACCGGCTGTTTGTGCTGGCGAAGAATTTTCCGGCGCGCATGTTGCCGGCGGCGCCGCTGGTGACGCTGGCGCGGTACTTCTGGCACGCATGGTACATTCTGCGGGGGCGGGGGAGCGCGGCGCGTTTCCGCGAGGAAGGACACGGAGGGGCGCGAATGATGTGGTACGTGGCGCGCGCGCACCTGGCCCTGGTGGGGCACAGCCTCCGCTTGTGGCGCCAGCGGCGCGAAATTCGGGCGCGGGCGCGGATCACGCCCACCGTCTTCCGCCATCTGCTGGATGGGTATGCGATCAGCGCCAGGAGGCTGGCCGGGCTTTGATCCACGCAACCGGTCCCGATTCGATGCTGGTGATTGTGCCGGCCTTCAACGAAGAGGCGGCCATTGGCGAAGTGGTGCGCTCGATTCACGAGCACGTGGCCGGCGCGCCGGTCCTGGTGATCGACGACTGCTCGAGCGACGGAACCATTCCCGCGGCGCGCGGCGCCGGGGCCGACGTGCTGCCCCTGCCGCACCACCTGGGGCTGGGAGGCTGCGTGCAGGCCGGCTACAAGCTGGCCTATGAGTTAGGCTTCGACTATGTGATTCGCGTGGACGGCGATGGGCAGCACGACGCGCGCGACATTCCGCGCGTGTTCGAGCGGCTGAAGACCTCGGGCGCCGAGATGGCGATCGGCTCGCGGTTTGTGGGCGAGAACGGGTCGCGGACCGGGGTAGTACGGTCGCTGGGCATACGCTTTTTCCGGTTGGTGCTGCGCCCCATCCTGGGCAAGCCGGTGCACGACCCGACCTCCGGTTTCGTGGGTCTGAACCGCCGGGCGCTGGCGGTCTTCAGCCGCAGCTTTCCGCTGGAATACCCGGAAATCGAGGCACTGGTGGTGCTGCAACGCAAGCGCTTCCGCTTCGAGGAGGTGCCCTGCAAAATGCGGCCGCGGCTGGCCGGCCGCTCCTCCATCACGGCCATCAAATCGCTGTACTACATCGTGCACGTGCTGCTGGGCGTGTTCGTCAATGTGCTGAAATACGAACGCCGGTGGCACCGCGGCCGGGAGAACCCGGGCCGCGGGCCGCACTCCGGCGCGGGAGGATAAATGGACCGTCTCCTGAATGTAACGACCGTCCTCAGCGTGGTGCTGCTGGTCATGGTGCTGATTTCCGTCCGGCGCGCGCACATACGGGTGGAATACTCGGTGAGCTGGCTGCTGGCCTCGGTAGTGATGCTGGTGTTGTCGCGGACCCGCCCGCTGCTGGACGCGGTGACGCGGCTGACCGGCATACCGGACTCACCACTCACTCTTTTCCTGCTCACCGGCTCCGTATTCCTGATCATGTTCTTCCGCTTCTCGATCATCATGTCTCATCTGCGGGACGATAATATCGCGCTGGCGCAGCGGGTGGCCATCCTGGAGTATCACATCCACAGTCTCAGGAACCATGAAGCGTAAGCATCGCGGAATGCGAAAGGACGCGGCCGGGGCGCCGGCGCCAGCCCCCGCCGCAACCGCAGCCGCGTGGCCGGAGTGGCGGTATTACGCCCTGGGCGCGGCGGCGGCGGTACTGGCGCTTTTCTGGGCGTATGGGCCGTCGATGCGCGGCGCATTTCTGTTCGACGACAACGTGCTTCCCTTCTCGCTGCCGAATGCCTCCGCCTCGCTGGGGGACTGGGTGCGCGACCGGCGGCCGGTGCTCATGTTCACCTACTGGGTGAATTCGCAGATTTCGGGAGTGGAGAGCTCGTACTCCTATCACATCCTCAACGTGATCCTGCACGCCGTCGCGAGCGGTCTGATCTTCTTCATCGTCCGCCGGCTGCTCGACTGGGCGCAGGTCGAAAAGGCGCGGCGCGACGTGCTGGCCGCTCTGGCGGCGCTGGTGTTTCTGCTGCATCCGGCGCAGACCGAAGCGGTGGCGTACCTGGCGGGCCGCTCGGAGGCGCTCAGCGCGATGCTGGCTTTCGCCGCGTTCACGGTTTTCCTGTATCGGAGGGAGAAGGCGGCAACGTGGACGGTGGCGGCCGCGGTGCTGGCGCTGTTCGCCCTGGCGCTGCTGGCCAAGGAGCAGACCATTGCGCTGGCCGGGCTGCTGCTGCTGACCGATTACTGGTGGAACCCGGGCTTCTCGTTCCAGGGCGTGCGCGCCAACTGGAGGCTCTACCTGCCGGTTGGGGCCGCCGCGCTGGCGGGCGTGGCATGGCTGTGGAACACGATCATGCGGTCCACCACCGCCGGGTTCGCCTTCAAAGATTTCACCTGGTACCAATACTTCTTCACGCAATGCCGCGCCCTGTTCGTCTATGCAGGCATGTTCCTGCTGCCGGTGAATCTGACGGCCGACTGGGACTTCCGCGTATCCAGGACGATCCTCGATCGCGGCGCCCTGTTCGGCCTGCTGGCGCTGGTGGGGCTGGCGGCGGCGGCATGGCATTACCGCCGGCGCTTCCCGCTGGCGAGTTTCGGCTTCTTCGTGTACCTGGTGCTGATGGCCCCGACATCGTCGATCCTGCCGATCGCCGACACCATCGCCGAGCGGCGCCTCTATTTCGGGATGCCCGGTCTGCTGCTGATCCTGGTGGACGCGGTGAGCCGCCTCAAAGTGGAGCGCAAAGCGCTGGCCGCCGCCTGTCTGATGGTGGCGCTGGTGGCCGCGGCGGCGACGCATGCCCGCGCGCGGGTGTGGGCGGATGCGGTGGCGCTGTGGGAAGACACGGCCGCCAAATCGCCCGGCAAATGGCGGGCCCATTTCCAGCTCGGCAGCGCCTACCTGGACCAGGGCCGCTGCGACCTGGCGGTGCGCGAATATCAGAAAACGGCGCAACTGCATGCCGTGGGATACGATCTGCTGCTCGACTGGGGCCTGGCGTACGCCTGCCTGAAGCAACCGGAGGAAGCGCTGGCCAAGCTGCGCCTGAGCGCCATCATGAACCCGAGCGCCCACGTCCATACCCAGATCGCCAAGGTTTATGCGGAACAGTCGAAATGGGACGAAGCGCTGGCGGAACTGGCCACGGCGGAAAAGATCGATCCCAATGACGCGGTCATCTACGCCTACCGCGGCAAGGTGCACATGAACACCAGCCAGGTGCTGGAAGCGGTGAAGGATTACCAGCGGGCGCTGGCGATCGATCCGAATTTCGAGGACGCGCGGCAGGACCTGTCGAAAGCCGTGACCTATCTGCGTTCGATCACGCGCAAGAAATGAGCCCGCTGCGCATCGGCGTGAATGCGCTGTACCTGATTCCGGGGGGCGTGGGCGGGACGGAGATCTATTTACGCAGCCTGTTGGCGGCGCTGGGGGAGATGGACGGCGTCAACCAATACTTCATTTTCACCAACCGCGAAACCGGCCCGGAGCTGGCGCCCAAGCGCCCCAATTTCATGGCGGTTCCGCAGGGGGTTCGCGCCCGTTCGCGCCCGGCGCGGATGCTGTGGGAGCAGACCGCGCTGCCCCTGGCCGCGGCGCGACTGGGGCTGGACGCGATGTTGAACCCCGGTTTCACCGCGCCGCTGTTCTGCCCCTGCCCGCAGGTTACGGTGTTCCACGATCTGCAGCACAAGCGCCATCCGGAAAATTTTCGATGGTTCGACCTGCCGTTCTGGAATTTCTTCCTGTTCTGGTCGGCGCACGTTTCGCGGCTGCTGGTGGCGGTCTCCGCGGCCACGGCGGCGGACCTGCGGAAATACTATCGTCTGGCGGAACGGCAGGTGCGGGTGGCGCCGCACGGGGTGGACGCGGTTTTCTTCGAGGTGGGCCGCCGCCGCCGTCCGGAGCGGTTCCTGCTGGGGGTTTCGACGCTGCATCCCCACAAAAACCTGGATGGCCTGCTGCGCGCCTTCGCCCGGTTCCGCCAGGCGCGGCCGGAGTTTCGGCTGGTGGTCTGCGGTCTGCACGGTTTTGCGAGCGGCGCGCTGCACGCGCTGCGCGATTCGCTCGGCCTGCGCGACGCCGTGGACTTTCCGGGCTGGATTCCGCGCGATGAGGTATACGACCTGTACGCGCGCGCGTGGGCTTTTGTGTACCCGTCGTTGTTCGAGGGCTTCGGCTTGCCGGTACTGGAAGCGCTGGCGGCGGGCGTGCCCACGGCCTGTTCGGACATCGAACCAATCGCGGGCACGGTGGGCCAAGCGGCGTTGAAGTTCGACCCGCGGGACGAGGCGGGAATGGTAGCAGCGATGCTGCGGATCGTGGGGGACGAGGCCCTGCGCGCGCGACTGGCGGAGCAAGGCCCGCTACGCGCCGCGCAATTTTCCTGGCGAGCTGCGGCGGAGGCGACGCTGGCAGCGTTGGTGGAGGCGGCGGGGGGGTAGTGAATGCGTCGCCAGCGATCAGAATCCATGTCTGCGGCGTGCCGCTCGACCCAGGTGCGCGCGTACTGACGAGCAAAGCGGCGTCAGGGTCTAGTGAGGGCCGCGTTCCATGTGAATGTGCCGGACGAGTTGCAGCCCGGCAGGCTCAACGCCCAGTTCACGCTTCCACTAGCCTGCGTCGGTGACTGGAACGTGCCGGAAAGCGTGCTGGAAGAGAAGGAACCTCCTGTGATCGGGATCGACGTGCCCGGCCCCGAGGAGGTGGTGGATCCAGTAGGACAATTCGGTCCGAGGTTCGGGAAGGTAACACCATAGGAGTAGGCGGTGACGTTATTGTCTGAAATTGTCATCGAGAGGGCTTGGCCCTGGGACGTCGTTCCATTCCAGTGTCCATCGTAGGATTGTGGTGTTGGCGGCGGCGCCGCTTGGACCGTATAGGCCAGCGAGTTGGACGTGCCGGCAGGAGACGAGACCGAGACGCTGCGCTGCCCGGGGGCGGCGCTGGCATCGATGGTCACCGTGGCGGTGACCTGGGCCGCGGTCGCATGCACGTTGCTCACGGTGACATTTGAGGACGGCGAGACCAGCACCGCGGTGACGCCGGAGAGGTTGACGCCGCTAATCACCAAGGTCACGGAGTTTCCTACCTGCTCACTTGCGGGATTCAGGAAGGTGATCTGGGGCGCCGCAGGCGTAACCGGAGTCTGGGGAATCGTCGGCACGGACGTAAAAGTGCCGTACGGGCTGAATCGCAATCCAAGCCCGTCCAGCGCGCCGCCAGAGGGGTTCTGGAACCGAACGAGGCCGCGTTTTCCGCTGGTGAGTGGAAGTTCCGTGGACATAACGAACGACGTGTGGCCACTGCCGGCGAGGGTGATGGTTTGGGCCCCAAGGTTAGAGCCGTTCTCGTCCCAAATCGTAGCGGTAATGCTCGCTTGCGCCGCCGACCAGTTCGCCAAAGCAACGCCCGTCAGGAAGCTTGCCGTATTGTCGTAGGGGACAATCAGCGCGGATTGAGCCTGGCTCTGGAGGGGAACCGTGCCCTCGGAAGCCGTACAGGT
>JADGNR010000471.1 GCA_017883415.1 Bryobacteraceae bacterium | reverse complement strand
CGCGCCGGGGCCGCGCCGGGGCCGCGTGTCGGGGGCCGCGCCGGGGCCGCGCCGGGGCCGCTACGACGGCTCCCCCTTTCGCCGGGCGAGCTCGTCGTTATAGGCGCGGGTCAGGCGCTCCACGCGGTCGAGCAGGCCGGCGCAGAGGACTTCCGGATTGAGCGCGCGGAGGTCCTCGTCCGGCAGGTCCGTAAAATGCGTGCGCCAATCGGCTTCGAGATCCGCGTTGAAGATCTCCAGGTCGAGCACGCTGATGGCTTTGAGGTTGAGCGAGGCCGGGACCAGAACGCGGTATTCGTCGAAGCGCGGGGAGTCCTCATTCCGCGGATCGGGCGAAATCACGGAGAGATGGCAGGGTATCCCGGCAGCCAGCAAAACCTCGCGGGCGCGCCCGGCGTCGGGACCGTGGTGCGATCCCGGGGCGTCGGTGAAGGAGCACGGGCAGGCGGCAAACTCCAGCCAATCGGGTTCGACCTCGGAGTTTGTCACCACGTGGTCATCGGCCGGCAGCGGGGGCGCGGCATCCGGCGACAGACCTCGTTTCGCAAATTCGCTGTCGTAGCATCGCCGCGCGGCATCGGTGAGATCGGCCGGATCGATGTCCAGGAGCATTTCGTCGGAGAGGGACGAGTAGTACTGTCGCAATTCGTCGGGCGCAACCTGCACTGGATCACCTCCAGTCAAATAGTATGACGGTTCTGGAGGCTCGCTGAGAGGTTGCGGCCGGCGCTTCTATGACTTGACGTCACCGGATGGGCCGGTCTGCAGGGAAGCCGTGCCGCTGCCCAGGTGGACCCGGCGCACGGTGCCGTAGCCGACTCCCATTTCGCGCGCGATCTTCCGGAAACTCAAGCCTTGGCGGCGCAGTTCGTTGACCTGCTCGGGCGCGACGGGGAGTCGCGGGCGGCCTACGGACCGTTTTTGATTTCCGGTGGTCTGGGGCACGGTTTTCACAATAACGCTAGCGGTCCGGGTTGTCGTCGCGGTCGTCCAGGAATTCAAAATCGTTGGTGAACGACTGTCCGTCGATATCCGTTCCGTTGGACATGATGCCGCGGATTACTTCCTCGGCCTTGCCGATTTTGTTGAGAACAGGCGCTTCATACGTTTCATGCATAGTTATGTTTCTCCTCTCAGTCTCTAATGTGCCCTGGGGGCCTTCTCTCGTTTCATGGAACCGGAAGATAGTTGGCCTCAAATTCGCTCCAGTACCGGCAGGCGCTGCCAGGCCGGCGAATCGTCCACTACGCGGCCCTCAATCTCAACCCATGCATGCCCGAAGAACGGCTCGGGCCGGTACCCGATCACGATATGCGCGTCCATGCCGTGCCGGCGCAACAAACGAGCGGTGGCTACGGCCCGCTGCAAACACAGGGCCGGCTTACAGTACAACGAGAGGGCCCATCGCATGGCCTCGCAGACCCGCGCCTCCCGTTCGGGAGCGCCGCCCGGCTGCGGGCCGGGACGCCGGCGGCCCAGGCTGCGATGAATGCGGCGGAAGCCCCATGCTTTGATCACCAGGTCATAGCGAAGCAGTTGCCAGAGGGCTTGCGCGATCAACACACAGCGGGAGAAGCACTTCATGATCAACCTTGGTGCGCAGCGGTGAGCAGACCGTTGTCCCGGAGATCGGCCAGGAACCGGTCGATGTCTCGTGCGGTCCGCTCCGGCGCGACGCCATATTGCTCGCTCAATTGTTGGGCAAGGGCCGGTATGGATTGTCCCTCCACCAGTCCTTGCCAGATACGGGCTCCCGTGGAGTTCGCCTTGAATATGAGGCCCCGCCCGGTGTCGAGCAACAAGAGGGCGCCGCCGCCGATCGAGGCCCGGACTTCGGTGGGGACGATCGGCGCACCCTTCCGGGACGGTTTCGGTTCCTCGACGGATTGCGCCGCGCGACAGGAGCGGAAGCGCCCGATGGCCCGGCCAAACACTGTGAACATCACTCCTCCGGCTTGCTCGACGAATGCTAATCTATTGAGGCTACGTTACCCGCCGAACCCTCACAATCCCGAATTCTCCTATCGTTTTGTAGCCATTTCTGATGATGCCGCCCTCATCAAGTTCTATATCGGCGGATCGCGTTCGAAGGACGGGGCTGTTCACCCGCCGCAAAGGGCGCGGCTTGGGACAGGGAAGCCGGCCAGCGTCGGAGCGGCGGCTACGCGGCTACGCGGCGGAGCGGCGGCTACGCGGCGGCTACGCGGCAGAGCGGCGGGCGGAGCGGCGGCTACGCGGCGGAGCGGCGGCTACGCGGGGCTACGCGGCTACGCGGCTACGCGGCTACGCGGCGGCTACCGGCTACACGGCGGCTACACGGCGGCTACGCGGCTACCCGGCTACGCGGCGGCCGACCGCGGGGACTGGGCGGCGCGGGCGGCGTCCGGTCGATTGCGCAGCCAGAATTCGAACAGAATCAGATGGCGCAACTGCGACTCGTTGCACTCCAGCCCGTGCACCAGCCTTTTCAGGCGGAATTCGACGCTGGGGCGATCGACGTAACCCAGTTGAATGAGCCGCATATCGCCGGGGCTGCGAAGCAACTCCGCGGCGCACGGCCGGAGAGCTTTCAGGAACATGGCGTCGTAGCCTCCCTTGGAGCGCCGCCGAAGGATCAGATCGGGAACGATGCCGGCGAAGGCGCGGCGCATGAGGCGCCGGGGCTCGCCCGGGCGGCAGACGACAGCGGGCGGAATGGCCAGCATGAATTCCACCAGCGGGCGGTGGAGAAACGGATGGGAGTACTCGACGCCTTGCAGGGGTTCGGGACATTGAAAGGCGCGGCATTCCAGAAACTCATCGAGCGCCTTCAGCCGCTTCCGGCGAGCCGGCAACGCGTGCCGCAGCCAATCCTTTGCGGACAGATCGCGCTGGTGCAGGGCGGCAACGCGGCGCAGGGCGGGGCTGAGGGAATCGCCATACGTACGGTAGCCGGCTACGCTGTGCGCCATGTCCGCATTCGCCGCGGAGGTGACGCCGAGCGCGCGCCCGAGGATGGAGTATACGGGCACCCGCAGGGACCGGCTCCAGGCGAAGGCCTCGCACACCGCTTGGGAAAACCGGCCCTCGCGGAAGCAATCGCCCACCTGCTCGGAATCGTCCAGCCAGTTTCCCATCATCAGATCGCCCAACTGGCCGGTGAGGAACACGCGCGATCCGCTGGCCGACATCCGGCGCGCCACCTCATGCAAGCGGGGTCCCCACAACAGGGGCGCGGCGAGGCCGGCGCAATCGGTGGCGGCGGCGGGGTAGTCGTCCGTCTCCAGATGGACGGCCGGAATGTCACAGCTCCGCTCCACGGCGCGGTAGAACCTTTCGTCGGTCGACCCGGCGGAGCGATAGGTGAAGCTGATGAGACCGGGCGCCCTCACGCGGCCGTCCCGAATCAGGCGGTGGGCCATGGAGACCACGGACGACGAGTCCAGCCCGCCACTCAATTCCGCGCAGACGGGCGCACCGGTGTCGAGCCGGGCGGCAACCGCTTCCTGAAACAACGCCCGCAGTTGTTCTTCATACTCCGCATCGTCACGATAGCGGACGGTCTGGCTGACCGGAAGGCTCCAATGCCTGGTAGCGACCATTCGCTGGGGCGATACGCCGACGACGGAACCCGCGGGGACGGGGCGAACGCCGCGATAGGGGCTTCGATTTGGGGCGAGGCCGCGGGTGAGGAAGGCGGCGGCGTACTCCTCATCCAGGTCTCCAGCCCCGGCGCAATCGGCTAAATTTCGGGGCGAAGAGGACCAGATGAGGCGGCTGGCCGTCCGGTGGAAATACAGCGGACGGGCGCCGGCGAAGTCGCTGGCCAGCAGGAGGGTGCGGTTCCCCGCGTCCCAGATCGCGAGGCTCCAATCGCCGATCAGGCGGCCCAATCCCGCGGGGCCCTCGGCCTCATAGATCGCGAGCGCAAGGGCGCTGGCGGATGGGTGCGGGCGACGATCGTCAAACCGGGCGAGCAACTCGCCGCGGTTGTCCAGCCGGCCATCAAAAATGCACACGTTGCGGCCCGATGCGCAACAGCCGGGGCCGCGGTCGCGCAGGGAATCGGGTGAACCGGCGTAAGCCATCAGCAGGCCCGGAGCGCTATAGGATTCGAGGGCGGCAGGTTCGGGATCGTCGAGGCTCCGTGCCACCCGGCGTTGATCTTCCGGAGCGAGAGGGCGAAGGTCGAAGTAAAAGAGA
>JADGNR010000470.1 GCA_017883415.1 Bryobacteraceae bacterium | reverse complement strand
CACTATTTTGCTTCCGGGACCCGCCGCAAACCGCGCCGCCGGTCCGAACCGCCGCGCCCACACGATATCCGGTCCGCCGGTCAGAATCGGCCAATCGCGGCGCTCCCACAACGGGATACGGGCGTGCTGGAAAAGGGTTTTGATCTTCTCCGCGCCGGTCGATCCCTGGGGCTGATACTGGTCGCCCGGTCTCCAGTTCCGCAATTCCAGAGGACTGGACAGACGGTGCCAGTCGATGCCACCCATCTCTCTATTATATACGTAAGTGCGGTTTTCAGAAGCTTCCGCTTTTTCAATCAGTTCCAGCGAAATCTCGAGGCCGGCGGCGGGCACGCGGACCACGCCCGGCACGGCCGCCGGCACGCGGTAATTGCGCCCCTTCACGCCCTTCCCCACCGGCCGCGCAAACCGCAGCCACTCAAAAGAGCGGTGAATGTCCAGACCCGGCGCCTGCAGCCGCCCGCTCCCTCCCGCGCTTCGGGCGACCTCCAGGACGCCGGCGATGTGCCGGAAATCGACGCCGCGCAGGTCGCCTTTCGCGCGTTCCATGGCGCGCCGTACCAGGCGCCGTCCGGCGGCCAGCGGTAAAGCCGCAAGCGCATCCGCTCGCACCAGGATCGCGCCTCCCTTTTCGGTGAAATGGCGCGCGGCCAGCCGGTCCATCTCGGTCTCCCAATACGCCTCTTCGGCCAGCGCCCAATCCGCCGTGTGCGCCAGCGTCTCCACGATGGCCGGGTTCCACTCGCGCGCCAGTTGCGGCAGCAGTTGGTGGCGGATGCGGTTGCGGGCGAAGGCGCACACGGCATTGCTGGAATCCTCGCGCCAGGCGATCCCGCGCTCGCCCAGGAACCGCTCCACCTCGGCGCGCTCCACCTCCATGAGCGGCCGCACCATGCCCTCCGCCAGAATGGGCCGGATGCCCGCCAGTCCGGCCGTCCCGGCGCCGCGCAGGAAGCGGAACAGCACGGTCTCCGCCTGGTCCGAGCGCGTGTGCCCCAGCGCGACGCGGTCCACCATGCCGCCCGCAATCGCCTCGCGAAAGAACGCCAGACGGGCCTCACGGGCCGCCTGTTCCAAATTGCCGGGCGAGGCCCCGACGTCCGCTTCGCGCACCACCACCGCCAGCCCCAGTTGCGCGGCCAGAGCCCGCACGAATTCCGCGTCCTGCCGCGATTCCTCGCCGCGCAGCTTATGGTCCAGGTGCAGTACGCTCAGGTGCAGGTCCCACCGCGGCGCCAGGTCCGCCAGCGCGTACAGCAGGCAGACCGAATCGGCGCCGCCCGAGACAGCCACGCCGGCTTTCTGGCCGGCACGGAACATCCCGTAGCGCTCGATCGTCCGCGCGATGCGATCCAGAAACGCCGTCATCGCCTTTATTGTACGTGGGGCGGGCGCCCTCGCCCGCGCATGCCGGAGTGGCAGTTCGTGCGCGATGCCGGGGGCAAAGTCATCGCCCTGACTCTGCCGTCGCGCCGTGTTTCGGTTGCGTTATGATGGTACCATCATGATGGCACGAACGCAGATCACGCTGGACCCGGAGGTGCAGCACCGGGCGCGGCAGCGAGCCAGCGAAATGGGCGTGTCCCTAGCTGAATATGTGCGGCGGCTCGTAGCGCGCGACCTGGGGAACCCGCAGTCGAGCGCGAATCCCGCCGTAGTGTTCGATTTAGGGGCTTCCGGCGCCTCCGATATTGCCAGGGACAAGCACGCCATGCTCGGCGAGGCCTTTGCTTCGCCACCGAAGCGGCGCCGGCACTGACATGAGCCTGTTCGTCGATACTTCAATCTGGTATGCCGCGGCCGATAGATCCGATCGCAGCAACTCGCGGGCAAAAGCGATTCTCTCGGAGGGCGAGCCCCTGGTGACCACGGACCACGTCTTGGTTGAGACGTGGGTGCTGATTCGCTATCGACTCGGACGGCCTGCCGCCGAACGGTTCTGGGAGGGTCTGCGCAGTGGAGTCGCTACGGTCGAGACCGTAGGAGCGGCAGACCTGGAAACGGCCTGGCAGATCGGCGTGTCCTATGGCGACCAGGATTTCTCGATTGCGGACCGGACAAGCTTCGCGGTCATGCGGCGGCTTGGCATCGAGCGCGCCGCTTCGCTCGATGCCGGTTTTGCGATTTTCCGATTCGGCCCCAATCGCCGCCGGGCATTTGTGGTGATTCGGTGATGTGACGTGCTCCCCTCAACTGGGCTGCAGGCACTCGGCGATCTCTTTTTCCTCGATCGCGCCGGTCTTAATCAACCGCCAGTACGGCTCGGTGATATCCACCGTGGTGGCGCCCGGGCCGGCGCAAGCGCCGCCGTCGACCACCAGATCCACACGGCCATCCATCATGCCGAACACTTCGATGCCGCTGCGGCAGGTGGGATGGCTCGAGATATTGGCGCTGGTGGAGATGAGCGGCTGGTTCAACAGGGCGATGAGCCCGTTGGCGATCTGCGAGCGCGACTGGCGCAGCGCCATGCGGCCGGTATTGCCGGTTACCTTGAGCGGCATCTTGGCGGACGCGGGGACGATGATGGTGAGCGGCCCCGGCCAGAAGCGGCGCGCCAGGATGTAGAAGCGGTTGTTGAGCTCCCCGGCCAGTTCCTCGGCCATCATAATGTCGCCCACCAGAATGGGTAGCGAGCGGTGCGGCTCGCGGCCCTTGGCCTTGAAGACCTGCGTGACCGCGCGCAGGTTGAACGGGTCGGCCACCAGGGTGTACAGCGCATCGGTGGGGATGGCCACCACTTTGCCGCGGCGCACGGCGGCGGCGGCGCGCTCCAGGACTTCCGGTTGCGGTTGGTCGGGGTTGATCTCCACCAGGTCGGTCGCCATAGCTGCGATCTCGTTCCTCAACGGGGGCCGATGGCATCGGCCACATCGAGCGCCATCTGATAGCGCCCGAACGGGGCACTTAATTGTACGCCCTGGACCATGGCGCGCACACGCACCACCATCTCGCGCGCAATGGCGACGCCTTCCTCGCGGGCCTTGTCGGCGCTGTCGACGCGGCGCATACGCTCCATGAAAGGCTCGGGGACGGGCACGCGCAGCTCATTGACCATGAACTCGGCGTTGCGAACGCTGGTGAGCGGCCAGATGCCGCAAATCACCGGGATCTTCACGTGCTCGATGCGCTTGAGAAAGGCCTCCAGAAGGTCCAGGTCGAAGACCGGCTGCGTGACCACGTATTCGGCGCCGGCTTCCACCTTCCAGTCGAAGCGGCGGATCTCCTCGTCCAGGTTCACCGCGCCGGGGTTGGCGCCCACGCCGATCAGGAGCGCGGTCTGCGAGCCCATGGGGTTGCCGCCGATATCGAGCCCGTGGTTGAGATTGTTCACGATGTTGACCAGGCCGATGGCGTCCACGTCGAACACCGCGGTGGCGTCGGGATAGAGCCCCATGCGCGGCGGATCGCCGGTGATGCAGATGAGGTTGCGCACGCCCACGGTGTGCGTGCCCAGCAGCTCCGACTGGATGCTCAGGATGTTGCGGTCCCGGCAGCAGAAGTGGTTCACGGCTTCGATCCCGGCCTGCTGCTGGATGAGCTGGCAGGTGACGAGCGCGCTCATGCGCGCGCTGGCGCGGGGACCGTCGGGCACGTTGATGCAGTCAATGCCGTGCTCGCCACAGCGCCGGGCGCCGGCGATCTCCTGCGATGCGTCGATGCCGCGCGGCGGCAGGATTTCCACGAACGCGACGAATTTCGCTTCCGCCAGCTTGGCGCCCAGTTTGGATTTCTGCGCCATGGGGACCGGAGCCAGCGCATGCACCTTGACGTGCGGCTCCTCCACGGTGACCGCCAGCTTCTTCCGCAGCGGCTGGAGCGAGCGCGTTTCCGAACGGATCAGCTTGATGTGCTCGGGCGTGGTGCCACAGCAACCGCCGATGACCCTGACGCCGGCCCACAGCAGGCGGCGCGCGTACTGCGCCATGTATTCCGGCGAGCAGAGATAGATGTTGCGCCCTTCCACGCGCGCGGGCAGCCCGGCGTTGGGCATGGCGCTCATGGGCTTGGAAGAGTACTGCATCATCAGCTCGAGGGTATCGAGCGTGGCCTTGGGGCCCACCGAGCAGTTCAGGCCGATGACGTCCACGGGCCAGGAATCCATCTCGCGCGTGTAGGTCTCGGGATCGGTGCCGCCGGGCAGGTGTCCGAAATCGTCGATGGTCACCTGGGCGATGAGGGCCA
>JADGNR010000186.1 GCA_017883415.1 Bryobacteraceae bacterium | reverse complement strand
GACCGTGCGCGGCGCCGCGGTGAAGTTCAGGGCCACCAGCGCCGCTTCGCCGTTGGCCCGCCGCACGAAGGCCAGGACGCTCGAGTCCGCCTCGTTGACCAGGGCGAAATCGCCGTCCCGCAAGGCGGCATTGGTCTTGCGGAGCCGGAGCAGGGTCTTATAGTAGTTCAGCAGCGAACCCGGATCGCGGGTCTCGGCGGCCACGTTGCGGCTGGTGTAATTCGGCGCCACCGGCAGCCACGTGGACCGGGCCGTACTAAAGCCGGCGTTGGTATCGCCATCCCACTGCATGGGGGTACGCTCGCCATCGCGGCCCTTCTCCTTCGGCCAACCGCGGCGGCCGGTGGGGTCGCGGACATCCTCCTTGCGCTGGGGGTCGGTATTCTCCATACCGATCTCTTCGCCGTAGTACATCAGCGCGGCCGAGCGCGGCGTCAACAGCAGGGTGGCCAGCAGCCGGGCGATAGCCGGGTCGTTCTTCCCGTCGCCGTAGCGGCTCCATGAGCGCGGATTGTCGTGGTTGTTGAAGAACAAGAGCGGCGTGTTGCCGCCGATTCCGCCCTCCGCTTCGCGCAGCTTCGCGCGGAACGCATCGGCCGAAAGCGGGTTGAAGCCGAACATCGTGTCCATGGGAAGATGCAGCTCGTCGTTGCGCGCGCCATACATCTTGGCCAGTTCCTGCACGCTGGGCAAATAGGTTTCACCGATGAGCACGCGGCCGGGGAACTCGTTGGTGACGGCGCGCATCTCGCGCAGCACGTCGTGCACTTCGGGCAGGTTATCGGTGTACTGGCGCGTCAGGATGGGATCGCCATACGCGGTGACGCCCGGCTTGTCGACGGGCTCGTCGCGCATCTGCGCGTCCTCAAACAGGGAAGTCACCGCGTCCAGCCGGAATCCCGCGACGCCGCGCTTCATCCAGAAGCGCATCATATCGTACATGGCGTTGCGCACCTCGCGGTTGGCCCAGTTGAGATCGGGCTGCTCCTTGAAGAACGCGTGATAGTAATACTGCCCGCGCTTGGGCTCGAACTCCCAGGCCGAGTGGCCGAAGATCGAGATCCAATTGTTGGGCGGCTTACCGTCCTTGCCGTCGCGCCACACGTACCAGTCCGCCTTCGGGTTCGTACGCGACGAGCGGGACTCCGCGAACCAGGCGTGCCGGTCCGAGGTGTGATTCAAGACCAGGTCGGTGATGACGCGCAGATTGCGCTTCTGCGCCTCCGCCACCAGGCGATCGAAGTCCGCCATGGCGCCGTACTGCGGGTCGATGGCCCGGTAATCGGCGATGTCGTAGCCGAAATCCACTTGCGGAGAGGGATAAAACGGCGTGATCCAGAGGGCATCGACGCCCAGGTCCTTGAGGTAGTCCAGATGGCGGGTGATGCCGTTGAGGTCGCCGATGCCATCGCCGTTGGTGTCGCCGAAACTGCGCGGATAGATCTCGTAGATCACCGCCTTCCGCCACCAGAGGTCGTCCGGCGACGCTTCGAAAGCGACCTGGGTTCCGATGGCGGCCAGCACCAGAACCGAAGCCAGGGTCAAAAGCGGATTGCGGCGCATTGGTAGATTCTATCGCGAACCGGCAGGGGCCGATAGCGGCTACACGCGGTGCTCGCGCGCCGCCGAGCGCAGCATCATCACGGCGGTGTACAGCACCGCTCCGATCACCAGCCACCGCACGGCGGTGAGCGGAAGCGAACCGACCAGGAACGCGGCCACCAGAACGCCGGGAATGCCGCCGATGGTGATTCCGAGGGCGGCCCGCAGGTTGTAGCGGCCGGTGCGAATGAAGCGCATGCCGGCCACGGGGCAGAGGAATGCCGCGGAGCTCATCATGATGGGGAAGACCGCCCGCGGGCTCATGCCCATCAGGTAGGTCACCATCATGCACGGGGCGAACAAGCCGATGCCGAGGGTCATGAGCGCCCCGAGCAGGGCGTTGGCCGCCACCGCCACCGCGAGCCGCGCTCCGGCAAAGCCCAACCGGCCGCCGCCGGCGGGGAACAGGTGGAGCTGCGCGGCCAGCCCGAACGCGGCGGTGATGAGCAGAGCGGCCGCCATGCCGATCTGTATTTTCCGCCGCGGCCAGCGCGATACCACGCCCGCTCCCAGCCACGCGCCCAGGACCGAGGCGGCAACCATGAGCGCCAGAGTGGTACCGTCGACGTCGACAACGGCGATATAGATGAACGCTTCGAGAATCCCGGTCAGCACCGTCCCCACGTTCATCGTTCCGGGGATATCTTCGTCGCGCACCATGGACCATATCTTGAACGAAGAGCTCATGGTGGCGAACGAGCCGATGCCCAACGTGTCGAGGAACTGGCTGCCCAGCCCGACGGCGCACTCGAGCGGCGTGGGCCAGGCTATTTTGCGCGCGGCCCGGGCCCACAGGAGCAGGAAGCCGGCGGCAAAGATCCCGAGCGCGGCAAACAGGAAACCCTTCACGACCGGACCATTATAGTGTTGGGTTGCAGGGCCACGTTTTTGCGCCGCGCCGCGCCGCGCGTGCGGCAAGCACCAGAACCGAAGCCAGGGTCAAAAGCGGATTGCGGCGCACTGGTGGATTCTATCGCGGACTTTGCCGCTGCGGGGCAAAATAGGCTATGGTAAGGCGGTCGGAAGAGAGGACTGGGAGGGTGCCCGTTCTGGTTCCCAATTTATCCATGCTGCCGCCGGCGCAGCGAAAGCTATTGCCGGAACTGGGGGCAACGCCGGCGTCGTTCACGCTTTACGGCGGTACGGCTTTGATCCTGCGTTTGGGGCATCGGACTTCGATCGATTTCGATTTCTTCTCGAACGCGTCCTTCGATCCGGAGCGCCTGGCAGCAGCGCTTCCCTATCTCAAAGACGCGGAACGTGTCCAGGTGGCGGCGGACACGCTCACCTGCCGCGTGGATCGCGGGGGCGTGGTGATGGTGTCCTTCTTCGGCGGACTCGGCCTGGGGCAAGTAGCCGCGCGCGACGAGTTGCCAGGGATGCCGCTCTATGTGGCGTCCCTGCTGGATATTGCGGGCACCAAGATGGCGGTCGTGCAAAAACGCGCCGAAGCGAAGGATTATCTCGACATCGACGCGCTGCTGCGGCAAGGTGTAGATCTGCCCACGGCTTTGGCCGCAGGGGGCGTCGTCTATGGACGCAGGTTCAATCCGCTGATCACGCTCAAGGCGCTCAGCTTTTTCGACGATGTGCCGGCGCTCTCGGGCGATGTGAGGGAGCGCCTCAGCGCCGCCGTCGAAGACGTCGATGTTACCAGGCTGCCCGCATTGACGGCCTACTCTCCGCGCGGGGAAAATGGTCTGAAGTCATGAAGCCGTTGCCGGCAACATCGGAACTGATGTCCGTGGCCGAACGTGTGGTGTGGTTCAGGCCGCCCTTGGAAGCTCTGGCTGACCCGGTGCATTTCCTCGCGCATGTGATGACCTATGGAACGGTGGAAGACCTCCGTGCGCTCGAAGGCCTGGTCGGCGAGCGTGAATTTCGAGAGACACTCGAACACGCGCCGCCTGGGATCTTCGATGCGCGTTCCTGGGCCTACTGGAATCTGAAATGCGGGCGGGTGCCGGCGCCCCCGCTGCCGGGGCGCCAGGGAGTGCAACCGATGGGACCACGATGAACCTAAGATGTTCGAAGAACTGCTGGAAAGCGTGCGTGAAGGTGGGGCGATTCTGCGTGGTCAGAAGAAGCCCTCGCGCCGGTTTGAACTCCAGGCTTCCGGGATACGGGCGATTCGCGAACCAACCAGCTCTCGCAGTCGGCGTTCGCGCACCTGATCGATTGTTGTGCTAACCCTCGTCTTGTTGCCTCTCCAGATTCAACTCCGAGCCGGCAAATGGTGGTTCACTGAGGACATCGGCAAGATTCTTGCGCGGTTTCCGCGAGACTGTAGCGCCTTTGCCGGTTCGGTTCTCACGAAGAGCAAGGACCGCCTGCACGATCAATTCATCTGCCGAGGGGAAATGCCCCTTTTCGGTCTCTTCCTGAACGAGCCGTTCTGTTTCGGGCTTGAGCCGGACCGCCATGCTTTTTACGATACACCCCATCGGGCCACCGACGCCCGCCCCTGCGTAACCTTTTCCGCGTGCGGCAGTATAACGGTCGATGGCTACCTTCCTGCAGGATTTGCGATACGCGCTGCGGACGCTGCGGAAATCGCCGTTGTTCGCCGCGGTCGCCGTGCTGTCCCTGGCGCTCGGCATTGGGGCGAACGCGGCCATTTTCACTCTGATCGATCAACTCATCCTGCAACAACTGCCGGTCCACCATCCCGAGCAACTGGTGCTGTTGACGGCGCGGGGGCAGCACTACGGCAGCAACAATGGCTCGAACGCCATCTCCTACGCGATGTACCAGGATTTCCGCGATAAGAACCAGGTCTTCAGCGGCATGTTCTGCCGCCATGGCAGGACCCTCAGCCTGGCCTTCGAAGGAAAAACCGAGCTCGCCGCGGGAGAAATGGTTTCCGGGAATTACTTTCCGGTGCTGGGCGTGAGCGCGGCGCTGGGACGCGTGTTCACCGCCGCGGACGATCTCATACAGGGCGGCCATCCGCTGGCGGTGCTCAGCTACACCTATTGGAAGACGCGTTTCGCCGGGGATCGCGGCGTGATCGGAAAGAAGATCGTGGTGAACGGATACCCGCTCACCATCGTGGGCGTGAGCCAGGCCGGGTTCGACGGAGTGGAGCCGGGATACTCGCCGCAGATTCGCATCCCCATCACCATGCAGGACGAGTCGCCGCGCACGCCGTTTCCCCAGTTGAACGACCGGCGCCGGCGCTTTGTGCAGGTGTTCGGCCGGATGAAGCCGGGCATGGCTATCGACCGCGCCAAGGCCGGATTGCAGCCGCTGTTTCACCAGACGCTCGCCATGGAAGTGCAGATGCCCGCGTTCGCCAAAACCACGGCTTACACCCGGCAGCAGTTCTTGAGCATGTGGATGGACGTGCTTCCGGGTTCCAAGGGCCGCTCGCAGTTGCGCCGGCAGTTTTCCAAACCGCTGCTGGCGCTGATGGCGATCGTGGGGCTAGTGCTGCTGATCGCCTGCTCGAACCTGGCGAACCTGCTGATTGCGCGGGCATCGGCGCGGCAACGGGAGATCGCCGTCCGGCTGGCGCTGGGTGCGAGCCGCCGGCGCCTGGTGGGCCAACTGCTGGTGGAGAGCGTGCTGCTCTCCGCCATGGGTGGCGCCGCCGGCCTGGGCCTCGCGGTGTCGATGGATCGGGCCCTGATCGCCTTCCTGCCCCCGAGCACCACTCCGTTCACGCTTTCCAGCACGCCGGACGGCACGGTCCTCGGCTTCACCCTGGCGATTTCGCTGTTGACCGGGCTGGTCTTCGGCCTGGCGCCGGCGTTGCAGGCCACGCGGCCGCAACTGGCCTCGACCTTGAAGGACCAGGCCGGCGCGGTGGTGGGCGGCACGGCGGTGGTCCTGCGCAAAGGCCTGGTGGTGGCGCAGGTGGCGCTCTCGCTGCTGTTGTTGATCGGGGCGGGCCTGTTCATTCAGAGTTTGCAGAACCTGAAAACGCTGAACCCGGGATTCCAGACGCGGAACCTGCTGACGTTCTCCGTGGAGCCCACGCTCAGCGGCTACAAACGGGATTGGACCTTGCAGTATTACCGGCAACTCACCGAGCGGGTGGAGTCTTTGCCGGGTGTGAAATCGATGACCCTCGCGGTGATCCCGCTGCTGGCCGATAACGAGTGGGACAACTGGGTGACCGTGGAAGGATACACCGCCAAGCAAGGGGAGACGGTCGATCCCCACATGCAGTACTGCGCGACCGGATACTTCGGCACGCTCGGCATCCCCATTCTGCTGGGCCGCGACTTCAACCTGAAGGACGATGCGGGCGCTCCCAAGGTAGGAATCGTCAACCAGAAATTCGTGAAGCGCTATTTGGGCGGCGCGAACGCGCTGGGGCGCCACGTCGGGTTCGGCAAGAATCCCGGGACGAAGACGGATATTGAAATTGTCGGCATCGTGGGCGACACTAAGTACGAAAACATGCGCGACGAAATGCCCTATGAGCTGTACATTCCTTACCGCCAGGCGGAGTTCGTGGATGGCATGGCGGCGTATGTGCGGACCCAGGGCGATCCGGCGAACCTCAGTTCCACCGTGAGCCGCGTAGTGCGCGAGGTGGATGCCGGCGTGCCGCTGTACGAGATGCGCAGCCTCGACAAACAGGTGGAGAATTCGCTGGTCACGGAGCGGCTGCTGGCGGCGCTTTCAAGCGTCTTCGGAAGCTTGGCGACGCTGCTGGCGGCGCTGGGCTTGTACGGCGTGATGGCCTACATGGTGGCGCGGCGCACGCGCGAAATCGGCATCCGCATGGCACTCGGCGCGGGCGGCGGCAGCGTGGTGTGGCTGGTGATGCGCGAGGTGCTGCTGCTGGCGGGAATCGGGGTCGCCGTGGGACTGCCGTCGGCCTGGGGGCTGACGCGGCTCATCGAAGCGCAGTTGTTCGGCGTCAAGCCGGCCGACCTGCCGACCATGACGCTGGCCGCTTTCGGAATCGCCGCCATCGCCGCCCTGGCCGGCTATCTACCGGCGCGGCGGGCCACGGGCATCGATCCCATGCGCGCCCTGCGCTGGGAATAAGGAGCGACACGCATGGCCACCCTGGTGCAGGATTTACGTTACGCGCTGCGCACGCTGCGGAAGGCGCCGCTGTTCACCTCCGTGGCGGTGCTTTCGCTCGCCCTGGGAATCGGCGCCAACACCGCCATCTTCACGCTGATCGACCAGCTCATCCTGCAATTGCTCCCGGTGCAGCATCCCGAGGAGCTGGTGCTGTTGACCGCGCGGGGAAACCATTACGGCAGCAACACCGGATCCAACGCCATCTCCTACCCCATGTACCAGGATTTCCGCGACAAGAACCAGGTCTTCCAGTCCATGTTCTGCCGCTACGGCACGACCATGAGCCTGACCTCGGAGGGAAGGACGGAGCTGGTGGCGGGCGAGCTGGTTTCGGGCAATTACTTTCCAGTGCTGGGCGTGGGCGCGGCACTGGGCCGCGTGTTCACCGCTGCCGACGATCTGATGCAGGGCGGCCATCCGCTGGCGGTGCTGAGTTACGGCTTCTGGAAAACGCGGTTTGCCGGAGACCGCGGCGTGATCGGCCGGCGCATCGTGGTGAACGGGTATCCGCTGACCATCGTGGGAGTGAGCCAGGCCGGCTTCGACGGCGTCGAGCCCGGCTACGCGCCGCAGATCCGCATCCCCATAACGATGAAAAAAGAGATGACCCCGGGCCCGTGGTACAGCCTCAACGAGCGCCGCGGCCGGTTCGCGCAGGGGTTCGGGCGGCTCAAGCCGGGAATGACGCTGGAGCGCGCCAAGGCCGGACTGCAGCCGCTGTTCCACCAGATTCTGCAGATGGAAGTGCAGGACAAAGAATTCGCCCGGGCCACGGAACTCACCAAGCAGCAATTCCTTAAAATGTGGATGGACGTGCTACCCGCCGCCAAGGGGCGGTCCGATCTGCGGCGCCAGTTTTCCACGCCGCTGGTGGCGCTGATGGCCATGGTGGCGCTGGTGCTGCTCATCGCCTGCTCGAATGTGGCCAACCTGCTGCTGGCGCGCGCCACCTCGCGGCAGAAGGAAATCGCGGTCCGGCTGGCCCTGGGCGCGGGCCGTCTGCGCCTGGTCCGCCAGTTGTTGGCCGAGAGCCTGCTGCTGGCGGCCATGGGCGGCGCCGCGGGGCTGGGGCTCGCGGTGTGGATCGATAAAGCGCTGGTCGGTTTTCTGCCGGCCGGCACGGTGCCGCTGGCCATTTCCAGCACGCCGGATGCGCGCGTATTGGGCTTCACGGCCGCGGTCGCGCTCGCGACCGGTCTGCTTTTCGGGCTGGCCCCGGCGCTCCAGGCCACGCGGCCGGAGCTGGCGCGCACTCTGAAGGACGAGGGCGGCGCGCTGGCCGGCGGCTCGGGCGCCGGTTTGCGCAAGAGCCTGGTCGTGGCGCAGGTGGCGCTTTCCCTCCTGCTGCTGATCGGGGCGGGATTATTCATGCAGAGTCTCAAGAATCTGAAAGAACTCAATCCCGGGTTCCAGACGGAGAACATGGTGACCTTCTCGCTCGATCCCACGCTCAACGGATACAAGCCGGAGCGCAGCTTGCAGTTCTACCGGCAACTGGTGGAGCGCATGACGGCTATGCCGGGGGCCACTTCGGTGGCCCTGGCCGTGGTGCCGGTGCTGGACGATAACGAGTGGGACAGCTCCGTTTCGGTCGAGGGCTACAGCGTCAAGCAGGGGGAATGGATCGACCCGCATATGCAGTTCATCACGCCGGCCTTCTTCGCCACCATGGGGATTCCCCTGCTTCTGGGCCGCGACTTCAACCTGAAAGACGAGAACGGCATGCCGCCAGTGGGGATCGTCAACGAGAAATTCGCCCGGCGATATTTCGGCGGCAACGCTCTGGGACGCCATGTGGGAATGGGCGGCAATCCGGGCACCAAGCTGGACATCGAAATCGTGGGCGTGGTGAAGGACACCAAATACGAGAGCATGCGCGAGGAAATCCCCATTGAGCTCTATCGCCCCTATCAACAGGTGGAATTCGTAACCGGGATGGCCGCCTATGTGCGGACGCACGGCGACCCGGAGCGGCTGTTCTCCGTGCTGCGCCGGACCGTGCACGAGGTGGATGCGAGCGTGCCGGTGTTCGGCATGCGCACGCTCACCCAGCAGATGGACAAATCGCTGGTGACGGAGCGGATGCTGGCGGCGCTTTCCACCGTGTTCGGCATGCTCGCGGCGCTGCTGGCGGCGCTGGGCCTGTACGGCGTGATGGCCTACATGGTGGCGCGGCGCACGCGCGAAATCGGCATCCGCATGGCGCTTGGCGCCGGCGGCTCGAGCGTGGTGTGGCTGGTGATGCGCGAGGTGCTGCTGCTGGCCGCGATCGGGGTCGCCGTGGGGCTGCCCTCGGCGTGGGGCCTGACGCGCCTCATCGAGACGCAACTGTTCGGCATCAAGCCGGCCGATGCGCCGACCATGGTGCTGGCGGCCATCGGAATTGCCGCCATCGCCGCGGTGGCAGGCTATCTTCCGGCGCGCCGGGCGACGGGGATCGATCCGATGCGGGCGCTGCGGTGGGAGTAGCTGGTAGCTATCAGCTTTCAGCTATCAGCTTTCAGCTTTCAGCTCTCAGCACCCCTGGTGCGGCGCAGGGTGAATCGCCCCGCGGATCGCCAGGAGGGCGGCGGGGCGGTGACGCGCTTCACCAGCCGGCGAAAAGAAGCTTTCAGTTGGCTTTCGCGGAGCTGTTTGAAACCGTCTGGGATCATATCGTCGCTTCGCCAGACGGAGTTGACCGACGACGCCCGCCCCGCTCAATCTTTCGGCCTACGGAAGCGACGAAGAAGAGGTCCTACCCGGCTTGCATCCAATGTGATTGGTAAAGCCAGGTGGAAGGTGTGACCGTGGGCCCTGATCTGAAAAACCCCCATGGGGACGTTGCGAGCAATGACGGCCGCATTTCTGTGCGTTTGGGGCACAACTGGATTGTAGCCGGTCGCGCCCGGTTCAGGCGGAATCCGATTCATTTGCGCGCACCGGCGGATCGAAGCAAGGTCGCGGGGCCGGCGTCCGTCTCCCGGCATGAGACGTTACCCCCAGTTGCGCTCGCCTTTTACATCGGTTATCATTTAATGGTTTCGCGAGAATAGCTTTCTGCTCCTGCGCTACCACCTCGAGTTGCGAGGTCCGGCCAGGGGTGAGGCCCCGAGGTTCGACCGGTTACGCCGATTCGAACATGGGCCTGTCCGAAGCAGTTAATCCTCGCTGGTTGCGAACTGTAGTTTTTTTCTGGGATCCGCGAGCGGGTCCTGGCCGTTATTTGGGCTGCACCATTTTTTCGATTTAACAACGCGAAGAGGAAAGTTCGTGCCGACGTTCAACCAACTTGTGCGAAACGGGCGGAAGCCGCCGCGCTGGAAAACCTCCAGCCCGGCGCTCAACAGCTGCCCGCAGAAGCGTGGAGTGTGCACGCGCGTGTACACCTCCACTCCCAAGAAGCCGAATTCGGCGTTGCGCAAAGTGGCGCGCGTGCGGCTGACCAACGGGATCGAAGTGACCACCTATATCCCCGGCGTGGGGCATAATCTGCAGGAGCACTCGATCGTGCTCATCCGCGGCGGCCGCGTGAAGGATCTGCCCGGCGTGCGGTACCACGTGATTCGCGGGGCGCTGGACACGGCGGGGGTGGCCAACCGGAAGCAGAGCCGGTCGAAGTACGGAGCCAAGCGGCCCAAATCGTAGGAATCTTTATGCCACGCAGACGAAGAGCGGTAATTCGTGAAGTAGTGCCGGACCCGGTCTACAACTCGACCCTGGTGGAGAAATTCGTGAACTCCATGATGTGGGAGGGCAAGAAGAACACCGCGCAAGGCATCTTCTATGAAGCCATGGACAAGTTGCGGGAGCGCACCAGCGACGATCCGCTGAAGGCCTTCAAGAAGGCCGTCGAGAACGCCAAGCCGATGCTGGAAGTGAAGACGCGGCGCGTGGGCGGCGCCAACTACCAGGTGCCGATCGAAGTGCCGCAGAACCGGCGGACTTCGCTGGCCATGCGCTGGATCATCACCAACGCCCGCACGCGTCCCGAAAAGGGCATGGCGGAAAAGCTGGCCAATGAACTGAACGACGCCGCCAATTTGCGCGGCGGAGCGATTAAGAAACGCGACGATGTCCACCGCATGGCCGAGGCCAACAAAGCGTTCGCGCATTACCGGTGGTAGAC
>JADGNR010000469.1 GCA_017883415.1 Bryobacteraceae bacterium | reverse complement strand
CAACGCGATCGGCGGTGCGGTCGGCGTTGCGCACGCTGGGGTGCCGGGCTTCCATCCGGGCCTGACGGGCGTCGGCAGCGTCTTTCTGCCGTTGAAAAGCGATGGCCCGCTGCATATCTCCACTTGAGGTCGATTTCTTGGTAGCGGCGAATCCGGGCGTCAACAGCAGACTGGCGCCTAGCAATGCGGTCAAAAATATGGTCTTCATTGGGCTAATCTCCCATAGCCAGTGCGGAGCACTCCACGGGCCGTTCGTGGTTTTGATGCGCTCGTCGGGCGCGTTCGGGCGGTCGAGGTGAGGTAAAGTACTGATTACGCCCGTGGTGTGGAAACCAGAGCTATGAAGAAAGCGGCGGCACTGCTTGTTTGGGCCAGCCTGGCGTCGATGGCGCAAGACGATCCCGCACAGTTGCGGGAACGGGCCGCGGCACTGGCGGCGGCGGGGAAATATGCCGAGGCCGAGCCTGTCTTCTCCCGGGCGATCGACTTCTCCGAGAAAGAGCTCGGCGTCGAGGATCCCCGGTTAGTCCCTTTGCTTGGCGCATTAGCCGCGGTGTACCGCGCTCAGGCGCGCAATCCAGAAGCCGAGAAGCTGTATCAGCGCGCCCTTGCCATTCAGCAGAAAGCCGCCGGGGAGTGGAGCGCCGACCTCATCCCCGACCTGAAAGTGCTCGCCGGGCTCTATGCGGCCATGGGACGCTTCAGCGAAGCGGAGCGGCAATATTTGCGCGTGATTGCCATTCGCGAAAGGGTGAAAGGGACCGAAGACCTCGATCTGGCGAACGATTCCGCCGAACTGGCCGGGTTTTACATCACCCGCAAACGATACGCCGTGGCGGAGCCGAACTTGCGCCGCGCCATTTACATCATCGAGCGGAAACTCGGCCCGGAAGACCCGTCGCTCGTGCCGGTGCTCGATAGCCTGGCTACGGTCTTAATGGAGCAGCAGAATTACGGGCCGGCGGAAGCCCCCCTGCGGCGCGCGGTTTCCATCGAAGAGCGGGCCTACGGACCGAACCACGTGAATGTGGCGCCGCACCTGGACAAGCTGGCCATGCTGTTCTACATCGAGAAGCGCTATGCCGATGCGGCGCCGCTGTACCAGCGCTCCTTGCCCATCTGGGAGAGCTCGATGGGGCCCGACAGCGGGGAGTTGGTCGCGGCGCTGGATAACCTGGCGGTGGTCTACGCCTCGCAGGGAAAGTTCGCCGAGGCCGCGCCTCTCTACCTGCGGTCGCTCGCACTGCGGCAGAAGGCCGCCGTGCTCAGCGCCAACAACCTCGCGCTGGTGCTCGAGGGGAAGGGCGATCACGCCGCGGCCGAACGGCAGTACAAACAAGCCATCAGCCTGGCCCAGAAGATTCCCGCGCTCGCCGGCGCGGCTTCGGTCGGGGAGAGCGACCTGCTGGCCAAGACGCTGGCGAACTACGCCACGCTGCTGCGCAAGCTCAAGCGGAACGTCGAGGCGGCGAGGGTGGAAGCGCGCGCGAAATCGCTGGCCAGGAGCGACCAGTAAACGGCCCCACGCGGGCGCACCTGATATCATAAGAATCTCCCCGATGATCGTTGCGGCCAATACTGTCCGGTTCGATTCCCTGTCGCTCGATAGCGGCGCGACGCTGGCGCCGGTGGAGGTGGCCTACGAGACCTACGGCGAGCTGAACGCGGCCAAATCGAACGCGGTGCTCGCCCTGCACGCCTTTTCGGGCGATGCGCATGCCGCCGGCATCAGCCACGAAACCGGCAAGCCGGGCTGGTGGGACAACATGATCGGGCCCGGCAAGGCGTTCGACACCAATCGCTATTTCGTCATCTGCTCGAACGTGCTGGGCGGGTGCCGCGGCACTACCGGGCCTTCTTCGGTCGATCCCCGCACCGGCTGTCCTTACGGCATGTCGTTCCCGGTGATCACCATCGGCGACATGGTGCGCGCGCAAAAAATGCTGGTGGACTGGTTCGCGATCGAGCGCCTGCTGACCGTAACGGGCGGCTCGATGGGCGGCATGCAGGCGCTCGAATGGGCGGTCGCGCACGCCGACCGCGTCGTCTCGGCCATTCCCATCGCCTCCACCACCAGGCACAGCGCGCAGCAGATCGCTTTCAACGAAGTGGGGCGGCAGGCCATCATGGCCGACCCGGACTGGAACGGCGGCGACTATTACGGCAAGCGGCCGCCGGCGCGCGGCCTCGCGGTGGCGCGCATGGTCGGCCACATCACGTACATGAGTGACGACTCGATGCACGAGAAGTTCGGCCGCCGCCTGCGCGGCAAGGAGAATTTCTCCTACGCCTTCGACGTGGATTTTGAAGTCGAGAGCTACCTGCGCTACCGCGGCAGCCAGTTCGTCAACCGCTTCGACGCCAACTCCTACCTGTATATCACCAAGGCCATGGACTACTTCGACCTGACCAACGGCAGCGGGTCGCTGGCGGCCGCGCTGGAACCGGCGAAGGCGCGGTTTCTGGTGATCAGCTTCAGCTCGGACTGGCTGTACCCGAGCTACCAGTCGCAGGAGATCGTGCGCGCGCTGCGGTCGCGCAATTGCGACGTGGCCTACGTCGAGCTGGAATCCAACTACGGGCACGATTCCTTCCTGGTGGACGTGGCGGAGCAGACCAACCTGGTCCGCGGTTTTCTGGCGAGCACCTTCGAGAAGCTGCCATGAGCGCGCAGGCCGCCGGGAAGCAGACCTTCGTCCGTGAGTTGCTGGGCCGCAGCGATTACGCCATCATCGGCGAGATCGTGGAACCCGGGTCCAAGGTCCTCGACCTGGGTTGCGGCGAAGGAGAGCTGCTGCAGTGGCTGGCGGAAAACAAGGGCGTGGACGCGCGCGGCGTCGAGATTTCCAGCCTCAAAGTGCAGCGGGCGATCGCGCGCGGCGTTTCGGTCTTTCAGGGCGATATCGACGATGGGCTGGCGGATTATCCCGAACAGGCGTTCGACTATGTGATCCTGAGCCAGACGCTGCAGGAGACCCATCATCCCCTGCGCGTGCTGCGCGAAATGCTGCGCGTGGGCAAGCGCGGCATCGTCGCGTTTCCCAACTTCGGCCACTGGCGCGTGCGCCTGAACATGTTGCTGAGCGGGCGCGCGCCGCGCACCACCCTGTTTCCGTACGAATGGTATGAATCGCCCAACATCCATTTTCTGACGGTGCACGATTTCGAAACCCTGGCGGCCGCCGAGGGGCTGATCGTGGAGCGGCGCTACTTCCTTTCCGGACATCGCAAGATCGCGTGGCTGCCCAACCTGACCGCCGAGGTCGCCGTTTTTCTGGTGCGGCGGTAGGATAGGCTTCCCGGCCTGTCCGTCGTGGCCCTGCGGGCCATGAAGTTTCGCGGGGCAGGCCCGGAGGCCTACCCCACCTCACTCCAGTTGGGTGCGAAGCGGCACGGAGCCTTTCCGTACGAAGGCACGCTGAGTGCATTGATCGATTCTGGATTCGGGGGACAGCGATCGCTCGAATCGGAAGGGATCGAAATCATATGAAGTCCGCCCTCATGCTCCTCGTGTCGCTGGCCGCTGTTGCCGGCGCGACGGACCCGAAACCGCCGGCTGCCGGCGAAGTGAAGAAACTAGCATCGGTGACGTGGAACCTGGACACGCAGAAGCTTGTCTGGACGGTGCAGAAAGGCGCCATCGTCGACGGCAAATTCGTGCCCGTCTCCGAGGAGCGCTTCGAGATTTCCCCCGATCACGCGGTCATGGCCTCCGCCGACGAACAGCGTGGGTTGGAGGAGGAGGAAGCCGCCGAATTGCAGCACCTGCTGGATGTTCTCAGCCTGTATTGCGCGCAGAGTGTGGTGTGGTGGGCCCACGGACAGGTCCCGCGGGCGCCGGAAGTCAAACCCGACAAGTCGGCGCCTAAGCCGCCGGAGAAGGCGCCGCCGGTGAAGGTCGGGCGGGTGTCCGCCTATGGTCCGCTTCTTTCCGCCACGGCGTTCCACGGAGGGTACTGACGTGAGGAATCTGCTGGCGGTCTTCGCTCTTCTGGCGGCGGTATGTGTGCCGTCGCATGCGGTGCCGGACAGGCCGGTAGTGCATCCCCATTTCAAGGCGACGGCGTTCGCGCAGCATGGCATCACCAGGTCGGGCATTCCCGCACAGGTGGGCATCGTCGCGGCGGACACGCGCGTTTTGCCGCTGGGCACGCGCATTCGCGTGACCGGCGCGGGGCCGTACTCGGGCGAGTATCTGGTGG
>JADGNR010000468.1 GCA_017883415.1 Bryobacteraceae bacterium | reverse complement strand
TCGAGGTGGCCTTCCCCGCCGCCGGCGCGCGAGTTGTAGAAGGGATGCCCCAGGCGCTGCAACTCGTACTGGTCGGCCAGGTGATGCGCGATGCCGCCCAGCGCGTTCACGATTTTGTGATATTCGCCCTTGAAAATGGCCTCGGCGAGCTTGAGCTTGGCCACTTTCTGGCGGTAGCCGAATTCGATTTTGGCGCGCGTGGCCAGCTTCCACAGCGGCGGCAGCACGGCGCCTTCCTCGAGGCCCTTGAAGTCTTTGTACTTCTGCACCACCTGGTGAATCATGTACATGATCCACGTGCCGATGGGCTCCACCAGCACCTGCGCGCCCTCGCGCTGCAGGAAGTTGAACATATTGAAGTTGCCGTCGCCCTCGGTGGTCTGCGCCCAGAATTCGCCGGTAATTTTGACGATGGGCTTCACGCGCAGGCGGTCGATATCGATGGAGTTGTAGCGGTCGCGGCAGCGTTCGAGCGCGGGCACGTAATCGTCGCCCTTGAGCTGGCTGACGAACTTGCCGATGTACTCGGCGGTATCGGAGAAGCCGCCCAGGTACTTCGCCAGCCCGTCCTCGAGCTTCCACGGGCGCTTCTTGCGGAAGACCTCGTGCATGTAGTCCATGCCTTCGTCGAGGATGCGGTCGGTGTCGCCGGCATTCACCTCGTAGGGGCGGATGGCGTAGGCCACCTCGTTCATCACGTCGCCGCAGTTCAGCGCGTTGAGGATGCCCAGGAAGAAGTCGAGGTTCATCTCCAGACCGGCCTCGGCATCGGACTGGCTCAGGCCGCCCGACTGCTGGAACAGCAGCACGCGGAACCCGTCGAAGCCGGAGTTGCGCAGCGCCAGCCGGTACTCGGCCTCGTACATGCCGAAGCGGCAGGGACCGCAGGCGCCCGCCGTGAAGAACACGTAGCGGTCGATGATCTCCTGCTTGGTGAGGCCCTGCTCTTCGAGACTCTGCAGATACTGCACCAGGTTTCCGACGGTAAAATAGGTCGGGTTGCACTGTCCGTTGTTGCCGTACTCCTTGCCGGTCTGGAAGGCGCGCACGTTGGGCGTGGGCACGGCTTCGGCGCGATAGCCCAATCCTTCGAGAGCGCCGTGGACAAGTTTCTCATGCTTCCAGGTCAGACCGCCGAACAGCAGCGTGGTGGACGCGCGCTCGGTCCTGGTGAACGGTTTCTCGGCCGGCCGCTTGAAATGATGGACCTCGCGCTTGGCGAAGCCCGCTTCCTTTTCCAGACGCGCGCGCTCCTCGCGGAGCCGCTCGCGGATGACATCTTCGACCGGCGTGCCGATCTGGACCAGATTGGCAGACGGCATGACCTTAGGTTCAAAAGGCTGAGTGCTCATAGATGTGCTACTTTCCCAGTTTGAGGAAGTTTGGCGCTTTAACCGATTGAAAGAAATAGGTATTCATCGAATGGCGACTTTCCAGTTGGAACGGGGGAATTAGGGGGGTGAGCGGCAGCCAAATTCCGTGGGCCTGGCGGCCCTGGTCTGGCCTCGAAACTGCACAAATCGGGCCATTTGTAAGCATCCGGACATTCCTGCGGATCCTCGGTTTTGTGTACTTTGTCGCCTTCGTGTCCTTCGGGGTGCAAGCGCCGGGGCTCATCGGCTCGCGCGGAATTCTGCCCTTCGGCGATTACCTGAATGCGATCCGCGGATCTCTGGGCAGCGCGGCGTGGCGCGAGGTTCCCACCCTGCTGTGGCTGCGCCCGACCGATGGCGCGCTGGCTGCCGCGTGGATGGCGGGCGCATTGTGTGCGCTGGTGGCGGTGTGCGGCCGCTGGCAGCGGGCGGCGCTGGCGGTGTGCCTGGTGTTGTGGCTGTCGCTCTGCGCGGTGGGCCAGGATTTTCTCTCCTTCCAGTGGGACCTGCTGCTGATCGAAACCGGATTCCTGGCGATTTTTGCCGATGGCTCCGCCGTGCTCATCTGGCTGTTCCGCTGGCTGGCTTTCCGCCTGATGTTCTTCAGCGGAGCGGTGAAGCTGCTGAGCCACGATGCCACGTGGCGCTCGCTTACCGCGCTCGGCTATCACTATGAGACGCAGCCGCTGCCCACGCCGCTCGCCTGGTACATGCACCAGTTGCCGATGGCGTTTCAGAAGGCCTCGACCGTGGTGGTGTTGGTCGTGGAGTTGATCGTGCCGTTTCTCTTCTTCGCGCCGAAACGCATCCGGCACGCCGCCGCGTACGGCACCATCGGCCTGCAAGTACTGATCTTCGCGACCGGCAATTACACCTACTTCAACATTCTGGCGGTGGCCCTCGTGATGTTTTTGTTCATCGAGCCGCACTCGAGCCCGCGCGGCCCGCGGTGCTGGATCGGTATCGCGCTGGCGGTCTTCATCGGGACCGTCAGCGGTCTCCTCTGCCTGGAACTGTTCTCCGTCGATCTGCCGCCCGGTGGCGCCGCGATACTGCGCGCGGTGGCGCCGCTTCGTCTGGTGAACTCCTACGGCCTGTTCGCCGTCATGACCACCACGCGGCCGGAGATCGTGGTGGAGGGTTCCAACGACGGCGCCAACTGGCTGGCCTACGAGTTCCCCTACAAGCCCGGCGACACGCGCCGCGCACCGCCCGCGGTGGAACCGCACCAGCCGCGTCTCGACTGGCAGATGTGGTTCGCCGCGCTGGGAAGTTATGAGCAGAACCCCTGGTTCGTGAACTTCATGGTGCGCTTGTTGCAAGGAGAGCCGGCCGTGCTACGGCTGATGCGCTACAACCCATTTCCCCAGGCGCCGCCGCGGTACGTGCGCGCCCGCGTGTACCTCTACCAATTCACGCGCTGGGGCGAACACGGCTGGTGGCGCCGGGAAGAACGCGGGATTTACTTTCCGCCGGCGGGGCTGCGGTAACCCTGTCGGTGTTATGCGGCCACCATCCAATCTTCGATCTGCAGCCCCGCCACCCGGCCAAACTCTCGCACGTTATGCGTTGCCAGTATGCAACCGCGCGTCACTGCGATCCCCGCAATCAGCACGTCATACGCGCCGATCCGCTCTCCCCGTCCTTCGAGGTCCGCACGAATGACACTGGATCGTTCAGCCGCGGCGTAGTCCAATCCCGCCACCTGAAACAAGGAGCAGAACTGCCGGGATAAAGTCATGCTCTTTTGAGGTTGCTGGCTGCGCAGGGCGCCAAACAGCAATTCGGCAACGGTTACAGTCGAAAGAAAGACCTGCTCCCGGTTCTTGGCCGCCAAGCGGTCGGCGACATGTTGATTGCGTCCCCGCAGCAACTCAATCGCGATATCAGTGTCAAGCAGATAGCTGGTCACAGATCGGGACGGATTTCCACGGGCGGTTGAGCGGCGCGTTCGAGATCCGGCAAACTTCCAATCAATTCTGTGAACAAGCGCGCCGGCCAGCCATGCTGGACGGCCTCATCCACCACGTTGGCCGGAACCGCAGGATGCCTGGGGGATGCAGAGCTGTCGGCGTGCGAAAAGCCTTGGACGATCCGCGCCACCTCGTTCACCTGGTCAGGAGTCAACCTCTTTAGCTCCGTGATCAATTCCTCAATCGACGCCATACCTTTACCGTACGCCAGGCACCGCGGAAAATCCACCGCGGACAAGGGCGTCGTGCCGAAGGTCTCCAGGCGGACAATCCGATTCGCTGGTAATCACGCTCCGTGCGGCGCTTCGGTGGACGACGTTCCGCGGCCGGTTAGCCGCGGTGCTTGGCGATCAGCTCGCGAACGATGGGGACGAGGTCGTAAGGAACATTCATTACCGTGTCTCCCGATGCCACGCCGGCTTCGTCTTCCGCCGCAGCCTCATCTTCGGTCTGCTTATCGTAGGAGGCGAGCACTCTCCGTACTCTCTCCTCGTCCCAACCCTCGGGGAACATGTTCTGGCTCATTGTCGCTTCTTTCGTCTGCGCTTGCGATACGCCGCCTACGAAGCCCATTGTAGTGCCGCGGTGAGGCGCGAACACGTTCGTTTCGGTCACCGTCCCGGGGGCCAGGAGCGCGACCGGGGGGTCGCGCGCGGACGAGGGCGTCCGCCCCACCTTTCCGAATCGTGCATTACGGCTTCACATCGATCGGCGTGGCGAGGTACCACTGGTTGCCGAACGCGTCCTTTACGCCGCCTGTGCGGGCGCCATAGGATTGGTCGGTGGGCTCCGCGATGGAGGCGGCACCGGCGCCTAGCGCGCGGATGTAACTCGCATCCACATTGGGCACGTGCAAGTAGAACATGCTGGGC
>JADGNR010000185.1 GCA_017883415.1 Bryobacteraceae bacterium | reverse complement strand
GGCGCGGTCGGGAGGGCGGGGCAGCGGTGGCGCGGGCGGGGCGGCGGTGATGGCGGGCGGGGCGGCAGTGGGGCGGGCGAGGCGGCGGTGGTGGCGGGCGGAGCGGCGGTGGGGCGGGCGGGGAGGCGGAAGGCGGGTGGGGCGGGGCTTCCGGTAGAATGATTCCAATGGTGGGGTTTCGATGACGCCGACTCGCCGGGGGTTCCTCCGCTCGATCTGCGGGGCAGCAAGCGTCTTCAGCTTCGACCAGATAGCCGGCGCGCTTCCGCTCGGGGTGCAATTTGTCAACATGGCGCGCGAGGCCGGTCTTCGCGCGAAGACCATTTTCGGCAGCGAGAGGAAGAACAAGTTTCTGCTGGAAACCACCGGTTGCGGGGCCGCGTTCTTCGATTACGACAACGATGGCTGGCTCGATATCTTCCTGGTGAACGGCACGCGCTTCGAGGCGCAATGGGCCAAGGGGGAAGCGCCGACCAATCGTCTCTACAAGAACAATCGCGACGGCACCTTCACCGATGTGACCGCCGCCGCCGGGTTGCTGCGCACCGGATGGGGGCAAGGCGTGTGCGTGGGCGACTACGATAACGACGGCAACGACGACCTCTATGTGACGTACTGGGGAGATTGCGCGCTCTATCACAACAACGGCGACGGGACGTTCACCGATGTGGCGGCGAAAGCCGGGGTGAGCACGCGCACGGCGAGCGGCCTCAAGCGGTGGAATACCGGCTGCGCGTTTGTGGACTACGATCGCGACGGCCACCTGGACCTGTTCGTGGCCAACTACATCGACTTCGACCCCAAGACGGCGCCGCTGCCGGAATCCGGACCGTGCCTGTACAAGGGGCTGATGGTAGCCTGCGGGCCGCCCGGCTTGCAAGGGGGCAAGAACATCCTGTTTCACAACAATGGCGACGGGACCTTTAGCGACGAATCGGCGGCCTCGGGAATCCTGAAAACGGCGGGCACCTACGGTCTGGGCGTGCTGACCGCCGATTTCGACAATGACGGCTGGCCCGACATCTTCGTCGCCAACGACTCCACCTCGTCGGCGCTGTACAAGAACAATCACGACGGCACCTTCACCGATATCGCCATCGAAGCCGGCGTGGCGTACAGCGCCGACGGAAAGCCGCAGGCGGGCATGGGCGTCTCGGCGATCGATTACGATGGGGACGGCAATCTGGATCTGGTCAAAACGAATTTCGCGGGCGACACCTCGAGTCTCTACCACAACCAGGGCAACCTGTTTTTCGAAGACCAGACATTCCAGGCGGGGCTGGGCAGGAACACGCGGTTTCTCGGGTGGGGCGTCGGTTTTCTGGATTTCGATAACGACGGGTGGCCCGATATTTTCGTCTGCAACGGGCACGTGTATCCCGAAGTGGGGGAGACCGACCTGGAGTCGGGCTATCGCGAGCGCAAGATCCTGTACCGCAATCTGGGCAACGGGAAGTTCGCCGATGTGTCCATGGATGGCGGTCCGGGCATCCTGGAAAAAGTGCCGGGCCGCGGCTGCGCATTCGGCGATTTCGATAACGACGGCGACATCGACGTGCTGGTGAATTGCGTGAACGACGTTCCGCAACTGCTGCGCTGCGATCAGGCGGCCAAAACCAACTGGCTGAAGGTGAAGACGGTCGGGGTGAAGTCCAACCGTTCCGGCATCGGCGCTCGCATCTATTGCGCGACGGAAGGCCACCGGCAGATGGACGAAGTGCGCAGCGGCGGCAGTTACATTTCGCAGAACGACCTGCGCGTGCATTTCGGGCTGGGCCAGGCGGAAACGGCGGATCTGGAAATCCACTGGCCGAGCGGGCAGGTGGACAAACTTCCGGCCCTGGCCCGGAACCGCATCTACACCGTGATTGAGGGCAAGGGCCTCAAGGGGAAATGAACCGCCGCCGGTTTTTGCACAGCACGGCCGGGGGCGCTTTGTGGATCGCGCAAGGGCCTGGAGCGAAGGCGGGGGGTGCGAGCCCATTTCACTTCGTGGATGTGGCCGCTGAGGCGGGCCTGGTGCACCCGGTGGTCTACGGCGGCATCGAGACCAAGAAGTATATCCTCGAGACCAACGGCTGCGGCATCGCGTTTTTCGATTACGACAACGATGGGTGGCTGGATATCTTCGCCCCCGGAGGGTCGCGCATCGAGGGCGCCCCGCCCGGCGCCACCAACCGGCTGTACAAGAACAACCGCGACGGCACCTTCACCGACGTCACCAAGAAGGCCGGGCTGGAGCGCGTGGTCTGGGCCTCGGGCGTGTGCGTTGGCGATTACAACAACGACGGCTACGACGACCTGTTCGTCAGTTGCTGGGGGCAGAACATCCTGTACCGCAACAACGGCAACGGCACGTTCACCGATGTGACGAAGCAGGCCGGACTGCTGCACGCCAAACCGGAATGGGGCGCGGGCTGCACATTCGTCGACTACAATCGCGACGGATACCTGGATCTGTTCGTCAGCACGTACCTGAATTTCGATTTCAAGACGGTTCCCGAGCCGGGCGCCACCGCCAACTGCACCTGGAAAGGCATCGCCGTGAATTGCGGACCGCGCGGGCTGCCCACGGGCCGCAACTTCCTCTACCGCAACAATGGCGATGGCACGTTCACCGACGTATCGGCGGCCTCGGGCATCGCCCAGGTGGACAAGCGCTACGCCATGACGGCGGTAGCGGCCGATTTCGACGACGACGGCTGGCCCGACATCTTCGTGGCCTGCGACTCGACGCCGAGCATCCTGTACAAGAACAACCACGACGGCACCTTCACCGACATCGCGCTCGAGGCCGGCGTGGCCTATAACGAAGACGGACGGGAGCAGGCCGGGATGGGGGTGGCGGTGGGCGACATGTTCGGCCAGGGGCGCCTGGACATCTTCAAGACCCATTTCGCCGACGACACGCCGATCCTCTACCGCAACAAGGGCCAGGGCCTGTTCGAGGACATGACCAGCCGCTCCGGCCTGGGCGCGTTCACGCGCTATGTGGGCTGGGGCGCGGGCTTCGCGGACTTCGATAACGACGGGCTGGCGGATCTGCTGTTCGTCAATGGGAGCGTGTATCCCGAGGTGGAAAAGCTGTTTGCGGAGTTCAAGTACCGCAATCCGCGGATGGCGCTGCGGAACCGCGGCGCGGGCGCTTTCGACAACCTCAGCGAAGCGAGCGGCCCGGGCATTGCCGATCGCCACTCGAGCCGCGGCTGCGCGTTCGGCGATTTCGATAACGACGGCGATGTGGACATCCTGATCATGAACATGAACGAACCGCCATCGCTGGTCCGCAACGATGCGCGCAACGACAATCACTGGCTCAAGCTCAAGCTGGTCGGCACGAAATCGAATCGCAGCGCGATCGGGGCCAGCGTGCTGCTCACCGCGGGGGAGCGCCGCCAGCGGCAGGATGTGCTGAGCCAGTCGAGCTTCTATTCGCAGAGCGATCTGCGCCTGCATTTTGGCCTGGGCCCGGCGCAGGAGGCCAGCCTGGTGGAGATCCGCTGGCCGTCGGGTATCGTGCAGACCGTGCGCGGCATCAAGGCCGGCCAGATTGCGACCATCCGCGAACAGGCCACGCCGTAGCAGGCGGATCCGATGGTTCCCGGCGCCCCGCAGGAAGCCCGCTGGATCCGCTCCGTGCCGCGGCGTACGCTGTCCCAGCCGGTCCTGGAGCGGATGGTTCACACGGCGCTTCCGGGGCGGCGCGTGGTGGCGGCGGAGCCGTTCGCCGAGGGCCTGCGCAACGCGAATTTCAAGCTGCATCTCGACTCCACGGAACGGGCGGTGGTGCTCCGCATCTACGAGCACGATGTGTCGCTGTGTCAGAAGGAGGTGGACCTGATGCGGCTGGTCGCGGGCACTGTCCCGGTGCCGGAGGTGATCCACGCGGAGCCGGGCGGCGGCGACGATCTGCCGCCGTTCGTCCTCATGAGCTATGTGGAAGGCATCCGCTTCCGTGAGCTGAAAGGCAGCGGCGATACGGATGCGATCGCGCAAGCGGCGTATTCCGCGGGCGCGACGCTGGCCGCCATCGGCCGCGCCACCTTCGCGCGCGGGGGATGGCTGGGTCCCGGCCCGGCCGTGGGGGCGCCGCTGATTGCCGGCGCCGATGCCATGCCGCGCTTCGTGGATTTGTGTCTTGCGTCGGGGAACCTCGCGCGCCGCGTGCCGGCGGAGTTGCGCGACGGCATCCACTCCCTGGTGTGGTCTTTTGCGCGGGAACTGGCCCGCGCGAGCGACGAGGCGCACCTGGTGCACGGCGACTTCAACGGACGCAATTTGCTGGTCCAACCCATCGCCGGCCGGTGGCGAGTGGCCGCCGTGCTCGATTGGGAGTTTGCGGTTTCCGGCTCTCCGCTGGCGGATGTCGCCAGCTTCCTGCGCTACGAGCGCGCCGGGCGCCCGCTGGCGGAGCCACACTTCTCGACCGGCTTTTTGGAAGGCGGCGGCGCGTTGCCGGCGGACTGGCGGCGCTGCTCGCGCGTCGTCGATCTCACCGCGTTATGCGAGAGCCTGACCCGCGACGAACTGCCCGATACGGTTGCGGTGGAGTTGGTGGAACTGGTGCGCGCCACCGTCGAGAATCGCGACCCGGAATGGTAGCGCGTAAGCCGGCCGTGCGCTGAAGGGTGTGTCTCGAACGACACAAACCAGCTTCCCCTATCGGCCCTTTTGGCCCGGGGAATGCGTTGATCCGGTGATATTATAGGAGGCAGATGAGCTCACTGACGCCAAGACTGCAACTCCGGGTCGCGCAGAAGCAGATTCTGACCCCGGGCTTGGTGCAGATGGTCACCGTCCTCCAGCTTAACCGGCTGGAATTGAAGGACATGATCACCCAGGAGATCGTCAAGAATCCGGTTTTGGAGGAGGCCACCGAAGCGCCCGGGGAAGAGATTACCCCCGAGGAATTGACCCCCCTGCTCGAAGTCGAACAGGAGCACGTCATCGACCCCGCCGACAAGCAGATCCTGGAAGCCGCCGTGTTGAGCGATGCCAATTCGCTCGATGGCTCGGTGGGCGATGTGGCCATCAATGGCAACCTGTTCCCCGACGCCGAGGAGACCGCCTCCGCGGTAGTGCTGCCGGAACCGACCGCCGCGGCCGACCCGGCCCTTGAAGCCCCGGCGGCCACCGACCCGTTCGACGAGATCGACTTCGGATCGTTCTTCGACGATTACCTGGATCCCGGCTATAAAAGCCCCGCCTCGGAATCGGTCGAAAAGCCCTCGTTTGAAACGTTTCTCTCCGCGCCGGTCACCCTCGGCGATTACCTGCGCTCGCAATTGAGCGTCAGCCTGATTTCCGACGAGGTCCGCGATGCGGCCGAATCCATCATCGGCAACCTCGACGAGGATGGCTATCTGTTCTCCGCCCTGGAAGAGATCGCCTCGGTGGGCGAGCACAAGCTGGAGTGCGTGGAAGAGGCCCTGAAGGTGGTGCAGTCGCTGGACCCGGCCGGCGTGGGCGCGCGGAATCTGCGGGAATGCCTGCTGCTGGAAATTGAGAGCCTGAACGGGAAGGGCGGCGTCGCCTGGCAGATCGTGAGCAACCATTTGCGCCTGCTGGAGACCCGCCAGTACAAAGAGATCGCCAAGGTGCTGGCGCGCCCCATGGAGCACGTCGAAATCGCCGTCCAGATGATCCAGCACCTCAACCCGCGGCCGGGGCTGCGTTATTCCGGCGCCGGGGCGCGCCTGGTCGAACCCGACGTCTATTTCACCAAGGATGGCGACGACTACATCATCCAGATGAACGACGAGGATGTGCCGCAGCTCCGCCTGAATGCGCAATACCGCAAGATGCTCGATCGCGAGAACGGCGCCACCAAAGAGGTCCGCGATTACGTGCGGGAGCGCTATACCTCCGCCATCCAGCTCATGAAGAATATCGAGCAGCGGAAGCAGACCATCCTCAAGGTCTGCCAATCCATCGTCCGCCGCCAGACGGAGTTTTTAAGCCATGGCCTGGACCAGCTCAAGCCCATGATGATCAAGGAGGTGGCCGAGGAAGTCGGCGTTCACCCCTCCACCGTCAGCCGGGCCGTGGCCAACAAGTACGTGCACACGCCGCAGGGCGTCTTCGAGCTGCGGTATTTCTTCTCCGAAGCCGTGCAGGGGCCTTCGGGCGGCTCCACCCCGCTGCTTCTGCTGAAACGGATGGTGAAGAAAATGATTGAAGAGGAGGATCGCGCCAAGCCTCTCACCGACGAACAGATCACCACGCTGTTGCAGACCCAGGGGATCAATGTCACGCGGCGCACCGTCGCCAAATACCGCGAGGACATGAAAATCCCCTCCACCCACCAGCGGCGCGTCCGGAACTGATCCCTTCCCGAATCGGTTATAAATAGAAGAGGGGACGTTTTCCGTCATGGCGGTGACAGGCGACGAAACTCCCGGCCGGCACCGATATTGGAAAAAGGGGGAAACCCATGAAGATCACCTACACGGGCAGACAGGTCGAGCTGGCGCCGGCGCAGTTGAAGAAGCTCGAGGCGCGATACGCCAAGATCGGAAAGCTTCTGGACGGCCGGCGCGAGTGCGAAGCGCATATCGTCCTGTCGCTCGAACGCCACCTGCATCACGCCGAGGCCACCATCCACTACTACCATCACCAACTTGCGGGATTGGGTTCCAATAGCGATCTGTTCAACGCAATTTGCGCCGCCGCCGACAAATTGGAAAAGCAGGCCGTGAAGGTACGCACCAAGTGGCGCGACACCCGGCGCGCCCCCAAAGCCGCTCCCGAGCCCGAGGCGGTGGAACCGGTGGAAGTGGAAGCCGAATCCGAGCCGGCACCCCGCATTTACCGCATCAACCATCACCAGAAGCGCAAACCCATGACCTTGGAAGAGGCCCTCATGCAGATGGAGAAGAACCGCGATTACCTGGTGTATCGGGATGCCGAGACCGATCGCGTTTCGGTGCTGGTCCGCCGGCGCGACGGCGATTTCGACCTGGTCGAGGCGTAGCGTCGCGGCATGGCGCGCCAGAGTTCTCCCCCTCCGAGGCGGCCGAGGAGAACCGCCCAGAAGCCGGAACTCGCCGTGATTACGGGCCTGAGCGGGTCGGGAAAAGGCTCCGTGCTGCGCGCCCTCGAGGATCTGGGCTTCTACTCGGTGGATAACCTGCCGGTGGAGTTGATTCCCAAGTTCGCCGAGCTGACCCGCGACAACCCGGTCATCAAAGCCGCGGCCCTGGTGGTGGACATCCGCGAAGGCGAAGGGCTGAAGCGGTTCCCCGAGATCTTCGCCCGCATCCGCCGCTCGGTGGACGCCCGGCTGATCTTCCTGGAGGCCGACGACGAGGCCATCGTCCGCCGTTTCAGCGAAACGCGCCGGCCGCACCCGCTCGGCGCCCACCGGTCCATTTCCAAGAGCATTCGCTCCGAACGGGCGCAACTGGCGCCCATCCGCGCCATGGCCGACCTGATCATCAATACTTCCAAGTTCAACGTGCATGAACTGCGGGAGTTCATCGGGGAAAGCTTCCGCGGCCAGCGCGACCAAGCGAAGATCCTCCTCTACGTGACCAGCTTCGGCTACCGCAACGGCGTGCCTCCCGACAGCGACCTGGTCTTCGACGTCCGTTTCCTGCCCAACCCCAACTACATCCCGCGTTTCAAGAAACTGACCGGCCGGAATCCCGCCGTCGCGCGCTATATCCGCTCCTTCCCCCAGACCGTCGAGTTCATCGACCGCATTTCCGATCTGCTGGTCTACCTGCTGCCCCACTATATTCGCGAAGGCAAGAGTTATCTGACCATCGCGTTCGGTTGCACCGGCGGCCAGCACCGCTCGGTGATGATCGCCGACCAGATCCGCAAGAAGTTGGCGGAAGCCGGTTTCAAGGCTAAGATCAATCACCGGGACATCGAAAAACGCCACGCCTGATCGGCCCGCCCAAACGGTGGCTGGCTTTGCTGTCCCAAGCCGCGCCCTTTGCGGCGCGTGGACAGCGTTGCCTGTCACCGTTTTCCTGCCTGCTGCGGCGCGCTACTATTTCTGAACCGTGAGCAGAATGCTCGAAGGCGACTGGGCGCCCAGGATCGTTGCGATCACGGGGTAGTCCCCGTCCGCCAACGTAGTCGGAATCTGGATCGCCACCTGATACAGCCCCGCATACCCAGGCGCCAGGGCCGCGCCGAAGACTGGCACCGCGGCGCCTCCGATGGTGACCGTTACTGCAGTCGCCGTGTAGTACGTGGTGCCGAAAGGTACCGTGACAGCGTCCGGTACGGAGGGGGTGGTCGGACCAAAACCGGTTCCCCAGAAAGTGACGACGTCTCCGGGCCTGGCCGGCACGGTCGTCAGACCTGGGAAGGTGCCGTTCTTCACCGCGGGGCTGTAGTCCGTCCGGCACGCGACGGCGTAGCTGCCCCACAAGAAGAAGCTTGGCTGCACCGTCTGCACAACCGCCGTGACGGG
This sequence comes from Bryobacteraceae bacterium, assembly GCA_017883415.1. Lineage (GTDB taxonomy): Bacteria > Acidobacteriota > Terriglobia > Bryobacterales > Bryobacteraceae > JADGNR01. The sequence goes on along the minus strand of JADGNR010000185.1, from coordinate 2,417 downwards.
CAGGCTGGTCCCATTCGAGTTGGTTACCGTGACCAATACGTTGCCCGGCCCCACGTTGGGAGCCACCGCATTGATCTGGCCGGGGCTGATGTACGACAGGTAAGCCGGCTGTCCGCCGATGCTGACGCTGACGCCATCCAAGGACAGCGGCAGGGTTCCTTTGGCGATCGCGTCGGCCCAAGTATCGGTCTTCAACGAGAGGTTGATTCCCTTGATGGAGACGCAGGAATTCGGAACAATCCCCGGCTGATAACTGGCGCAATTGAACACGCCGCCGCTCTCCGCGATGGCCGGTGTGGAGGAAGGAAGGGAGATCCTGGCAATAAAACCGGCGCCGACCCCCTGGCCTTTCCCAAATGCCTGCTGGAACGCGCCCGGCGTGACCGCGAGGCCGCTGCTGTTGGTATTGCCCGCCAGGAGGATGTCACCCTGGCTATCGACCGCCAGGCCCGCCGCGGATTGGGTTCCCAAGGTGCCGCCCCCGCCGATCAGCGAGGAGAACAGAAGCCTGCTGCCCGTCGGATCGAGCTTGGCGACGAAAGCTTGCGCCTGGCCTCCGGTGGTGGTTTGAATCGGGTCCACTTCCGGAAATCCGATGGCCGATTCGCCGGCGACGTAGACGTTGCCCGCCGTATCGACTTGAATGTCGCCGATAGTATCGACTTGGCCGTAGTACCCGCCGGACGCGGGGTTCGTCGTATTCCCCAGGAAGGTGGACCAGACCAGGCCGCTGCCGTCGGGCTTGATCTTAGTAACAAATCCGGTGTACAGGCAACTCGCATAGCAGGTCGCTTGGTAGGCGCCCGGCGTGAGCGGGAAATCGCTGGAGCCGGTGATGCCCGTGACGTACGCGTTGCCGCTCGCGTCCGCGGCAATGGCGGACGTTTGATCGCCCACGCTGATGGGATTCCTGCCGCCCAGATAAGTACCATAAATCAGGGATGAGCCGCCGGGCGAGTTCACGGGACTGAACTTGGCGACGAAACCGCGCACTGTGACCCCCGGGGCGTTCGGAAACAACGGCTGAAACGCGCCGGACGTCGTCGGCAGGTGAGCGTCCTTCGTGCTGCCCGTTACATAGAAATTGCCTGAGGGATCCACGGTCAGGCCCGTGGCGCTGGTAGCATACGCATCCGAATAGCCGTGCAGATGGGGGTTGTCGTTGCCGTAAAGCGTCGAATACAGCAGTTTTGCACCGGCGGCATCGAACACCGTCACAAAGGCGCTCCCCGGGTTGAAGGCGGAGGGGGTGTATGTACTGTCAAACAGCGACTCGGGAAGAACCGCGCCCGCCGTCTCCGGGAAGCAGTAAGTGGCGCCGGGTTGGGTACTCCAGCAAAAATCGTCGTTATAGCCCGCGACGTAGGCTTGTCCTTTTGAATCGATTGCGACTGCGTAGATTTGGGTACTGTGGTTCGCTTGGCCCCCAAGATAAGTCGAATACACGAGGCTCTTGCCGTCCGGGCTGAGCTTAGTCAGGAAACCAATGTATGGGCCTAAGGAGTTGCACAACCCGCCATTACAGAGGGTCATATAGGCGCCGTGGGTGACTGGAAAATCGGGCGATCTGGTATATCCCGCAACATAGGCACTGCCGCTCGAATCCACGGCGATGGCAGTACCCTGCTCAAACACCGAACCCCCGAGATAGGTGGAATACACCAGCGCCGTGCCCGTTGCATTGAGTTTGCTCACGAACACGGTAAAGAAGTGACCGGGCTCCGCCACGGCGGACTCCCTGGCTGTCTTCTGGTAGGGGGCCTCGACCGGGAAATCAGCCGAGCAGGTATAGCCGGTTACATAGACATTGCCGGCAGGGTCAATCGCCAAGCCTTGGGTCGGGTTGGTTTCGCCCGACGGGTAGTAGCCTGTGCTGCCACCGATGTTGTCGGCGTTGCTTCCACCGAGATAAGTCAGGTAAGAGAGAACGGGGTCGATGATCAGCGGCTGGCGGCGATCGTAGGGACCGATCAGGAAGGTCACGCGATGTCCCGCCAGCTTGTAGCTTCCGTCCACGGGTGTTCTGGCGGCGCCAGTGCCCTGGTAGATTACCGGCCGGTGCAGCAGGACTGTGCCGTCACGATGGTTCAGGACTAAGTCACCGTGCCGGGTGAGCTTCGGCCGGGCCCCTGAAAACTCCAGCGCGATCTGCTTCGGATCCACGCCGGGCGCCACGGTGAGATCGTACTCCAGCTCGCGCTGGTTCCCGTAGAACACCGCATCCACGCCGGGGTAGATTCCCCGGTAGTTCACCTTTCCATAGGTGGAGACTCCCATACGCCACTGGTTGGGATCGTTGCCGATAAAATAGTTCGCCGTCCCGGAGTGCGGCTCCGCACCGGAGATCTTCGCCGTGCCATCCGCTCCCACCAGTTTCATCCGCAAGACGGAGGGCTGTTGGCCGGCGTGAGCCGCCT
>JADGNR010000467.1 GCA_017883415.1 Bryobacteraceae bacterium | reverse complement strand
GCCGTCACCACCCGTTTCACTTGCACGCGCCCGGTCGACGGGAACACCGCCACCTCCGCCATGGTCGCGACATAGGTGCCGGAGTAAATGCCGCAGGCAACACCCACGCCGCGCCCGCTGGGCGGCTTCCCCGCCTGCCATCCGAACTGCTTCGCCGCGGCTTCGAGCACGCGCCGCATGCGCCGGTCGGATAGGTGGGCCAGGCGGAACTCGAGCGGGTCCACGCCGGCCTTCGCCGCCAGGATATCGATCTGCGACTCGCGGGCGAAGGTGTTGGTGTTGACCGAGGGCGCGCGCCAGGGTCCGACGGCGAACGGATGCATCCCCGCCGGGTTGCCGCCCATCCAGTTGCCCGACGAGACCGTGCGCTGGTGCGGGATATCGTAGAAGGTCCGGGCCTCGCGGTCGCCCGCGCCCCAGACCTGGTAATCCCAGAACGCAATCTTGTTGGCGCTGGTGAGGCCCGCGCGGATCTTCACCACCGCCACAGGCCGGAAGGTATCGAAGAAAAACTCTTCGGCGCGGTCCCACACCACCTGCACCGGTTTGCCGGTGGCTTTAGCCAGGAGCGCCGCCTCCACGGCCTGCTGGCCGCCGCTCTTACCGCCGAAGCCGCCGCCCACATAGGGCGCGATCACGCGCACGTTCTGCGGCGTGAAGCCGAGCGCCTGCGCCACCTGCTGCTTCACCCCAAACGGCGCTTGCGTGCTGGCCCACACCGTGGCCTTGCCGTTCTCGATCACGACGGTGGCGGAGTGTGTCTCCATGGGCGCGTGGGCCACATAGCTGTTGAGCCAGGTATGCTCCACCACTTCCCTGGCGAGCTTGGCGCCTTCCGCCAGGCTGCCGCTTTCGCTCACCAGCCGCGGTTCGGGCGCGGTCTTTAAGAGGTGGTCGAAGATGGTCTTATCGTCCGGACCCGGCTGCGGAGGAGTGAAGCTCGCCTTCACCAGCCCCAGTGCTTTGTCGGCCAGATCGCGGCGCTCGTGGAGGATGGCCAGCAGGCTGCCATCGCGGACCACGCGCGCGCCGGCTTTTTCGGCGGCGGTGGTGTCCACCTCCTGCACGGTTGCGCCGTGCGCCGGCGGCCGCAGAATGCGTGCGTGCAGCATCCCCGGAAAGGCGAAGTCGCCGGCATATTTGCCCTTGCCGGTGACCTTGTCGCGCGCATCCTTGCGCGCTGCCGGACGCCCCACGACGGTGAACGCCGCCGACGCCTTCAGCGGCACTTTTTCGATGTGCCGCTCGATGCGTTTGCCCTCGACCAGTTCGGCGTAGGTTACGCGCTTGCCGGCGGAGAAATCGGCGACCACGCCGGCCTTCACTTGCAGCCGCTCGACGGGCGCCCCGAGGCGTTCGGCCGCCAATTGCAGCAGCACCGCGCGCGCCTCGGCCGCGGCCGCACGAATGAGCGGGCCGGTCAGCCTGATGCCCATGGAGCCGAAGGTGCCCATATCGGTGGGACACAGGTCGGTATCGCCGAGCACCATGTCCACGGCGTCGTAGGCCACGTCCAATTCCTCGGCCAAAAGCTGCGCCAGGGCAGTAGCGGTCCCCTGCCCCAGCTCTACCTTGCCGGCGAAACAGGTGACCCGGCCGTCTGCGCCGATGCGCAGCCAGGCGTTGAAGTCGGTGGGACCGGCCTGGCGCCCCGGCAGCCGCGCCGGCTCCTGGAACGCCGCGAGCGGCGCCAGCGGGAAGAAGACGAACAGGCCCGGCGCGGCCAGCGCCAGCAGTTCGCGGCGGCTGAGATCGTCGGGGCGCATTACACGCCTCCTTGCAGGGCGCCGGCGGCCTCCTGAATGGCCTCGACAATGCGCACGTGCGCCCCGCAGCGGCACAGGTTGTCGTCCATGTGCCGCAGGATCTCGGCGGGCGCCGGCCGTGGCGTCTTCAGTAGCAGCGCATACGCGCTGAGGATCATCCCCGGCGTGCAGTAGCCGCACTGGAAGGCGTGATGCTTCAGGAAAGCCTCCTGGATGGGGTGGAGCTTGCCCTCGCGCTCCAGGCCCTCGATGGTCAGCACCTGCTTGCCGGCGACGTCCCTGACGGGGGTCGAGCAGCTCCGCACGGCCTCCTGGCCCACGATGACGGTGCACGCGCCACAGAGGCCCTCGCCGCAGCCGAACTTGGTGCCCGTGAGCCCCAGGTCCTGGCGCAGCACCCACAGCAGCATGCGCTCGTCATCGACGGTGACGCGCGCCGGCCGGCCGTTGAGCGTAAATTGAATGGTTCGCATGATAGTTAGAGACCTTAATAGATGATTATAGCGTTGAAGAAGCTTTCAGCATTCAGCGGTCAGCTTTCAGCCTGGCGGCGCAATTCGGCCAGCGCCAGCTCCAGGGCTTCTTCTCTGGTCCGCACCAGGCCTTCCAGTTGCGCGTCTTCGACGGTGCGGAGCGCGGCGCCGAAAGCCGGGCCGGGCTCGTACCCGGCGGCGATCAGGTCGTCGCCCGAGACCAGCGGCACGGGCTTCAAATGCTCCTCGGAGAACTCCGCCAGCTTGCGCGCCGCGAAGCGGTAGTTGTCCAACTGCTTGTTGCTCGATAAACAATCGAGGCGGTGCAATTCCAGGTGTTCGGCGAAGTCCGGAAGGCGGAGAAACCGCTTGAGGGTGCTCTCCTTCATGCGATGGACATCTTTGAAGCGCATGTGGTGGGCCACCAGCGCCTCCACCTGCTCCATCTGGTCGCGCGAAAAACGCAGCCGGTTGAGGATATGATGCGCCAGTTTGACGCCCTCTTCCACGTGGCCGTCGAAACGGATGCGCTCCGCCACGCGGAAGGTGGGCGGCTTGCCTACGTCGTGCAACAGCGCGCCCAGGGCGAGGGTGGGGGTGGGGCGATCGAGCTTTTCGAGCAGCAGCCGCGTATGGACCCACACGTCGCCCTCGGGGTGGTACTCGGGCGGCTGCGCGACGCCTTTCATGGCGGCTACTTCGGGCAGAATATCGGCCAGCATGCCGGTCGCGTCGAGCAGCTCGAAGCCGCGGCGCGCGCCGCCCTCGGTGAGGATGCGCACCAACTCGTCGCGAATGCGTTCGGCCGAGACGTTCCGGATCGAGGCGTGATGGCGGCCAATGGCTTCGAAGGTGGCGGGATCGATTGCAAAGCCGAGCCGCGCGGCGAAGCGGATGGCGCGCAGCAGCCGCAGATGGTCTTCGGCGAAACGGGTATCGGGATCGCCGATGGCCCGCACCACGCGCCGCTCGATGTCGTTCCGCCCGCCGGTGAAATCCAGCACCTCGCCGGTCTCCGGGTCCATCATGAGGCCGTTGATGGTGAAATCGCGCCGCAGCACGTCCTGGCGCGGGTCGCTTTCAAAATGAACGCTGGAGGGGCGGCGGCCGTCGGTGTAGTCGTGGTCGCTGCGGAAAGTGGCCACCTCCACCTGGGAGAAGCCATCGCGCACCAGCACCACGCCGAAATGCGCGCCCACGCGGCCGGAGTTGGGAAACAGGTCCATGATGCGGTCGGGGCGCGCGTCGGTGGAGACGTCGAAGTCCTGGGGCGTGGCGCCCAGCAGCAGATCGCGCACGCAGCCGCCCACCAGGTAGGCCTGGTGTCCCGCGGCGCGGAGTTTCGCGATGGCCGCGCGCGCCAAGGCTTCCGAATCCATATGTCTATGCTAATATGTGGGGGCCAATTCCACCCGAAGTGAGCTCTCAGCTTTCAGCGATCAGCATTCAGCTCTCAGCTTTCAGCGCGCGTTTCGGGTGGGTGAGCTGAGGGCTGAAAGCTGAATGCTGATAGCTTGCATGCGGGAGATTGGTCCGTGAGCATCGACGAGCGGCCGGTGGCGGTCAAGGTGGTCGTGGCCACCACCGTCATGCTGTCCTTCATTTCCTTCTGGCGGGCGGCGGCCATCGTGCTCAGCGACCTGGCTTCGTCGGCCTACTACGTGGGCGGCATCGCCGAACAGGCCATCGGCAAAGCGGCGCCGTGGTTCATCCTGGCGATCATGCTGTTCTCCTACGCCGTGCGCGCCATCTACATCGAGAGTTGCTCCATGTTCGTGCGCGGCGGCGTGTACCGGGTGGTGCACGAGGCCATGGGCGGCACGCTGGCCAAGTTCTCCGTTTCCGCGTTGATGTTCGACTACGTGCTTACCGGGCCTATCAGCGCGGTCAGTGCGGGCCTCTACCTGGGCGGCCTCATCAACGAAACGGGCGAACATTTCCACATCCAGGGGATGCACGTGTACGCGCCGTATTTCGCAGC
>JADGNR010000466.1 GCA_017883415.1 Bryobacteraceae bacterium | reverse complement strand
AAACGCGCGTGGGCTTCACCTCGTCGCGCACCCCGCGCAGGGCCGCAATCGCCCGCATAGCCACGCCGACGTGGGTGTCGTGCTTGTCCGCCAGATTGTGCAGATACACCACCTCCGGCCGGGCCGCGCGCAGTATCCGACTCAGGTCTTCCACCACCGCGCGGTTCTTCGCATCCTTCACCGCGGCGCTCGGGAAGCCCAGTTGGATCTGGCAGGCGTACTCGCCCACATAGGCCGCCTTGCGCTGTTCCACCAGGCGCACTTTCTGCATCTCCTGGTCGCTGTAGTCGCCGTAGATTCCCGCGCGCGGGCTCCCCGCGCCGTTGGTCACCACCACCCCGGTGAACCACTTGTCCTTCCGTCCGAAACACGCGGCCACACCGTGGTAGGCCATGATTTCGATATCGTCCTGGTGCGCGGAAATGCACAGGTGCGTGGTGCGCGCCAGCGCTGCCTCCGGCGCCACGCCGTCGGGAACAAAAAAGTCCGCGCCCGGATTATGAAATTGCATGAATTTTCTCCTGTACTCGAATGGCCGGCAAACTGGCCGCCGCAATGGCCTGCCCGTGCCGCTTCTCTTTCTCGTCGGGGATATGGAACCGAATGCGCTCCGCCACTTCCGGGAACTCCGCCCGCAGCACCTTCTCCGCCTCCGCCAGAATCCAGTCTCCGCCCACGCCCGACAGCACGCGTCCCAGCACCAGCAGATTGCGGAAATCGTAGAAATCGGCGTAGTGCGCGATGTTGTAGCCGAAGTATACGCCGACCGTCTCGTAGATTTTGCGCGCGCGCGCATCGCCTGCGGCCGCCAGTTTCTGCACGTGCTCCAGCTTTACGGGAAGCGGCATCTCCGCGGGAAGCTCGATGCCCGCCGGCGCCAGCAACCGGCCCACGGCTTGCTGCGAGAAGTACTGCGCGCCCACGCCGCGGTCGCCCGACCACTCGTCGGCCGGCGCATTCCCGCGGTAGTCCACGGGCACGAAGGCCAGCTCATTCAACCAGGTGGTAATGGTGCCTTCGGGCGTGACGAAGCCCGACGCCAGGCTGCTGCCCATGGCAATGCCCAGCACGGCGCTGTCGCCCAGCGCCATGGACCCGGCCAGCGCCGTCACCTCGCCATCGTTCACCACGTCGAACGGCACCCCGCCCCATGCCGCCTGCAAGTCGAAGAACAGGCGCCGCACGCGGCGGTCGAACAGGTCCTGCGGCACCCCGCGGTAGAGGGACCCAACGCGCACTTCGTTGGCCACGTAGACGCCCGCGGCACTGCCGCCGATGGCGTCGACGCGCGGCAAGCGGGCCGCCGCCCGCCGCAGCGAATCGTCGATCCCGTCGTAGTGATACTGCGGGTCCGCCTGCGCGCTTGGGTTCCACGCCACTTCTTCGCTGAAGATCACCTGCCCGTCGGCCACGGCGGCGCACTTGCGGTCGCTCGCCCCCAGGTCGAACCCGATGCGATAGCCCTCCAGGTGGCGGCCCAGCGGCGCCGCCGTTTCTTTCTCCACCGGCGCCTGGTCGAAGGCGGTGCCCGCGATGGTCATCGGCCGCCCGTATACGCGCTCGCCCATGAACTGGCGATCGAAGGCGCGCGCCCCCTCCGGCCCATACACTCCCCGCAGGTAGCCGGCGAGGCGCGGCGCTCCCGCGATGGTAACCCGCCATCCGCCTTTCTGCCATAACAGAAATTTCAACAGCCGCTCGACATAAAGGTTGTTGATCTCCACGTGGGCATTTTCATCGGGCAGGATCCTGGTGCGGTAGAGCGACACGGAGCCATCGCTCCGCTCCAGCGCGATCGCCAGATCCTGGCCGCCTCCGCTCTCATGGACCATCGCGCGGTAAGCCCGGTTCCACAGCGCGGCCGGAGCGAAGTCCGGGTCCAGAACCGGGCGGAACCGGGGCGATAGGGAAATGGTGGCGGTCATAATCTCTACCTTTATGGTGGTCCTCGGACGCGCCCCTGTCCAGTTCACAACCGTTATTGGCTTTGTTACGGCGGTTCGCTACGGCCATCGAACGTAGTTGTTTTGAGGTGGTTGCGGTGGCACCATAGAGGACTATGTGGCTTGGCGTGGATATCGGCACGGGCGGCTCACGCGCCCTTCTGGTGGACGAGCGCGGGCGGGTGCGCGCGGGCTATACCGCGCCGCACGAGGAGATGCGCATGGAGCGGCCCCTGTGGGCCGAGCAGCGCCCCGAAAACTGGTGGGATGCGGCCGTGGACGCGATCCGCGGCGTGCTGTCTTCGGCCGGCATCTCCGGCGGCCAGGTCAAGGGCATCGGCCTCTCCGGCCAGATGCACGGTCTCGTGATCCTCGATGCCGATAGCCGCGTCATCCGTCCCGCGCTGATCTGGTGCGACCAGCGCAGCCAGGCGCAGGTGGACGCGGTCAACGCCAAGATCGGCCCCGAGAACGTCCTGCGGTACACCGCCAATCCCGTGCTCACCGGCTTCACGCTGCCCAAACTGTTGTGGGTCCGCGACCATGAGCCGCAAAATTTCGAGCGCGTGCGCAGGCTGCTCCTGCCCAAGGATTACGTGCGCTTCCGGCTGACCGGCGAGTTCGCCTCCGAGGTCTCCGATGCCTCCGGCACGGCGCTGTTCGACGTGGTCCAGCGGCGCTGGTCGTGGGAGATGACCGACGGCCTCGGCCTGGATCGCGCCATCCTGCCGCGCTGTTACGAATCGAGCGACGTCACCGGCGCGATCACGAGAGAAGCCGCGCAACTGACCGGACTGCACGCCGGTACTCCGGTGGTGGGCGGCGGTGGCGACCAGGCGGCCAGCGCGGTGGGCAACGGCATTGTCGAGCCGGGAATCGTCTCCTGCACCATCGGCACATCCGGGGTGGTGTTCGCGCATATGGAGAAGGTGGCCTACGACCCGGCGGGCCGCGTCCACACCTTCTGCCACGCCGTCCGCGACCGCTGGCACGTCATGGGGGTCACCCAGGGCGCAGGCTTGAGCCTGCAATGGTTCCGCAACCAACTCGCGCCCGGAACCGCCTACGATGCGCTCACCGCGCTGGCCGCGCAATCCCCCGCCGGCGCCCAGGGCCTCTTCTGGCTCCCCTACCTGATGGGCGAGCGGACGCCGCACCTCGATGCCTCCGCGCGCGGCGGCTGGATCGGCCTCACCGCCAGCCACACGCGAGCCGACCTGGTCCGCGCCCTGCTCGAAGGCGTCTCCTACAGCCTGCGCGATTGCCTGGATATCGTTCAGTCGTTGGGCGTGGCGGCGAATTCCGTGCGCGCGTCCGGCGGCGGCGCGGTGAGCGCCTTCTGGCGGCAGTTGCTGGCCGACGTGCTGAACCAGCGCGTGGTCACGCTCGAAACCCAGGAGGGCTCGGCCTACGGCGCCGCCCTGCTGGCGCTCGCCGGCACCGGCGAATACCCCTCCGTGCCCGAAGTTTGCCGCGCCGCCATTCGCGAAACGGGTTCGGTTCCCCCGGATGCCACTCGTGCCGCCTTCTACGAAAAGGGTCACCAGATTTACCAGGCGCTCTACCCGGCGCTGAAGCCGATCTACGGCGCGATTAGCGATCAGCTTTCCGCGCCAGTGGGGTAGGCCTCCCGGCCTGCCCAGCGCGCGAAGCGCGCGTTCGGCGCCCGGGGGCAGGCCAGGAGGCCTACCCCACCGGGTGGCCGAGAGCTGATAGCCGAAAGCTGATCGCTCTTCAAAACGGGTAGTATCCTTCCTTGGCCCGAATCTTGTACTCCTTGACGCCGTCCACGGCGAGCGTGATTTGCCGCCAGGTTCCGTCGCGCGCTTCGGGGGGCTTGTAGGTCAGCAGGTAGGTATGCTGCAATTCGTCGGAAATATCCTGGAAAATGGCGCCGATCTCGGCCGGCTTCCTGACCGCGTAATTCCGGCCGCCGGTGAGGCGGGAAAGCTCCCGTAACTGGTCCATCAGCGCGTGGCTGGCCAGCGCTTCGCCCTGCGCCACCGTGTAGATGGGCACTCCGGCCTTCTTGGCCCGGTCCACGGCGCGCTGCGCGTTCAAGACGCTGGCATTGTCGTCGCCATCGGTAAAGACAATCACCGCCTTCTTGCCGCTGCGCCCGGTAATCTCCCCGGCGACGCGCGATACGGCATCGAACAACGCCGTCAAGCCTTGCGCGCGCGTCCGCAAGACCGCTTTCTTGGCGGCAGCCTTGTCGCGCGTAAACTCCTGCAAGACTTCCACCCCGGTGCCAAAGGCGTACACGGCGATCCAATCGT
>JADGNR010000184.1 GCA_017883415.1 Bryobacteraceae bacterium | reverse complement strand
GAGCCGCAACCAGCAGGACCGCTATCACGACCCCGGCACTCCCATCGCCAAAGCGATGCCCAACGGCGAGATGGCGATCCTCGAGGATGGCGGCAATATTTTCCTCAATGGCGCCGGCGCGTCGGCGTCGGGCGATCATCCCTTCCTGGATCGCTACAACCTGGCCACCAAACAGACCGAGCGCCTGTTCCTCTGCGACGACGACCATTTCGAAAGCGTGGTCGCGCTGCTCGACGATCATGGCGCGAAGTTCCTGACGCGCCGCGAGAGCCCCACCGAGCCGCCCAACTACTACGTGCGGACGCCCGGCGGCTCCCCCGTCGCGGTGACCAAATTCCCCGACCCGCAGCCCTCCATTCGCGGCATCCATAAGGAGCTGGTGAAATACAAGCGGGCCGATGGCGTGGATCTCTCGTTCACCCTCTACTTGCCGCCCGATTACAAGCCCGGAACCAGACTGCCGACCCTGGTCTGGGCGTACCCTTACGAGTACAACGATGCCGCCACCGCCGGCCAGGTGAGCGGTTCCACCAAACGCTTCACGGAGATCGCGGGGTATTCCCAGTTGTTCTTCGTGCTCGACGGTTACGCCGTGCTGGACAACACCGCCATGCCGATTGTGGGCGACCCGGACACGGTGAACAACACCTTCGTCGAGCAGGTGGTGTCCGACGCCAAGGCGGCTATCGATAAGGCCGTGGAGATGGGCGTTACCGACCGCGCGCGCGTCGGCGTGGGCGGCCACAGCTACGGCGCGTTCATGACCGATACCCTGCTGGCGCATTCGGACCTGTTCAAGGCGGGCATCGCCGAAAGCGGCGCTCCCAACCGCACGCTCACTCCCTTCGGATTCCAAAGCGAGCGCCGGACGCTATGGCAGGCGCCGGAGGTGTACCTCAAGATGTCGCCCTTCATGTACGCCGATAAGATCAAAGCGCCGCTGCTGTTGATCCACGGCGAAGCGGACGACAACAGCGGCACGTTCCCCATTCAGTCCGCGCGCATGTACGAGGCGGTGCGCGGCAATGGCGGCATTGTCCGGCTGGTGTTCCTTCCGTTCGAAGCCCACGGGTACCGCGGGAAAGAAACCATCGAGCACGTGAATTGGGAAAAGCTCACGTGGTTCGATAAATACGTGAAGGGCGCAGGCGCGTCCACCACGTCGATGAACTAGCGAGGAGCGTTGCCCGCGCTGGGAGCAGGCCGGGAGGCCTACCCCACTTTGGCGGCCAGCACGTCGACCTTCTCGATCACCGGCGGCCGCGCCAACAGGTCGGGCGCCTTGGCCATCAGCGCCGCGGCGATGGGACCGGTCAGGTGCGCCTGCCGGCCGGAATCGTCCGGAAAAGCATCGAAAATGCCGAACGTCGACGGCCCCATGCGGATGGCAAACCAGACCGTGGTGGCCGGCTCCTGTTCGGCCAGCGCGAGGCCGCCCTTCAGAAAACTCTCCATCTCCGCTTCCTTGCCCGGCTTGGCCTCCAGGCGCACCAGCAACCCGACATGAACCATATGATTTCCTCTCCTCTGCCGCATCCCAGTGTGCGGCGGGTCCGGCTCCCGTGTCAACTTGGTGCGCTATGATGTCCCGAGAGGGGCTCCCCATGGACACCACCTACAGCCGGGCGGTGGCTTTCGCGGTTCCCGTGTTTCTGTCGCTGATCGCCCTGGAGTTCATCGTGGACCGCTGGCGCGGCACCGAGTACTACCGCTTCGCCGATGCCGTCAACAGCCTCAGTTGCGGGGTCGTCAGCACGGGAATGCGCGTGTTCTTCGGCTTCCTGGGCCTCTTCGCGTACCAATGGGTGCTCCTGCGCCTGGCGCCGGTGCGCCTGCCCGCCACCCATTGGGCCACCTGGGCGTTCGCATTTGTCTTCTACGATTTCTGTTACTACTGGCAGCATCGCCTGGGCCACACCGTGGGGCTGTTCTGGGCCTCGCACGTAGTCCATCATCAGAGCGAAGAATTCAATCTGACCACCGCGTTGCGCCAGCCGGGGACGGGCTCGCTGGTCAACTGGGTCTTTTACGTTCCCATGGCATTGTGCGGCGTGCCGGTGGGCGCGTTCCTGCTGGTGGGCGTGGCGCAGCTCTTTTATCAGTTCTGGCCGCACACGCGCCACATCGGGCGGCTGGGCATTCTCGACCGCTGGATCCAGACGCCCTCGAACCACCGCGTGCACCACGCCCAGAACGATATTTATCTCGATAAGAATTACGTGGGCGTCTTTCTGGTCTGGGACCGCATGTTCGGCAGCTTTCAGGAGGAGCTTGACTCCGAACCGTGCCTCTACGGCATCCGCGGTCAACTGAAAAGCTGGAATCCCGTGTGGGCCAACCTGCACTACTACTGGGCCATGGCGCGGGACTGCTGGCAGACGCGTTCGTGGCGCGACAAGTTGCGCGTGTGGATCGCTCCCCCCGGATGGCGCCCGGCCGACGTCGCCCGGCGTCTGGCTAAGCCGGCTTACGATCCCCGCCGCGATTTCGCGCGATTCGACCCGCCGCGGAGCCTGGCGTTGAGCCTCTATACCCTGGTGCAGTTCCTCGCTCTGATCGCCGCCAACAGCCACTTCCTGGCCCTACTGGGAAAACAGCCCACTGCCCTCGGCATCCTCTATTTCTCGCTCCTCGTCGCCAGCCTGGTGATTTTAGGCGGCATGCTCGAGAACCGGCGCGCCTTTCTGGCGTGGGAAGCGGCCCGTCTCGCGGCGCTGGGAGGCTCCGTTCTCGCGCTTGGCTCCTGGTTCGGCGGCGTGCGCGATGCCCGCATCGTCTGGTCGATTGCGGCCTTCGCGCTGGTGTCGCTCGCCTGGTTGTGGGCCGCGTCGCGCCAGGGCGCTGCCGCGCCGGCCCCCGAAGCGGCCGCGGCCTGAATTCCACCGCCACCGTGACGGCTGGCACACCGCCGGCGCAGTGGACTCCCTGGTTGTGTGGTCTCGGACAGATGCCGGGGCCTGTCGGTAATACACTGGATGGTGCAAATCCATTGCAAGGAGGGGAGTAATGGCAAGTCAAGTGAAACCGATCCCGGAAGGGTACCATACGCTGACGCCGTACCTGACCGTCCATGACGCATCGCGCGCAATCGAATTCTACAAACGGGCGTTCGACGCCACCGAGCGGCTTCGCATGGAAGGCCCGCCGGGAAAGATCGGCCATGCCGAACTGCAGATCGGCGACTCGATCATTATGCTGGGCGATGAATTCCCGCAAGCCGGCGTGCGCTCACCGCAATCGCTGGGCGGCGCCACCTCCGGCCTTTTCGTCTACGTGAAGGATGTGGACGCGGCCTTCAGTAAAGCCGTGGCCGCCGGCGCCAAGGTCGAGATGCCGCTGAAGGATATGTTCTGGGGCGACCGCTACGGAAAGGTCTCCGACCCGTTCGGCCATTCCTGGTCCCTGGCCACGCATAAAGAAAACGTGGCGCCGGAGGAGATGCGCAAGCGCATGCAGGCGGAAATGGGCAAAATGGGCCAGCCGAAAACCAGCACGGCCGGCTGACGGGCTGGAACGTGGGGCAGCCAATCCTGGCTGCCGCTGGCTTTCAGCCGGCGTCCGCAGCCGGCGCAGAGCCGCTTGAAAAGCGTCCCCAGGGGACCCCGGGCAGGATTGCCCGCCCCACGGCTCTTACTCCAGCAGGTGCCCCATCTTTTCCTTCTTCGTGCGCAAATATTTCCGGCGCGTGGCCAGCGCATCGGCCACGCAGGGTATCCGTTCGGCTACCGCCACCCCGGCGCGCTCCACCGCCGCCACCTTCTCCGGATTGTTGGAAAGCAGCCGGACCGCGCTCAATCCGAAGTATCGCAGAATGGTCCCGGGCAACTGGTAGCTGCGCAGGTCGGAGTCGAACCCGAGGCGTTCGTTGGCTTCCACGGTATCGGCGCCCTGGTCCTGCAACTCATAGGCGCGGAGCTTGTTGAGCAGGCCGATGCCGCGGCCCTCCTGCAGTTCGTAAATCACCAGGCCCCGTCCCTCGCCGGCAATCGCGGTCAGCGCGATTTCCAGCTGCGCGCGGCAATCGCAGCGCAGGCTGTGAAACACGTCGCCGGTGAGACATTGCGAGTGAATCCGAACCAGCGGAGCATCCCCGGCAGGGAATTCGCCCATCTTGAGCACGATGGCTTCTTCTACCCGGTCGCCATCGGTCCCTTCGAAACCGAAGATCCGGAACCCCCCGAAGTGCGTCGGGAATTCCGCTTCCGCCACTTTTCGGAGCCGCGGCGCAGAGTTCTTCTTCATGGGTTAATACGGCGAGCCTTATGCCGTCTATTATAATGGCTTCCTATACCCGATGCTGGAAAGTTACCTGGTTTCGCTGCTGGTGAAACTGGGCGCGATGGCTTCGATCGCCAGCGTCCTGGCTCGATCCAACACGTTCAAGTCCATGCTCATGCGGGAGAACCGCACGCTCAACCAGCGGCTGTCCCTTTCCTTGTGGCTGGCTCTTGTCTTCGCCGCCAGCGTGGCCACCCGCGTCGCCAGCCACAACAACTATCAGGGCGCCGACCTCGGCCTGGAGGGCAGCCTGCTGGCCGGCATTCTGGGCGGCTACGTGACCGGCCTGGCCGCCGGAATCGTCATTTGCCTGCCGGCGATGTTCCGCGGCGAACTGCTGACCCTGCCGCTGCTGGCCGGAATCGGCGTGTTGGGCGGCCTGCTGCGCGATTTCGCCCCCGACCCGGCCGAGATCTGGCGTTTCTCCCCGTTCTTCGACCTGAGCATTTACCGCTTTTTCAAGGAACGGCACAACCACCGCCGGACCTCCTTCCAACTGATCTTCCTGGCGGTGGTTCTGGTGGCCGAAGCCCTCCGCCAGACCCTCGGCGGGTTCTTCGACCGGCAAGTGTTCCATCTCGGGCCGTCCACCGCCAATCCCCACCCGCTGACCATCGTCGCGCTGTATCTGACGACCTTGTTCGCCGTGGCCATTCCCTTGAAAATCTGGAACAGCACGCGCAACGAGAAAAAACTGGAGGAGCAGGAACGGCTGCTCGTAGAGGCGCGCCTGGCCGCGCTCACCAGCCAGATCAATCCGCATTTTCTCTTCAATACGCTGAATTCGGTCTCTTCCCTGATCCGCACCGACCCCAACCAGGCGCGCGTGATGGTGGTCAAGCTCTCCAAGGTGCTGCGGAGGCTGCTGCGCAAACATGAAAACTTCAGCACGCTGCGCGATGAGCTCACCTTCATCGAAGATTATCTTTCCATTGAAGTGATGCGGTTCGGGGACAAGCTGCGCTTCGAACAGGACGTGGCGGCCGACACGCTGGACATGCTCGTGCCCAGCATGCTGCTGCAGCCCCTGGTGGAGAACTCCATCAAGCACGGGTTGAGCAGCAAAGTGGAGGGTGGTACCATCCGGATTCGCACGCATCGTACCGAATCCAGACTGCATCTGCTGGTGGAGGACGACGGGATCGGCATCCCCGAAGCCAAGCTGGCCACACTGCTGGACCACGGGATCGGAGTCAGTAACGTGAACGAACGGCTGAAGGTGCTGTTCGGGAACGAATATCGCATGTGGGTGGACAGCCAGCCGGGCGCCGGCACGCGCATTCAGATCGAGGTCCCAGAACTGCAAACCGCCCTGGCTGCGGTTTCCTAGAGAGGCGGGAATGCTTGAAAGAACAAACGCACAAGCGTCCTGACGCCAAACCGGCGACCCGGTTGATTTCGGTCCGCGCTTCGCGCCTGCATACCAGCCACAGCCTGTTCTTCTTTCAATCCCTGCGATCGCTGTCGGTGACCGCCTCGCTGTTTCCCAGTTCGCGGTTTCTGGCCGCGGCCCTGTTGCGCCCGATTGATTTCACCCGGGCGCGGGTGATCGTCGAGCTCGGCATGGGCACCGGAGCCATCACCCACGAACTCCTGCGGCGCATGCTGCCCGGCGCGGTATTGTACGGGGTCGATATCAATCCCGCCTTCATTACCCATGTCCAGCGGAAGATTCGCGATTCCCGCTTCGTTCCCATCCTGGGAGGAGCCGAAGCGCTGGGGTCGTTCCTGCGCCAACGGGGGATCCGCCGCGCCGATGCCATTGTCTCTTCTCTCGGGCTGACCAGCATGGGGCCGGAGCTGCGCTCGAACATTCTGGGGCAAGTGGCGGAGCACCTCTCGCGGGACGGCGTCCTGACCCAGTATCAGTACCTGCAGGTCTCCGCGCCGGGGCTGCCGCATTTTCGCGAACGGGATTTCCTGCGCGAGTACTTTCGCGAAGTCGCCAGCGAGCGCGTCATCTGGAACCTTCCGCCGGCCAACGTATACACATGCCGGCTGTGAAGGGCGCCCATTGGAAATTCCGGACTCGACGCGGAGGCGCGAAGACGCGGAGAAGCAACGCGGAAGTATTCCTTCCGGCCCGCTCCTCGCGTGCTCCGGCCCGCTCCTCGCGCGCTCCGTGGCAAGAATTTGTTTGCTCCGCGTAGATCTCGGCGTCTCCGCGACTCCGCGTCGAGTTGTTAGGCCCGCCGGCACTACTCCGATTTCGAGTAGTAGTACGTGTACTTGCTGTACAGCTCCGAGGCGCGCGCGCCGTTGGCCACGATCCCCAATACGTTGTTCTCGCACAACGACTGCATGGCGCGGGTAACGTTGTCGAACGTCGTGGAACCGATCTTGACCACCAGAATCGTGCCGTCGGCCATGGTGGAAAGCAGATTCGCGTCGGCGGAAAACAACAGCGGCGGCGTGTCGAAGATCGCCCAGTTGAAGCTGCGCGGCAACTCCTCGAACAACGCCTTGGCCTGGCGCATGTTCAGCAATTCGAGCGGATTCTTCACCGGGCTGCCGGCCGGCAGAAGATACAGATTCATGCCCTCCAGACGGCGGAGCGCCTGCGGGAAGGTGCACTGGCCCGTGAGATAGTCGGAAAGTCCGGGAGCGCGGTCAATCTGGAACAGGTTATGAATGATGGGCCTCCGCAGATCGAAATCGCCCAACAGCACCGAGCTCTCCGCCAGGTGCGATTCCGCCAGCGCCAGGTTCACCGCCGTGAACGTTTTGCCTTCGGCCGGCGAGGGGCTGGTGACGACCACCACATGCAGCGGCTGGAGCGATTGCAGGTGGTTGAGGCGCGTACGCAGCGTGCGGAACTCCTCGGCCGGGGTCTCGTGCGAGTTGTTGAGATCCAACAAGTGCGATTCCGGCGCCGGATGGAACGGCACCAGCCTCACTTCGCCCAACATGCCGGCTTGAATGTTCAGCCGGACCGGTGGCGCGACACCGCCATTCACCGGCACAAACCCGGGCGTCCGGCTCTCCTCGGCCACGGCCGGGACCGGCCCTTCCAAAGGCGATCCGCCCTGTTCCGCCCGGCGCAAAGCATCGTGTACTCGACTCATTTTTTCTCCCGTAGCGCTTTCCCGTTGCGCCCTTCTCAACTCTGGCCGAAAAAGTAATAATACATCGAGCCGCTCATGGCCACGCATCCCAGGATGATGGCGCTCGACCAGGCTAGCCAGAACAGCCGTCGCTTCCGCCTCACCAGCAGGGCGTTTTCGAGCAGCGGGATGCTGCTCAGCACCGGCAGGTTGGTGTAGGCCCGCACGTCCTTGAGGTTCTTCAGAGACGTGTTCTTCAATTCCTTGGCGCCCGCCAGCACGATGCCCACCATCAGCCCGATCGCCGCGCCGGCGCCGGCGATCACCAGCCGCTGCGGCGAGGCCGGCTGCAGCGGCAGGTTCGCCGGATCCAGCACTTCCAGGTTTTCACCCGCCTGATGTTCTTCCAGGTTCCGGGACGTTTCCGACGCGTTCATCTTCTTGGTCCCCTGGTCGTATTCTTCCCGGGCCAGTTGGTAATCGTGCATCAGGGTGGCGTATTGCTGTTCGTTGGCCGGCGCGGCTTCGATGCGGACCTGGAAACTGGCGATCATCTTGCGCAAATCTTCGGCCTGCTTCGTCTTGGTGACGATTTCCATGTTTTTCGCCTGGATCTGCGCCTGGATGTTCTTCTGCGTAGCGTCCAGGTTCTGCAAAGCCATCTGCGCCTGCGGATTCGCTACCCTCGTGTTTCCAGTCTGCGGCTTGGCCTGATCTTCCTTCTCGAGGTCGTCTCTTTCCTTCTCGAGAACGCCAATCTGCTTCCTCATGCTGGCAATCGCGGGATAGCCTTCGTCGTACGTTTCCAGCATGGCGGCCAGGTTGGTCTTCGCGTTGGTGATGTCCTTGCTCAAATCGATGATGCGCTGATTCTTCACCGCCTGGCCGGCGACCGTCGTTTCCAGATTGTTGGCGGCGAAATTCTGATTGGACTTCACGGTCTGCAGGTTGCTCTCCAGAATCAACCGGTCCTGCGTGTCGCGGCTGATGGCATCCTCCACCGCGCCCAACCGCAATTCCAGCGTGTTCATGTTCTGCACGTTGGTCTGAAACTCCTCCGGCAGCTTGCCGCGGTTCTCCAGCTTGAACCGGGTCATTTGCACTTCCAGGCCGTCCAGCTTTTCCTTGGCGCGCTTCATTTCGTCGGTGAGGAATTGGGTGGTTTGCTCGGCCTGGTGTTTTTGCACCGTGAAGTTCTGCTCGTTGAACTTACTGACCAGCTCGCGCACCACCATCTGCGCTTTGTACTTGTCCGTATACTCGAAGCGGATCATGAACGCGGAGGCGAAGCGGTTTTGCCCCTGCGCTCCCGGCTGTTCGATCATCTTGATGGTGATGGACTTGTTTTTCATGTCCTCGATGACGTCTTCCAGCGGCCGCCGCGCCAGTTCCTTCTTGTACAGGTCCAGCGACGGCTTGCGGATGATATCCGAAAGGCTGGTGCGGCTCAGGATCTCGGTCTCCATCTGGTTGATCCGGTCCTGCATCTGGATGTTCACCACGCTGGGCACCAGGTTGGCCGGGACCGCCTGGGGCGTGATGCGCATCACCGCATAGGAAATATAAGTATCCGGCCATAGAAACGCAATCACCACCGCGATCACCAGGCCGGCGAACATGGGGCCGATGACCCAGGAGCGGTACCGGCGAAACATGTCGATGTAGTCTTCGATATCGGGTGGACGGCGGGTCACGTTGACATAATTCTGTGCAGATCCCATATTCAATACCTCTCCTCGATCTTTCTATGGATCATTTGATAATAATCACTTGATAATAATGACATCGCCCGGCTCGAGGAATATGTTTTGGTCCGGGTGCTTGCCCTTGATGGCGTCTTTGAAGTTAAACGTAAAACGCTTGGCGCCGCGGATGATGACGATGTGCTTCTGATCGGCGAAATCGCGGAATCCGCCGGCGTTCACCAGCGCTTCCAGGATCTTGGTGGGCACCACCAGGTCATACTTCCCGGGCTTGTTCACTTCGCCGTTAATGAAGTAGTTCTTGCTGCGAACCTCGGTCAGCCCCACGGTCACGTTGGGGGAGCGGATGAAGCTGGCCTTGAGCCGGTCCGCGATCTCATCTTCCAACGCCTTGGGCGTGAGGCCGGACGCTTGCACCTCGCCGATCAGCGGGATGGAGATGCGGCCGTCCGGCCGGACCCTAAAATCTCCGCTGACATCGGTGTGTCCCCACGTGTTGACCCGCACGACATCCTCGGCGCCGATGATGTACGTCTTTTCGTCCACCGGCGCGGTCCCCGGCAGTCTGGCCCCTGGCTGCACCGGCGGCGCCGCCATCTTGGCCGGATCGGCGGCATCGGCGGGCGTCTTCGCCGGCGGCGCCGCATTCTGCGCCGGAACCATCGCCGGCATCCCCGGAACCACCGGCGACAAGGACTCCGGTGGCTTCGGCTTCGGTGCTGCCGTGGGAGGCGCCTGCTGGGGCTCCCGGGGAGGAGTGGAGCCCTGTTGCGCTACGCCTGCTCCGCAGGATAACGCCGCCAATATGATAGACAATGCCGCAGTTCTCATTAATGTACCTCTGGAACTTCCCTGCCTCTCTGTGGGCCACACCGCCATCAGGAGTGAGGCGGCCTTCGCCACGGGAGCATCGTAACCTGTAAACAATAGTGTACAGCATTTCATCGAATCGGCAGGAGGTCCTGGAACTACCATATGAACGATGGTTCGCACGCACACTTGACCCGGGGGCTAGGGGCTGGGAGCTAGGGGCTAAGGAACGGTGTGGCCCTTCGGGCCAAGCCTTTGTGAGACACACAGGGGCTGCGGGCCAAGGTTGGGGCTAAGGGCCAAGGACCGGGGCGGACACAGGCGGCGGGTCAGGCGCTGGCTCCCGGGCGACTGGCGGTTAGCGCAATCCCAGCTCTCGCCGGTTGGCGCAATCCCCAGGCCCCGCCGGTCTGCAGAAGCCCCAGGCCCTAGCCCCCAGCCCCCAGTCCCTGCTTCTTCGATACACTTCCGCATAGTGTATTTCTCCCAAAAACCGGAGAGGGACCGAACCCCCTGTTGTAAGTTGTAGATAAAAAGGCTATTCTGGATACGATATTTCAAATCCGGCGCGGTACTAAACGTGCTGCGAAGGGCAACGAATTATTGTCTCGCGAAGCGGCTACGGCGGCCACTATGTTTCAGGAACTGAAGTTCCAACTGTCCACCGCGATTTTGACCATCCTGACACTCGCTGCCGGTGTCGCCGCCGTTATTAACTATCAGCAACAGTACCGGTTTCGCCTGCTGGACGACGGCGTCATCTGGGTGGACCGCGCCGGCGGCGTGGAAGCGCTCGATGTCAAACCCGGCAGCGGCGGCGCCAATGCGGGCATCCACGCCGGCGACCGGCTGGAACGGATCGACGGCGCCCGGGTCGAAAAAGCGATCCATGTCACGCAAATTCTGCCCACCATCGGGTCCTGGCAAAAGGCCAAATACATGGTGGCGCGCGGCGGGGTGCCGGTCGAGACCACGGTCATTATCGGCGAAGTCCCGCTCGATCGCGCCATCCTGTAC
>JADGNR010000183.1 GCA_017883415.1 Bryobacteraceae bacterium | reverse complement strand
CCGGGCGTTCCCGCCACGTCCTCGCCCATGGATTGGCCGGCCAGCCTCGCCGTAGACGCCAACGGCCTGGTCTACTTCGCCGAACTGCATAGCAACCGCGTGGGCAAGGTCGGTGCGGATGGCAAACTCGCTACCGCCGCAGGCACGGGGTTCCCGACAGGTACCGGCTTTCCGCTCGGCGATAACGGTCCGGCCAACCGCGCCACCCTCATCAAGCCCGCGGGCATCGCCATCGACCGCTCGGGCAACCTGCTGATCGCCGACACCCGCAATCACCGCATCCGCCAAGTCGGCGGAAACGGCGTCATCACCACCATCGCCGGCAACGGCCAGCAAAGCTTCTGCGGCGATGGCGGCCCGGCTACGCAGGCCTGTCTCAACACGCCCATGGACGTCAAGACCGACGCGCTGGGCAACATCTACATCGCCGACACGGGCAACCATCGCATCCGCCGCATCGATTCCTCCGGAAATATCTCCACCGTGGCCGGCACCGGGGTGCAAGGGCGCGGCGCCGACGGCGTGGACGCCACCGCGAGCGCGTTGAATTCTCCCTGCGCCATTGCCCTCGACGCCAACAACGACCTGTACATCGTCGACTGGCAGAACTACCTCATCCGGAAGGTGACCTTCGGCGGCGCTCTGGCGGTCTTCGCGGGAGGCATCGTGAGCGGATCGAGCTTCACTACGCCGGTTTCGCCCGGCGGATTCATTTCCATCTTCGGCGCGGGCCTGGCGCCCACCACCGAAGCCGCGGCCGCCTTTCCGCTGCCGCTTCAGATTGCCGGCGTCTCCGTGGAAGTGAACGGCGCGCAAGTCCCGCTGTACGCTGTCTCTTCGGGCCAGATCAACGCGCAACTGCCTTACGATGCGGCCCCCGGAACCGCCACCGCCGTGGTGGTGACTCCCGCCGGGCGCACCGTTCCGGCGCCGTTCGCGGTGGCGCCTACCGCCATCGGCATTCTCACTATCGGCGGCACGAAACGGGCCGTGGCGCAGAACCAGGACAACAGCATCAATTCGCCCGACAACCCGGAATCGCGCGGCAATGCGATTGTCTGCTATGTTACCGGACTGGGCGCCGTCGACCCGCCAGTCGCGGCCGGGCAGAGCGCGCCGTTTGGTGTGCTGATATCCGCCACCAATACCGTGACGGCGACCATCGGCGGCCTGCCCGCACAAGTATTCTTTGCCGGGCTGACGGCGGGATTTGCCGGGCTCGGCCAGGTCAACATTATCGTGCCGGCCGGGGCGACGCCCGACCCCGCTGCCGCGCTGGTGCTGGCCCAGGGCGGGCAGACCAGCCAAACGGCCACGGTGTCGATTCGCTAGCGTAGTGCGGCATGCAACATACCAGAGTCCATTTGACCGTGGGGCGGGCGATTCAGCCGGCGGACCCGATTTCCAGCGGCTCCTGCGGGCCGGAAGGCCGGCCGCGGGCAGGATTGCCCGCCCCACGCGGATTGGTTCTTGGCTTGCTGCTGGCGTCGTTCGCGCTGGCGGGCGATGCCCTGCAACAGAGCGCGGGAAAATACCAGGTGACGCTGCGCCTTCCTCCCGGCGGCCTCTATGCGCAGGAGGAAATGCAAATTGAATTCCGCGTCGCCGACACCTCCCGCCCCGATCCTCTCTCCGGTTTTACGCCGGTGGTGCGTCTCGCTCCCCAAGCCACTATCGACATGCCGGAGATGCCCGGCATGCCGCCGTTCACCGAGACGGCGCACGCCGAAGGCACACCCGGCGATTACGGCATCCATCCCACCTTCGCGCACGGCGGCGAGTTCCGCCTGCGCCTGTCTCTGCAACCGCCCGAGGGGGAGCGGGTCGCCGTGGAGTTTCCTCTGCACGTGCTCGACCCGGAGAAGGCCGCGCATCGCAAGCCGCTGGCCCCGCGCTTCCACATGGAGGTCGTCACCGAGCCCCGCAAGCCGCACGCCGGCGAGCCGGTGGAACTGCGCCTCGAGGTGCGCGACCGCGACCACGGCAATGCGGTGGTCACCGCCTTTGAGCCCGTCCACCAGGCGCTGATGCACCTGGTGGTGGTGCGCCGCGACCTGTCGCATTTCGCGCACGAGCATCCCGTCGTGGATGCCAGCGGCGCCTTCCGGCTGACGTACACCTTCGCGTCGGGCGGCGACTACCGCCTGTTCGCCGACGTGGCGCCCACCAATGCCGGGGCGCAGATCCTGGCCGCGAAGCTGGCCGTGGCCGGCGCCGAAACCGTGGGCTTCGATATCCGCAAAGCCTGGATTCAGGGGGCGCCGCGGGTGCGTCAGGCGGGCGAGTGCAGCATCGAGTTGCGATCGCCCCAGGACTCGCTTCCCGTGCGCCAGACGGTTCCCGTGATCGTAGAAATCAAAGATGCCCGCACGGGCGCGCCGATTTCCGATCTCGAGCCGTATCTGGGCGCGCCCGGCCACCTGATGCTGGTCCACGAGGATGGGTCCACCTTCGTCCATTCGCATCCCGACGCCAGCGCCGGCGCCGCCGCAGGCACCCTGCGCTTTCTGGCGCGGTTTCCCGAGCCGGGCCTCTATCGCGGCTGGGTGCAATTCCAGCGTGCCGGTCACGTGACTACGGCCGACTTCCTGCTGCGCGCGGGGGAGGACCGGTGAAAGGGGCCGTGGTGGGGCATGCTTTAGCTTGCCATCGCCTGCTGGCAGGCGCTCTTCTCTTCGCCCTGTTATGCCTGGGGCACGACGTCCCCCGGAACCTGAAGCCCACCAAGGCCCAGGCGGACCTCAACCGGGCGCAGGCCGCGCTATCCGCGGCCAAACGGAAACTGGCCGCGCAAGGCCGCTACGCCTGCTGCATGCGGCCTTCGTGCAGCCTGTGCGCGCGCGTCAACGGCTCCTGCAACTGCGCGCGCAACGTCGCGGACGGACACGGCGCCTGCGGCGAATGCTACGCGGGATGGAAGGCGGGACGCGGCGCCGTCAAAGGCATCGATGCCAAAACCGTTGCCCTGCTGCCGGCCGAGCACCAGGCGTGTCCCCGGCCGGCCATGGCCGCCGATGTGCCCTCCGCCGCGCTCGCCGCAGCCAGAGAAGCGCTCCTGCGCGCCAAGCGCACCCTGACCGGCGAGAAGCGCTTCGCCTGCTGCATCCGCGGCGGCTGCGGGCAGTGCGCGCACGAAACCTGGTGCCCCTGCGGCGGCGATCTGGCCTCCAAAAGAAAGGGCGTGTGCGGAGACTGCCTGGACGGATGGCGCTCCGGGCAAGGCGCTTTTGCCGGCATCGATCCCGCCGAGGTCGATCTCGCGCCGGCGGGAGCCGACATGCACGCCATGCGCGCCGCCGAGGGCGCATCGGCTGGCTGGTACTCTTCCGGCACCAGCCAGGTGCCCGGCGCCGCGCCCATGGAGATGCTCAGCCGCCTGCTGGGTGGTTGGACGGCGATGGCCACGGGCGAGGCGTTCGGCATCTACACCGATCAGACCGGAGCGCGCGGCCGCGATAAAATCTTCTCCACCAACTGGGTCATGCTGATGGCCTCGCATCGCGCGGGCCCGGGAACGCTCACCCTGCGCTCCATGCTCAGCCTGGAGCCCCTCACCATCACCGACCGCCGCTATCCGCTGCTGTTCGCCACCGGCGAAACCGCCTACGGCGTGCCCATCATCAACGGGCAGCATCCCCACGATCTTTTCATGGAACTGGCCGCCCTCTACCAGATCCGGTTGAGCGAGCGCGCCTCCCTCCATATTTACGGCGGCCCGCGCGGCGAGCCCGCCCTGGGACCGACCGCCTACCCGCACCGCCCGTCCTCATCGGAAGACCCGGTGGCCGTCATCTCCCACCACTTGCAGGACTCCACCCACATCGCCACCAACGTGGCCACCGCGGGCATCACCTACGGCCCGGTGACGTGGGAGGTCTCCGGCTTCCACGGCCGCGAACCGGACGAGAAACGCTGGGGCATCGAAGGCGGCGCCATCGATTCCCTATCCACGCGCTTGACCGTCACGCCCACCTCGCGGTGGACCGGCCAGTTCTCCATCGGCCGAATCAACCAGCGGGAGGCCACCCATCCCTTGCGCCCCTCTCTGAGGACCACGGCATCGTTGATGTACGTGCGCCCGCTCGAGGGCGGACACTGGGCGACCTCGCTGATCTGGGGCCGGAACAACGACCTGGAATATACCCAGTTGCCCAACGTTCCGGTATTTCCCCTGCCGTTCGCCCCGGAGACTGGTGACGCATCGGCTGACGCGGCCCTCATTTTGCCACGTCACATCGTGAGCGTCCCTACGCGGATTCCGCACCAGATCTACAATTCGTTTTTGGCCGAGACCACCCTGCGGATACGCCGCAACTGGCTGTGGGGACGGGCCGAGAGCGCGGACAAGGATTCCACCATCTTATTCGAAGAGGCGCCCTTCGTCCTGCTGGTGGACGAAAAGCGGCTGGCTCGCGTGCAGGCTTACACCGCGGGCTACGAGCGCGAATTGCCCATCCATCTCCGTCTGCTGACCGCCGGCGCCGGAGGGCAGTTCACGGTCTATCATGCCCCGCCGGTGCTCGCCCCGATCTACGGCTCCCATCCGTACGGCGCGCAGTTGTTCGTGCGCGTGCGCCTGGGAGGAGGTCAACGCTGAGTGGGGTAGGCCTCCCGGCCTGTCCCCATGGCCCGGTCGGCCCCACGACCCCCTCGCACGGAGCGCGCCTCCGGCGCGGAGGCAGGCCGGGAGGCCTACCCCACTGCCGGAAGCACTTCCACCTCAAACCGCCCTGCCCGCAGTTCCACACGCGCCCGGCACGGACGCGGCGGCAGCCCGGCCGGAGGAGCCTCCAGGCGGCTGAGCGGCGGCAGCAGATCGTCGGGCGAGTGCTGGAATTCGATCATCGCTTCGAGTTGGCCCTCCGCGCCGGTCTGATCCCGCATCCGCCGGGACAGCTCCCAACAGACCATCTCGTAGGCGAAGATCTCTTCGAGATACTCGATGGCCAGCTCGCGCGCGGCCGTCATGCGGCCGATCGTCGCGGCGAATTCGGCCTCTTCACCGGCGAGCTGGTAATTCGTCGGTTGGCACTTTTCCCAAAGCTCGTCCACCAGACCGCGGAGCACGGGCGCCAGCAGGGTGCAGGTCATGGGGAAAACGTCGGTAATCGCCTCTAAGCGGTTGCCCCGGGACAGAGTGCAATTGACCGCCATGCCGGGCTGGCGGACGAGGTCGAGAATGCGGTCCCGCTCGCGGCCGGTGAGGTCGTACTCCGCCAGCATGCCGGCGTCGCCCCCCCGCAGCGCATGGACCTTCCGCGGCGCGAGGGTCAGCTCCACCATGGCCCGCTGAAACGTTGCGAGCGACATGGGGCTATGCCTCCGGGCCCACGCCGCAGGCGCTTACGATGGCGCGGGCACGATCGATCTGCTCCAGGATTCCGCTCTCGCCCAGCAGCGCGAACGACGATTCGTGAAACTCAAACGTGACGCCGCGCAGGTGCTTCGTCCGCGGGATGGTGTGCTCCAGCAGCACCCAGACGTCGTCCAGCACCGGGCCCGTGTGCGAATCCGTGTGGAAGCCCATCATGGGCCGGCCGCCCGCGATATGGATCTCCACCACGTTGGCCAGGTCCAGATGATCGAGGTAATCGTTGGCCCGGAAGCCGTGGTTCACCGCGTTGGTGTACAGGTTGTGCAGATCGAGCAGGACGCCGCACGCGGACCGCCGGCAGAGCTGGTTCAGGAACTCCTCCTCGGTGAACTCCTGGCCGGCGTAGCGGAAGTAGTACACGTTGTTTTCGAGCAGGAAGGGGCGGCGCGAGGCATCGGTAAAGAACCGCACGCGCGGGACCAGCAGGTCCAGAACCTCCAGGTCGTAAGGGACCGGCAGGGTGATCGCCGCATTCACTTCGTGCCCCGTCCCCACGCGGGAGAACGAGAGGTGATCGCTGATCCAGGGCGAGTTCAGGCGATCGGCCCAATCGGCCAGATTGCGGGCGTAGCCCTCGTCGAAGAACTCCGCGCTACAAATCGACAGGCCAATCCCATGCAGCACAATCGGCCGCTCGCGCGCGGCCTGCTCCAGCAGGGCCTTCGCCTGCGGGAGCATTTGAAACCGCTCGGGCGAGCCGGGGCCGCGGTCCACCCACCCGCGGTCCGGTATCGCCGCCAGGTAGTCCAGACGGTGCAAGAATCGCTCGATGAAGGGAAGCATGCTGGGATTGAAGAGCGCTCCAACCCCAGCCCGATGTTTCTCTCGCCCGGCAGCCGCCTGGTATTCAACCCGCGTATTCAACCTGGATCACTTCCTGGAAGCGATCGAGAATGTTGATATCGAGGCCGGACTTGCACCCGCCGCAAGCCCTCAAACCGGCAGCGGTGAGCACCGGCTTGCTGGTGGTGACACTCTGCACCAGCGCGCCGATCTGGCTCGCGGTGATTTTGGGATCGACAATCACTTCCGCCCGGGGTTTGCCGGAGGGTCCCGACTTGGAAACGCGCACTTCCGCTATGGGCATCCATCTCTCCTCATCCCAGAATTCCCTCTCTAAGGCACAAGGGTCAGCCCAGAATACACCAGAAGGTCGCCGCAGACAAGAATAGGAAGGACTTTTCCGCGCAGTGGGATAAGCCCTCCGGTCACTACGCCGCCGAATGTGCCGTCGCGAGGTTCGGGGCCCCCTCGCGTAATGCCCCGTGCGCCGTCGCGGATCCGGGCTCCCAGGGAAACCGCGTCCGCTTCCACGTTGCGCTGCTCCCCCCACGCCGGATGCCGTTTCCGCGCACGCCCCCGTGGCGGAGTATGTCCGCGCCGGGAACATGACGGACGGTTGTTCCCGTGGAGCCTCGGCGCTGGTGGGACGCGAAGGTCTCCGGCGGTGTCCTCGGTGTCCGGCTGAACGAAGAGTTCCACCAGGCCGGCGCCATTGTGCCCACGCGCGCGCAGTGACTCGGCGCGGGCGTGGAGCAGGCCGCCGTTTGTTTCGGGACGCCCCCTCCACTTACCGCTCAATTTCGTACGTTTGCGCGCAGTTTGCCGTTCTCGCTTTACATTGTGCAGCCGAATGTCACATCTTCCTTATTGACAGGTCCGGAAACCGCTGATAGTATCGCCACACAGGAAAGATCGCTTCGCCGCCAGCCACAATTGGTTTATGCGCGGCGGGCACAGGGGGACTTGGTGTGAGGGAATGGGAAGTGATGTCAGGGCGTCGCCCTGACAACGATGCAGGTCTATCCTTCCCCCCGAACCTTCCGCCTCGTTTCCGGGGATGGGCACCCACTACACCAACCATTTCAGAGAAGGGGATGAACGCGATGAAAGCAGAGGGGAGTTTTCCGATCCAACATTTCGCACACTCGTTGTCGCGGCCTTCGGCCGCCGGGTGGACGATGGTAGCTTTGCTGGCCGCGATCCTGGTGCTGGCGCCAGGGGCGGCGGCGCAGACCTCGACGGCGGGGACAGTTTCCGGAACGGTGACGGACCCGAGCTCCGCCATGATTGCCAAAGCGCAAGTGGAATTGGTGAACACCGAGACCGGCGCGACGCAGGCCCAGACCACCAACGATGCGGGCCAGTATGTTTTCCCGAATGTTACGCCCGGCACGTACAAGATCACGGTGAAGGCGCCGGGATTCCGGGTCAGCAGCGTGGCCAACCTCCAAGTGGAGGTAAACAAGAGCGCCACGGTGCCCTTCCAACTGGAAGTCGGCGCGGAAACGCAGACCGTGGAAGTGGTGGCCGGCGCCGCCGCGGCGTTGCAGACTACCGACGCGCAGCTCGGCAATTCCATTACCACGCAAACGATTCTGCACCTGCCGATGCTACAGCGCAACGTCACCGAGTTGATGAACCTGCAGCCGGGCGTGGTGACCAACACCGGATCGGGGGCGAACCTGGGCATGCGCGTGACGGGGGCGATCGACGATCAGAACGCGGTGACGCTGGACGGCATCGACATCACGCAGTCGGTAGTGGCTGCCAATACGGTGATTCCGACCCCGGCCGACAGCGTGGAGGAGTTTCGCGTCACCACCGCGAACCCGAACGCGAATTTCGCGCGCGCCTCCGGCGGCCAGATCGCGTTGATCGGGCGCCGCGGCTCGAACGATCTGCACGGGGCGGGCTACTGGTATCACCAGACTTCGGACTGGAATTCGAATACGTGGGACAACAACTTCGCCAAGGCGGCGAAACCCAACGTGCTGGACAACCGCTTCGGCGCACGCCTGGGCGGGGCAATCATCAAGAACAAGACTTTCCTGTTCGGCAATTATGAAGGCCGAAGGTTCGACGCCGTTTCGCAGGTGACGCGCACGGTGCCCTCGGACCTGCTCAAGCAGGGAATCCTCCAGTTCCGGGACGCGAACGGCGCGGTGCAGCAGTTTAACCTGGCGACATCCAGCGTGTGCGGATCGGGCGGGACTACGGCGTGCGATCCGCGCGGGTTGGGAATCAGTCCCTCGGTGGCGGCGCTGTGGAAGTTGATGCCCACGGGGAATCCGGCGCTGGGCGGCGACGGCCTCAACACCCTGGGTTTTCTGGCCAACATCCCGACGCCGGTTCAGTCGGACTACGGGGTCCTGCGGCTGGACCACACGTTCTCGGAGAAGCTGTCGTTCAACGGCAATTACACGTACTTCCGCAACATCGCCACCGGCTCGGGCCAGGTTTCGATCATCGGTGGGCAGGCGCAGTCGGTGATCACCAACCCGCAGCGCGGCTCGGTGCTGAGCGGGGGGCTGACCTGGCAGATCAAGCCCTCGCTGATCAATGTGTTTCGCTTCGGATACGTGCGCGACACCAACGCCGGACAGGCGCAGTCTCCGACCATCACGGCGGGCCAACTGAATATTCCGGGCTCGCAGACCGCCGCCGGCCCGATCGCAATTCTGCCGGGCAGCGGAGCGGGATTTATCGATGCGCCGATTGACATGGATACGCAGCGCGCCCGCTACCAGGCGAACTACAACAAGGACTATTCCTGGAGCGACGACATGACGCGCACGATGGGGAAGCACACCTTCCAGTTCGGGACACAAATCCACGAGCTTCCCTATACCCACGTGCGGGCCGACAAGGTGGTAGGTTCGATTTCGTCGCTGGTGGCGCTGGTGGACGGCAACCAGGGCAACCTGACCATTCCGTCACGCAATACGCCTCCCACGTGCGGCGGCGCGGTCGCGACCAACTGCCTGAAGTCTACCGACATCACCAACTGGGCGCGTTTCTACGCTTCCTCGCTGGGGCTGGTGGACAACGTCGGCGTGCTGGCGCTGCGCGACGCGAACTTCAATCCGCTGCCCCTGGGGACGCCCATCACCAACGTCACCAACGAGTGGGCGCCGTACTTCTACTTGCAGGATTCCTGGCGCGTGACCAGTTCGCTGACTTTGACCTACGGCCTGTCCTATGGCTGGCAGAGCTCGCCGACGGAATCTCAGAACCGGCAGACGGTGATGGTGGACGCCACCACGGGAAAGCCGATCACGGCCGTGAGTTACATGAATTCGCGCATGCAGGCCGCGCTGGCCGGGGGAATCTTCAACCCCGCGGTGGGCTTCTCGCCGATCAAGCAGGCCGGCGTTCCGGTCTACAACGTGGATTACGGCAACCTGGCGCCGCGCGCGGCGTTCGCCTGGAATCCGTCCTCTTCTTCGGGGTTGCTGGGCAAGCTGTTGGGAGAGCGCAAGACCGTGCTGCGCGGCGGGTTCGGCATCATCTACGACCGCTCCAACACGGTGCAGTCGGTGGAGATTCCCATGCTTGGCGTGGGATTCGACCAGACCATCACCGTGCGGTCTCCGGCCTGCAACGCGACCGGCGCGGGTGGCGCGGGCTGCGCGGCGAGCGGCGGTGTGGCCGCGAACCCGGGGCTGGCCGGTTTCCGCGTCGGCGTGGATGGCACGCTGCCGCTGCCTGTCCTGCCTTCGGTGGGCATACCGGTGGTGCCCTCGCTTTTCGGCGAGACCCTGTCGTTCCAGGTGGACCCGGCCACCAAGATCGGGCGCAGTTACAACGTCGACTTCAGCTTGCAGCGCGAGCTGAAGGGAGGCCTGGTGCTGGAGGCCGCTTTCGTGGGCCGCTATGCCCGGCACCTGCCGCAGGCCATCAACCTGGAGCAGGCGCCATATTTCATGTTGGATTCCGGCTCGGGGCAGACCTTCGGACAGGCGTTCGACGCGGTGGCCAACCAGCTTCGGGCCGGCCAGGCGGTCAGCTCCCAGCCCTGGTTTGAAAACCAGTTTCCTGGCCTCGCCGCCGCCAACAAGAGCACGCTCAGCAATACGGCGTTCATCGCCAACGCCCTGAAGTCGTCGTTCACCGGAGGAAACCTGAGCACCATGTTCCAGAGCAGCGGCGTTTCGCTCGATACCTTCCGCCGCCAGCTCGGGTTGCAGGCCTACATGAACGACGAGGCGCAGATGGAGTTCATGCGCACCTACATCGGAGAGTCCAATTACAACGGGCTACTGGTGACGGTGCAGAAGCGCATGTCGCATGGGCTGCAGTTCAGCGCCAATTACACCTACTCTCACACCCTGGACACGGGCCTCTCCAACCAGAACAACGCGGGCTTCTACGCCAACAGCTTCCACACGGGCACGGAGTACGGCCCGTCTGCCTTTGACCGGCATTCCGTGGTGAACGGCATCCTGGTGTACGATCTGCCCATGGGCAAAGGCCACAGCTTCGCCTCGAGCGGGGTGCTGAACAAGGTCCTGGGCGGGTGGTCCACTTCGGGCATCTTCACGGCGTGGTCGGGCTTGCCGCTGACGGTCACCGAGAGCGGACAGGTATGGGGCGACGGCCTCCAGATCACCACCAACTCGCCCATGATCCCGACCGGGCCGCTGGCCTCGGCGGGCGTGCACTCGGGCGTGGCCCCGACCACCGGATGCGGCTGCGCTCGCTCC
>JADGNR010000022.1 GCA_017883415.1 Bryobacteraceae bacterium | reverse complement strand
CACGTCGAGCAGCTTGCGCACATCGTCGAAATGGAGGCCGGTGGTGGGCTCGTCCAGCAGGTAGAAGGTGCGGCCGGTCTGCCGCTTGCTCAGCTCCCGAGCCAGCTTGATGCGCTGGGCCTCGCCGCCGGAGAGCGTGGTGGAGGACTGGCCCAGGTGCACGTAGCCCAGGCCGACATCGAGGAGCGTCTGCAGCTTGGCGCGGATTTGCGGCAGGTTTTCCATGAGCGGCAGGGCCTCTTCGACGGTGGCATCCAGCATGTCGGCGATGGAGCGGCCCTTGAACTTCACCTGGAGGGTCTCACGGTTGTAGCGGCGGGCGCGGCAGACGTCGCAGGTGACATAGAGGTCGGGCAGGAAGTTCATTTCGATGCGCTTGAGGCCGTCGCCCTGGCAGGCTTCGCAGCGGCCGCCTTTCACGTTAAAGCTGAAGCGTCCCGGCTTGTAGCCGCGCTCGCGCGATTCCGGCAGCATGGCGTAGAGATCGCGAATGGGCGTGAACAGGCCGGTATAGGTGGCGGGATTGGAGCGCGGGGTGCGGCCGATGGGGGCCTGATCGATGCGGATCACTTTATCGAGCTGCGCGATGCCGTCGATGGCGTCGTGCGCGCCCGGCTCTTCGTGGGAGCCATAGATTTCGCGCGCCAGGGAGCGGTAGAGGATTTCATTCACCAGCGTGGATTTCCCGCTGCCGGACACGCCGGTCACGACCGTGAGCAGGCCGAGCGGCACCTCCACATCGATGTTCTTGAGGTTGTGCTGGCGCGCGCCGCGAATGGTGAGCTTCTTGCCGTTGGGGGGCCGGCGTGCGGCGGGCACCGGGATTTCGAGCGCGCCCGAGAGATAGCGGCCGGTGAGCGAATTGGGGTTGCGGGCGATGGCGGCAGGGACGCCCGAGGCCACCAGTTTACCGCCCAGGCGTCCGGCGCCGGGGCCGAGATCGATGACGTAGTCGGCGCGCTCGATGGTCTCGGCGTCGTGTTCCACCACCAGCACGGTATTGCCCATGTCGCGCAGATGGGTGAGGGTATCGAGCAGGCGGCCGTTGTCGCGGGGATGCAGGCCGATGGAGGGCTCGTCCAGCACGTAGAGCACGCCGCGGAGCTTGGAGCCGATCTGCGTGGCCAGGCGGATGCGCTGCGCCTCTCCGCCGGCGAGCGTGGCGGCGGAGCGCTCCAGGCTGAGGTAGTCGAGCCCCACGTTGGAGAGGAATTCCAGGCGCCGGCGGATCTCGTCGAGCACGCGGCCGGCGATTTTCGTTTCGCGCTCGCTCAATTCCCACTGGCGCGCGGCGGCGAGCGCGCGGGAGATGGACAGCGCGGTGAATTCGGCGATGGAGAGGTTCTTCACGCGCACCGCCAGGCTGGCCGGCCGCAGCCGTTTGCCGCCGCAGGCGGGACACTCCACCGGCGACATGTACTCTTCCAGCCACTCGCGATAGTTTTCCGGGGCGGAGGCGTAGTTGGCATCGAGCAGCTTAACCGCCGCTTCCAACAGGAGGTCCCGCGACTTCCGGGGAAGCTGCTCGAACGGCTTGCCCACGGGGATGCGCTGCTGTTTCGCCAGGGCGGCGAGGCTATGCTCGACGAAGGCAGAGCTGGCGCCCGGGCCGAGGGCGCCATCGAGCAGCGGCTTGGCGGGATCGGCGATCAGTTTCGCCGGATCGAAAGCCCACTTGCTGCCCAGCCCGTGGCATTCCTCGCACGCGCCGTACGGGCTGTTGAAGGAAAACGAGCGCGGCTCGAGCTGCGGAATGCTGGCGCCGCACTCCATGCAGGCCAGCTTCTGCGAATAGAGCCGCTCCTCGCCGTTAACCACGGCCACCAGGACCAGCCCGTTGGCCAGTTTGGTAGCGGTGTCGATGGAAGCCTCCAGGCGCTTCTCGATGCCCGGCTTCACCAGCAGCCGGTCCACCACCACTTCGATGGTGTGATTGCGGCGTTTATCGAGCGGGATATCTTCGTCGAGAGAGCGCAGGACGCCATCGATGCGCGCCCGCACGAAGCCCTGGCGCGCCAGCTTTTCGAGGTCCTTTTTGTACTCGCCCTTGCGGCCGCGCACGATGGGGGCCATGACCATGATGCGATCCTCCGGCTTGAGCGCCAGCACGTGCTGGAGGATCTGTTCGGTGGTCTGGCGTGAAATCTCGCTGCCGCAGGCGGGGCAATGCGGAACGCCGATGGAAGAGTAGAGCAGGCGCAGGTAGTCGTAGATTTCGGTGATGGTGCCGACGGTGGAGCGCGGGCTGCGGCTGGTGGTTTTCTGCTCGATGGAAATGGCGGGGCTGAGACCGTCGATGGAATCCACCTCGGGGCGTTCCATCTGGTCCAGGAACTGGCGGGCGTAGGTGGAGAGCGTTTCCACGTAGCGCCGCTGGCCCTCGGCATAGATGGTGTCGAAGGCGAGCGAAGACTTGCCGGAGCCGCTGAGGCCGGTAATCACGGTAAAGGAGTTGCGCGGGATCTCGACATCGATATTTTTCAAGTTGTGCTGGCGCGCGCCATGCACGGTGATCCGGTCCAGCATAGTGGGTTATGGAGTGGAATGGGTGACCCTTCATTGTGACGCGAGTTGTGCCGGTTGCGCAAATTGGGTTATAACAAGGCAGTCATGCGCAAGTGCGGAAAGTGCGGGGGGCGCCTGCGGCGGGTGCACCGGACATTCAGGCAACGCTTCAGCTACATGGCGATCTATCAGTGCCGGGAGTGCAAGAACCGCGAGTTCGTGCCGCGCCGCTTCCAGTTGCACTTTGGCGCCGCGTGCCGCTGCCCGAGATGTGGGACCTTCCGCGTTGTGCGGCTCAAGGAGCGCGACCGGATCGATCCCCTGCACACCGGTTTTCTGCACTACCTGGAGAAACTGGCGGGGGGGAAGCTGCACCACTGCCGGTGGTGCCGGTTGCAGTTTTACGACCGGCGGCGGCTGGCATCGGAGGTCGCGGCGGCGGCGCTGGTGGACAAGCCGGCCGCGACTCCGTCCCCGGATGCGGCCAAACCGGACGGTTAGCCCGAAGCGGCGCGCCGAATCGATTCGGTGGAAACACCGGGCGGTAAAAACCCGTCAGTTGGCAGGCGGGAGCACGTTTGGCGGTGTGGGCGACACGTGGGATGGCCGGGGGCGCGCTGGGCAGGGCGCCGATAGCGCTTCGCCGCGCCTACAAATGAGAATCAGGCACGCCCCGTAATCCGGCGGCGCAGCAGGTCGAGCGCCATCTGCGCCGTGAAAACGCGCACGCGGGTGCGGTCGCTCAGGAACCGGCGATGCACTGCCAGCGTGCCGGCGGCATCGGCCAGGGCCACGTAGACCGTGCCCACCGGCGCCGATTCGCCTCCGGCATCGGGGCCCGCGACGCCGGTCACCGAGAGCGCATAGGTGGCGCCGGTGCGGCGGCGCGCGCCCAGCGCCATGGCTTCGGCAATCTCCTTGCTCACCGCGCCGAACTGCGCCAGCATCTCCGGGGGTACGCCGAGGAGTTCCACTTTCATGGCGTTGGAGTAGGCGATGAAGCCACCCAGAAAATAGTCGGAGCTGCCCGCGGCGGCGGTAAAGCGCTCGCCCAGCATGCCGCCGGTACAGCTTTCGGCCACCGCTACGGTGGCGCGCTGCTTGCGCAGGAGATGTCCGACGACGACCTCGAGCGGGTCGCCGTTGCGCGAGTAAATTCTGTCGCCGAGCAGCAGTTCGATGGGGCCGGCCACTTCCGCCAGCAGCGCATCGGCCTGGGCCTCGGTGGGGCAACGGGCGCGCAGGTGGATCTGAATGTCGCTGTTGGCGGCCAGGATGGTGGTGACCGGATTATCGTACTTCTTGTAGACCGGCGCGATGAGCTGGTCGAGATCCGATTCGGCCATGCCCGATACGCGCAGCAGCAGGGTGCGGATGGCCTGGTGGGGAACGAGGCGCGCCAGGCGCGGCAGGCACTGGCGCTCGAACATGGCCTTGAGCTCGTAGGGCGGGCCGGGGAGGAGCACCACGACGCGGCCGGATTCTTCCAGCCACTGGCCGGGCGCGGTGCCGCGGTCGTTGGCCAGCAGGGCGGCGCCCTCGATCAAGAACGCCTGGCGCTTGTTGACCTCGGCCATCTTGCGCCTGAGTTGCGCGAAGCGCTGGGCCAGCGCCTCGGCGATTTCCGGGCGATAGACCAGCTTGCGATTGAGCGCCAGGGCCACGGCCTCGCGCGTGATATCGTCTTCGGTGGGACCCAGGCCGCCGGAGAGGATCACGATGGCGGAGCGCGCGGTGGCGCGGTGGACGGCGTCGGCCAGCCGCTGGCGATCGTCGCCGATCACGCACTTGGTGACCACTTCCACGCCGAGGTTGTTCAGTTCGCCGGTGAGATACAGCGAGTTGGTATCGACCCGCCCGCTGGACAGCATTTCCGAGCCGACCGCAATGATTTCCGCGTCCATCAGCCCAGCGGGCGGCCCTTGATGCCGGCGTCCACGCGGTAGAGCGCGTTGGTGGTCGCCACCACGATGGCCCGGGACGGCGTAAAGGCCAGCCCCACGATCCCGGGGCCGGAGAGGAACAGGTCGGCGCGCCGGTCGGGAGCGATGCGGACCACGCCTTTGCGGCCGGAGATGGAGGCCGCCACGTACAGGCGCCCCTCGTCGTCGAAGGCCATGCCCTGCGGCCGGCCCACGCCGCGATAGAAAACATCCACTTCTCCCGCGTGGGAGACGCGGTAGACGGAATCGAAGCTCGAGGTGGTCGGCCCGGTGACGTACAGGAAGCCATCGGGACCGAACGCCAGGTGATAGGCCGAGATGGAAGGCTCCAGGGTGGCGAAGACGAAAATCTGGCGGTCCGGGGCGATTTTGAAGATGGTGCCGCTGCGGTCCCCGACGTAGAGATTCTGCTGGCCGTCGAAGGCGATGCCGGTGGCCACGCCCATGCCTTCGACAAACACGGACATATTGCCGGTGGGCGTTACCTGGTAGATGAATCCGTCGTGGCGGCTGGAGATGTAGAGCAGGCCCTGCGGGTCGAAGGCCAGGCCGGTGGCATTCATCAGCTCGTTGATGAACGGCTTCATGACGAAGTTCAGGTCGATCTTGTAGACCGCCACGGGGACCTTCTGGCCGCGCGATCCGCTGAACGTGCTGTAGACGTTCCCGAAGGCATCGACCGCCGGGTTGGCCACCGGGTGCAGGCTGTCGGCGATGAGCAACCCGATATCGCAGGCCCAGGAATCGCTGGCCAGGGCGCCGCTCTCAATCACCACCTCGCCGGCGGTGGCGCCTTCCGGCACGCGCGCAATCACCAGCGAATCCGACCCGATGACCACCGGCGCGCCGACTTCGCCGATGGTGACGCGGGGCCGGGCCGAACGGGCGAAGCCCTTGCCCCGAATCTGCAGTTCGCCGCCGGCGATGGCGGCGGGCGGCGTGATCTGCGCGATTTGCGGCTTGACATCGGGTGATTTGCGGAGTGGCATCTTCTTAATATAAATTGAACCGTCCTGCCAGAACCAGCACCAGGGCCGCATAGACGCCCGCCATCATATCGTCGGCGTTAATCCCCAGCCCTCCCGGCAGCGCTTCCAATTGTCGCACGGGAGGCGGCTTCCAGATGTCGAACAGGCGAAAGAGCGCGAACGCGGCGAGATAGCCGGTCCAGTGAAACCGGGGCAAGCCGGCGAGCGCGATCCATTGGCCGATCACTTCATCGACCACCACGAAGGAAGGATCCTCGATTTTGTGTGCGCGCGCGGTGACGCCAGAGGCCCACACGGCCGGCCCAAACAAGAGCGCCGCGAGCAGCAGGAAGTGCCACCGAGAGAAGCCCGCATACCGGACCAGGACGGCGGCGATGAGGATGGCGGCGGCCGAACCGGCGGTGCCGGGAGCGAACGGAGCGTAGCCGCAGCCGAACCAGGTGGCGAGGAGGCGGGCCAGCTTAACGCGCATGAGAATTCACCGCCGAGGCGCCGAGCCGCCGAGAGAACAGGGCCATGTTTCTGTTCTTGGCGTCTTGGCGCCTCGGCGGTGAATTATGTTCTGCCCTACGATTCATCTTCCTGTTCCGGTTCCTCGCGCACGGGGATGGCGTACTTCCCCGACGCCCAGTTGCCCAGATCGACGAGGCGGCAGCGCTCGCTGCAAAACGGGTATTCCGGGTCGCCGGGGGCGACCTCCTTCTTGCAGATCGGGCATTTCATAGCGCGATCGAAATCAGGGGCCCGGGCGCCAGCGTGGGGGCCGCCTCGGTGGGTGCGAGCAGGGTGCCGACCACATCGTAATCGTGCGCTTCGGTAATGCGGAGGCGGCGAATCTCACCGGGAAGCGGCGCGGCGCCTTCGAAATCGTTCACCAGCGTGACGCCATCGATTTCCGGCGCCTGCGTTGCCATGCGGGCTTCCCACAGGAGATCGGTTTCCTGGGACGGGCCTTCGACCAGCACCGGGACTTCCCTGCCCACCAGCGCGCGGTTGCGGGCGCGCGCGATCTTCCGCTGGAGGGCCATGACCCGGCGCTTGCGGTTCTGGATGGTGCGGCCGTCCACTTTGCCGTCGAGCCCGTAGCTGGCGCTGGTGTCTTCGTCGGAATACGCGAAGACGCCCAGGTTCTCGAAGCGGGCCGCCTCGACGAACTGGCACAACTCGCGAAAATCCTCCTCCGTCTCGCCGGGGAATCCCACGATGAAGCTGGTGCGAATGGCCACGCCGGGAATGGTGCGCCGCACGCGTTCGATCAGCTTCAGGAAGATATTGCCCCCGGCGCCGCGCTTCATGCGTTTGAGGACGCGCGCGCTGGCGTGTTGCAGGGGCATATCGATGTACTTCGCCAGGGCCGGGTGGGCGGCCATGGTATCGAGCAGCCTCTGGGTCACCTTGTTGGGGTAGGCGTAGAGGAAGCGAATCCATTTCTCCCGCGGCGTTTCAATTTCCGCCAGGCGGCCCAGCAGGTGCGCGAGACCGTGTTCCAGCCCGAAATCTTCGCCGTAGCAGGTGGTGTCCTGGCCGATCAGGTTGATCTCGCGCACGCCTTGCCGAAACAAGCGGGTGGCTTCGGAGATCACCGATTCGAAGCGGCGGCTGCGGAAGCGGCCCCGGTACTGGGGAATCACGCAGAAGGTGCAGGGGTGGTCGCAGCCTTCGGCGATTTTGATATACGCGAAATGGC
This sequence comes from Bryobacteraceae bacterium, assembly GCA_017883415.1. Taxonomy (GTDB): domain Bacteria; phylum Acidobacteriota; class Terriglobia; order Bryobacterales; family Bryobacteraceae; genus JADGNR01. The sequence goes on along the minus strand of JADGNR010000022.1, from coordinate 17,927 downwards.
GCGGGGTGGCGAGGACGCGCGGGGTGAGGTCGTGATAGAGGTACGGCGCGGAAGCGGGCGGCGCGGCCGGCATGCCTTCGCAGAGGGCCACGATGCTCTCCAGCTCGTTGGTCCCGATGATGGCGTCCACTTCCGGCAGTTCCTTGCGGATGTCCCCGCGATAGCGTTCCACCAGGCAGCCGGCGACAATCAGTTTTCGGGCGCGGCCGATCCTCTTGTATTCGGCCATCTCCAGGATGGTATCGACGGATTCTTTCTTGGCGGGATCGATGAAGCTGCAGGTATTGACCACCAGGACATCGGCCTGGGCGGGGTCGGGCGTGAGCTCGTGGCCGCGGGCCACAAGCTGGCCCATCATGACTTCGCTATCGACCAGGTTTTTGGGACAACCCAGGCTGACAAAACCGACTTTCAAGAGGGTATCCTATCACCGCCGAGACGCCGAGGCGCCGAGAAATCAAAAGGAGTTTTTCTCCGCGTCGCGGCGTCTCGGCGGTGAAATCCGGGGGTTTCCATGGTCCTGCAACGCCGGGGAGGCGGCGATCACTTGTCGGTTTGCGCCGCGGCCACCACGCCGATCGGTCGATCCCAGCCGTCGTGCCGCATCGGATTGCGGCGGCGAATCCCAGGCTTGCGGGCCGCGGCCTTACGCGCTTCGGCGTCGGTGCGCGCGGCGACGTAGGCCAGCAAGTCGTCGTTGGAGAGGATATGGTCGCTCTGTTGCTGCATTTCCAGCCCGGCCGCCAGCTTGCGCGCGCACAGAGAGGGCCCCTCCTGTATGCCTACGTGGTGCTTCAGGAACAGTTTCAGGTCGACTGTGACCGTGTAGCGGATGGTGGGCACGCGCTCTTCGATGAGCTCGAACCGGTAGACCCGGACGGTCTCGGCCTGGTCGAACCCCATGTACCGTAGCTGCATTTCTTCCTCCCCAACTCGCCAACCGGCCCGGGGCGCACCCGTCTTTGCCTCTCCCGGACCTGTTACTCACCCGCCGCCGGTGCGGAAACTTCACCCGATGGCTCCGCACCGTTGGGCTCCGCACCCGCCGGCTCTCCCAATTCGTCCGTGGATTCCACGTACCCGGGGGAATTCTTCTCCACCTTACGCTGCAATCGCTTAGCGAACTTGTCGCGCTGCTTTTCCATGCGCGCAATCTCTTTTTGTCGCTTTTTGAACGTGGTACCCGACCGCATACCCATAAGGACTACTCCTCATCTGCGGCCGGTCCAAGCTGGTACCGGCCGCGTCTGGCTAAAAAGTTGAAACTACCAGCGAGGTTCGCGTCGCTGGCGCGGACCACCGCCGCCTTCGCGGCGAAAGCCCCCGCCCCCGCCAGCCCCGCCCCGGCCTCCTTCGCCTTTGGGCCTGGCTTCATTGATATTGAGCGCCCGGCCGCCCAGTTCGGTGCCGTTGAGGGCGGCGATGGCGCGATCCGCCTCGGCCGCGTCCGGCATCTCCACGAATGCAAACCCCCGCGGCCGGCCGGTATCCCGATCGGTTACCAGGCTGACGCGATCCACTTTTCCATGAGCCTCGAATAGCGACCTGATCGAAGATTCGCTAGCCGCAAAATCCAGATTGCCTACAAAGATGTTCTTCACGTCGTTTCCTAACTTTCCACTTTCTACTTTCTGATTGTGCAAGCTACGCCAGGCACACGGATCAGGCCAAGTTTCGCGGGACGACCAAAAGGCACTCTCATTTTAGCAGACCTTGGCGGACGGATTCCACCGGCCTTGACGTTCGTGCCCGCGGCGCGATATCGTCGGGCCAAGGTTAGGATCGCGAACGTCACACGAACGAAATGAAATACTCGACCGTTATTTTTCTGTTGTTTCTGCGGGCCGCCCTGGCGCAGTCGCCGCAGTGGACCGTCAAGGACGCCAACGACTGGTATGCGAAGCAGCCGTGGCTGGTGGGGAGCAACTACATCCCCGCCTATGCCGTAAACCAGCTGGAAATGTGGCAGCCCGACAGCTTCGACCCGGACCGCATCGATATGGAACTGGGATGGGCCGAAGGGCTGGGCATGAACGTCATGCGCGTCTTCCTGCACGATCTGCTCTGGCAACGGGACGCGGCCGGCTTCACCAAACGGATCGATCGCTTCCTCAAGGCCGCCGACAAGCACAAGATCCGCATCATTTTCGTCTTGTTCGATTCCTGCTGGAACCCGTTCCCGGAGCTGGGACAACAGGCCGCGCCCAAGCCCGGCGTGCACAATCCGGGTTGGGTGCAGAGCCCCGGGGCGGCGGCGCTGATGGACAAGGCGCAGACCGACCGCGTGCTGGAGTACGCCAAGGATGTCGTGGCGGCCTTCCGGGATGACAAGCGGGTGCTGGCCTGGGACCTGTGGAACGAACCCGACAACACCAACGAGAACCGGAGCGGCGAGCCGCCCAACAAGGCCGACCTGGTGCTGCGCCTGCTGCCGCGCGTGTTTGCGTTTGCCCGTGCCGGGCTGCCCACGCAGCCGCTGACCTCAGCCGTCTGGAAGGGCGACTGGTCTTCGCCGGCCGCGTGGACGCCCATGGAGCGGGCCCAACTGGAGCTTTCCGACGTGATTTCGTTTCATAACTACGACGGCCCGCCGGAGTTCGAGAAGCGCGTGCGCTGGCTCGACGCTCTCCACCGCCCGATTCTTTGCACCGAGTACATGGCGCGCTCGAACGGGAGCACGTTCGAAGGAATTCTGCCGGTGGCGAAGCAGTACCACGTGGCGGCCATCAACTGGGGGCTGGTAGCGGGCAAGACGCAGACCTGGTGGCCTTGGGATTCGTGGGCGCATCCTTACACGCAACGCGAGCCCGCGGTATGGTTCCACGATGTTTTCCGCGTCGACGGCCGGCCGTACCGCCTGGAGGAAGTGAACTTCATCCGCGATACGATCGGACGAAAAGGCAAGGCCCGATAGTTTTTCATCGCCGAGGCGCAGAGACGCCGAGAAGTATCGTCCAGAAATAACTGCGCCGAGAGCCAGCCGGGCACGCAGAGAAGCGGTTGACCTGGTTTCGCTCGGCGCCTCCGCGCTTCGGCGGTGAGATCTTTTAGCGCTGCAACTCCGGGGCGGTCGATGAAGGCGCTGGCGGAGAACCGGGACAAGGCGCGGCAATACGCCTTCCGGGAATACTACGTGAATCGCGAGTTGAACGGGAACGGCAAAGAGACCGACCGCGAAACCGAGGCCTGGGAGATCATCGGGCTGGAGGGCTCGACCTACCGCAAGCTGGTGATGCGCAACGACAAGCCGCTTTCCGCGAAGGAAGAGAAGCGGGAAGACCAGCGCCTGGCGCAGGAGGCCGAACGGCGGCGGAACCGCCTTTTTGGCGTCACCTACTCGTATCACATACCCTACGACAAGCTGGTGGACGTATTCGATCTCCGCTACGTGGGCGAGAAGGAGATCGACGGGCGGAAGGCGTTCGGCGTGGAAGCGGTCGCCAAGGCGGATCTGCGTCCCGCCAACGAGAACGAGCGGGAATCGCTGAACTACCGCCTGGTGTTATGGCTGGATTTCGAGGATTGCTATCCGGCGCACATCGATGGGGAGATCACCGGCGAACATTCGCGGCTGCAAAAAGGGACAGTCTTTCGCGAGGACGAAATCAGGCTCCCGGATGGCACGTGGATACTCGCCAGGAGCACGGTACGCTACGCGGTGAAGTTCCTCAAAGTGTACACGGTTCGCGGCGAGGCGGTGCGCACCTACTCCGACGATCACAAATTCCAGACCGACTCGACAATTGAGTTCGCCAGGTGAAGGAGGAGGCGCGCGCCGGGCGACACCCCAGTCAAGCTATCCGCGGGAACCTGCGGTTTTGTGGGGCAGGCCTGCCAACTGGTTCTTCACAGGTCCGGTCCGGGAGCGGTAGGGAAGCGCCTGGGCGGGATCGCAGAAAGCAAAACGGGGGCCAAGGCCAGGGTCGTAGCCCCGCTTGTCCCCCGGCTGATTGTAAGAAGATTTACTTGCGACGCCGCAGGGCGAGAAGGCTCAGGCCGGCGCCCAGCAGTACCAGCGTCCCGGGCTCGGGAACGGCCTCCGCGTTAAAGGTAAAATCGTCGATCGCAATCTGGTTGGTGTTGTGACCGCCGAACGTTTCGTTAATCAACCCTCCAGATCCGTCGATTTCGAGGGCGGTCAGCCCGTCCCAAGCCGTTTCCGGGCGGAATACCGTTCCCGCCGTGCCCACCGAAAAGCTGTCGGTGAACATCACGTTGTTGCCAGCATCCAGACCCTTCAGCGTGACATTCTCGCCGTCCAGCCACATTGCGGAAAAGGCTGCGCCGTTGAACGTGAAGGTCCCGCTCGTGATCGTGATTAGGCCCACGGATGCGGGGGCGTTGTTGTCGCCCGTCCCGATAGTGAAGCCCACCAACGGGGTTGAAGAGGGAGGATTTGCGCCGTTATTCCCTGTATTGAACAAGGTGGCGTTGATGTACCCCATCGACGTCCAATTAAACCCACCGTATCCCGACGGGATGGTGACCGCGACACCGGCTCCGGGGTCAGTCAAATCGTCGAAATTAATGATGCCAGCAACCAACGCATTTGGAATCAATAATATGGCCACAAGCGCCGCCATCGCCAGAACTCGCGTCATGAATGTGCCTCCGTTTCCGTGCCAAACAGTACTATTGTAGGGGATGGTAATAAGTGTTACAAGCCCTGATTAGTACTATTCGTACTGAAGGACTGGTCTCCGCCCGAGGGAATTGGTTTGGCTTGGCCTCGGTCGAAACGGCACTTCGCTGGTGGCTCGCTCCGCTGCTGGCGGCTCATTCCGCTATGGGTGGGGTTGGCTGGGACGCAGGGATTCGAACCCCGATACGCAGATCCAGAGTCTGCAGTCTTACCGTTAGACGACGTCCCAGTGGGAATTCCAGTTTAGCAAAAGGCCGGTGCGGGAATCCAGACGCTCGCGCGTAGTACACTGAACGTTCAACATGCAGAAGTGGTTGCGGCTGTCCATCGGGCTGGGGCTGTGCGCCTCCGCGGGCTGGGCGGTCGACTGGAAGACGCTCAAGCCGCAAGGCTACGCCAGCGATTTCGCGGGGGTAATCGACCCGGCCAGCAAGGCGCAGTTGGAAGCCTACGGCGCCATCGTGGAGCGGTCCACCGGCGCGCAGATGGCGCTGGTGGTGGTTCCCACGCTCGAAGGCGAGCCCATCGAAGACGTCGCCAACACCATCTATCGCGCCTGGGGCGTGGGGCAGAAGGGCAAGAACGAAGGCATCCTGCTGTTGCTTTCGATCAACGACCGCCGCGACCGGCTGGAAGTGGGATACGGCCTGGAGCCCATTCTGCCGGACGGCCTGGCGGGCAGCATCCTGCGCGAGATGCGTCCGGCGCTGCGCCAGAGGGATTACGGCGATGCCATGATGGCCGCCGCGCAGACCATCGGAAGCGCCATCGCCAAGGCCAAGAATGTGCAGTTGCTGGCGCGGTTGCCGCGGCGCCATCGCGAGACCGGCTCCAGCCGCATTCCCTGGCCGATGTTGATCGGCGGTTTCTTTCTGCTGCTGTGGCTGATCCGGTCGGCCGGGCCGCGCGGTCATGGCGGGGGCGGCGGGGGTGGTATTGGTAGTTTCCTGCCGGCGCTGATCCTGGGCAACATGATGGGCCGCTCGCTCGGCGGCGGCCGCGGCGGCGGAGGGTTCGGCGGATTCGATTCGGGCGGCGGCTTCGGCGGATTCGGCGGCGGCGATTCCGGAGGCGGCGGCGCTTCGAGCGACTGGTAAGGAGCCAATCTCATGGATAAGGTGCTCAACCAACTGGTGGAGAAACTCCAAAAGGCGCACGGCGAGCGCCTGGTCTCGGTAGTGCTCTACGGCTCGGCGGCGGCCGGCGACCATCATGCCGCCTTTTCCGATTTCAATATTCTGTGCGTGCTCAGCGAGATTACGGCGCGCGAGATGGGCGCAAGCGAGGAGATCTTCCGCTGGTGGCGCGCCCAGGGCAGCCCCTCGCCCCTGCTGCTTACGGAACACGAGGTGGCTACTTCGACCGATTGCTTTGCCATCGAGTTCCACGACATCCAGCAGCATCACCGCGTGCTCTACGGCAAGGACGCGGTCACCTCGCTCGTGGTGGACGACTCGTTTTACCGCGCGCAGGTGGAGCACGACCTGCGGGCCAAGCTCCTGCGGCTGCGCCAGAAGGCTTCCGGGATGCTCTCCGACGCCGCCCTGCTGCGCCGCCTGCTGGCGGATTCTATTTCCACCTTTTGCGTGCTGTTCCGCCACGCGCTGGTGTTGCACGGCGGGGAAGCGCCTTCCCGGAAGCGCGAGGTGATCGCCCGCGCGCACGAGCGGTTCGGCATCGACGCAGCGCCTTTTGAAACGCTGCTCGATCTGCGCGAGGAGCGCATCAAGCCCCGCGAGGTGGAACCAGCCGCCCTGCTGGATTCGTATCTGAAAGGGATCGCCGTGGTGATCGACGCGGTGGACCAGCTGGAAAAATAGGAGACACACGTGAAGACTGCTCTGATTGTGATTCTGGTGGTAGTCGTATTGGTGGCGCTGATCGGGGTGAGCAAGTACTACGGCGTCAGAAACGACCTGGTGACGCAGCGCGAGGCCGTGACCGCGCAGTGGGCCGACGTGGAGAATTCCCTGCAACGGCGCGCCGACCTCATCCCCAACCTGGTGGCCACGGTGAAGGGCTTCGCTTCGCACGAGACCGAAGTCTTCAAGAATATTGCCGACGCGCGCGCGGCGCTGATCGGCGGCCGCACGCCGCAAGAGAAGATCGCGGCCAACGACCAGCTCTCCGGGGCGCTCTCGCGCCTGCTGGTAATCGCCGAGAACTATCCGCAGTTGAAGTCCAACGAAAACTTCCTGCGGCTGCAGGACGAGCTGGCGGGCACGGAGAACCGCATCGCCGTGGAGCGCAAGAAGTACAACGACGCGCTGCAGCGCTACAACACCTCCATTCAGTTGTTCCCCAATAATATTGTGGCGTCGATGGCCGGCTTCACGCGCAACGACGCGTACTTCAAGACCGAGCCGGGCAAGGCGACGGCGCCGAAGGTGCAGTTTTGAGCCCTACGGTGTCATCTCGGCCATCGTTGTGGGGCGGGCACTCCTGCAGGCAGCCGCCTTGCAGGCGGCCTTCGCCGGCTGAAAGCCGGCGGCAGCCAGGATTGGCTGCCCCACGGTTTTGACCATGCCGGAACTCTTCGCAAACTACATCGCGGGCGAGTGGGTCCAGGGGGCGGCGACGTTTGAGGACCGCAATCCCGCCAACGGAGAAGTGGCCGGCTGCTTCGTGAAGGGAACCGCGCGGGACGTGGAGGACGCCGCCGAAGCCGCCGCGCGGGCGCTGCCCGCATGGTCCGCCATGAGCGCGCCGGCGCGCGGCAACTTCCTCTATAAAGCGGCCGGCATTCTGGACCGGAACTTCGAGCGGGTCTCCGCGGATATGACGCGCGAGGAAGGCAAGACCCTGCCCGAAGCGAAAGGCGAAGTGCGGCGCTCCATCAACATCCTGCGCTACTTCGCCGGGGAGGGCTCGCGCCTGCCGGGCATGCTGGCGCCGTCGGAACGCGACCGCGTCCACATGTTCGCGCTGCGCAAACCGGTGGGCGTGGTGGGGCTGATCACGCCGTGGAATTTCCCGAGCGCCATCCCCGCCTGGAAGCTAGCGCCGGCGTTGATCTGCGGCAACACGGCGGTGCTGAAGCCTGCGTCGGCGGCCCCTTTGAGCGCATGGCGCATCGTGGAGGCGCTCCATGAAGCGGGCGTTCCCAAGGGCGTGGTGAACTTCGTGGCGGGCCCCGGCGGCGAGTTGGGCCATGCGCTGGTGAACGCGGGTCCGGTGCGGGCGGTGTCGTTCACCGGGTCGTGCCAGGTCGGCAACGGACTGCACGCGGAGGCCTCGAAACGGCGGCTGCGCATCCAACTGGAGATGGGCGGCAAGAACCCGACCATCGTGCTGGCCGACGCCGATTTTCCCGCGGCCGTGGAGAACGTGGTCAACGCGGCCTTCTTTTCCACGGGACAGAAGTGCACCGCCACCAGCCGCGCCATCGTGGAAGACGGCATTTACGACCGGTTCGTGGCCGCCGTGGTGGAGCGCACGAAAAAACTCAGGGTCGGCGACGGGTTCGATCCGGGCATCGACATCGGACCGTGCGTGGACCAGGCGCAGATGGAGACCGTGCTGCGCTACATCGAAATCGGCCGCAAGGAATCGGGCGAGCCGCGCTGTGGCGGCGGCAGGCTGACCGAGGGCGCGCTCGCCAAGGGCTATTTTGTCGAGCCGACGGTCTTCGCCGATGTCGCCGAAGAGCACACCATCGCGCGGGAAGAGATATTCGGGCCGGTGCTCGCCATCCAGCGCGCCCGCGATTTTGAAGACGCCCTGCGCATGGCCAACCACACGCCGTTCGGCCTTTCTTCTTCCATCCAGACTTCCAGCTTGTCCCGCGTTTTCGAGTTCGTCTACCGCGCCGAGGCAGGCCTGCTGACCGTCAACCTGCCCAGCGCCGGGGTGGAATACCAGCTTCCCTTCGGCGGCTCCAAGGAATCCAGCTTCGGCCCCAAAGAGCAGGGGCAAGCGGCGCTGGAGTTCTACAGCGACTATAAGACTGTCTATCTGAAATACTGAGCATGGTCATGCGTCTGGGACAAATCAAACTGAATGGCGCGCCGACCGCCGCCATTTTCGAAAACGAGCCGCCGTCGGCGCCTCGCCTGGCGCGGCCGATTCCGGGCCATACCATGCTCGACCTGCTACGGCGCGCGGAAAGGGAGGAGACGCCGCTCTCGGAACTGGCCGCGCAGCTTGCCAGCCGCCGTGCCGAAGAGGCGGCGCCGCTGCTGCCCATCCATCCGCCCGAGGTGTGGGGCTGCGGCTGCACCTACCAGACCAGCGCCGCGTTTCGCGATGCGGAGCACGGCACCCGCGAGGGAATGTACGCGCACGTCTACCGCGCACCGCGGCCGGAGATTTTCTTCAAGGGCACGGCGCGCGTCTGCGTGGGCGCCGGGCAGGCCATCGGCATTCGCCCCGATTCCCTCTTTACCGCGCCCGAGCCGGAACTGGCGGTGGTGTTGGGCAGCCGCGGCCGCATCGCGGGCTTCACCCTGGCCAACGACGTTTCCGCCTGGGACATCGAACGCGAAAACGCCCTGTACCTGCCGCAATCGAAGATCTACAACGGTTGCTGCGCGCTGGGGCCCGTCCTGATCCCGGCCGGCGAGTTGCCCGACGTATACCAACTCGAGATGACCTGCACCATCACGCGCCAGGGCAAGGAGCTGTTCTGGGGTAGGATCTCGACCTCCAAGCTCAACCGGCGGCTGGAAACGCTGATCGAGTACCTCACGCGCGCGAATCCCGTGCCGTGCGGAACGGTGCTGATGACCGGTACCGGCATTATCGTGCCGTCCGACGCCGCCACCGCGCTCGCGCCCGGCGATGTGGTGACCATCTGCGTCCCCGAGATCGGCGAGCTGACCAATCCGGCGGCGCTGGCGGAGTAGCGCCCATGGCGGACCTCCCACGGCTGGTGCAAGTCGCGGCGAACCTGAAGATTCCGGAAATCCGGCGGCACATTTTTCTGTGCTGCGATCAGAGCAAGCCGAAATGCTGCCCGCCCGAGGCCGGCCTGGAAGCATGGGATTACCTGAAGCAGCGCCTGGCCGAGTTGGGCCTGCTCGACCGCGTATACCGGACCAAGGCCAACTGCCTGCGCGTCTGCGAGCAGGGCCCGATTGCGGTGGTGTACCCCGAGGGCGTCTGGTATTGCGCAGCGACGCCCGAAGTGCTGGAGCGCATCATCCAGGAGCACCTGATCGGCGGCCGCGTAGTGGAGGAGTACGCCTTCGCGCGGAATCCGCTGGGCGGACAGCCTGGACCCACGCGTACCCATGAACCGCAGTCTTGAGGCACAATAGAAAAATGGAGTCGGTCATCGTCCGCGATTCCGCCATTATGTCCGGTGCGCCGACCTTTCGAGGCACTCGAGTTCTAGTGCGCACACTCTTCGACTACCTTGAGGCCGGACACAGCTTGGAGCGCTTTCTGGAAGGGTTCCCCACTGTCACCCGGAAACAGGCCTTGCAGGCGTTAGAAGAAGCGAAGGAATCCTTGCTCGCCAGCCATTAATTAAATGCGCCTTCTCCTGGACGAGTGCATAGACGAAGGACTACGTCATCACTTCACGAATCACGAGTGCCAAACCTGCCGGTATGCAGGGCTCACAGGTCTGGCCAACGGCGCGCTACTGGCCGCGGCGGATCAAGCGGGCTTCGAGGCGCTGATCACGGTCGATCAGAATATGCCGTCTCAGCAGAGTCTGCGCGGTCGCTCGATTTCGCTACTGGTTATTCGGGCTCGCACGACGAACCTCGATGACCTCCTGACTCTGCTGCCAGATGTGCTCAAGGCGCTCGAAAGCCTGAGACCGGGTGAAGTTGTTCGAATCGGCACCAGTTAGGATACGCCTGGCCCCGTTACTCCTGCGGGGCTTCCTCGGGCGGCTCGAAGCTGTCCAGCAGTTCCGGGTTGCGCGCGAAGCGCTTCAGCACGCCGATGATCTGCCCGCTGGCGAAGCCGGCCCGCAGCAGGCGACGATAGGCGGCGGCCAGGTCCTTGTCTTCCTGAAAGAGTCCTTCGCGCGCCGCCAGGCGGTATTTGCGGCGGACCCATTCTTCGATGAGCGCTTCCTCGTCGACCTCCTCATATACTTTGCGGACCGTGCGGTCGGCCAGGGCGGGCGCCACGCGGTGGCGGCGCAGATCCTGGATCACGCGCGTGCGGCCAAATTTCTCGCCGGTCAGGCGCGCGGCGGCGAACGCTTCGGCGTAGCGGCGGTCGTCCAGGTAGCCGGCGTCTTTCAGGCGCGCCAGGATTTCATCGATATCGCCCGCACGCTCCGCGCGGCGGCGCAATTTCTCGCGGATCTCGCCGGTGGAGTGCGCCCGCCCCCCCAGGGCCTTCAGTGCGTATGCCCACAGTCGATCGCGGTCGAGAGGACGAACCTTACGTTCCTGCATGATCGTGATTCTCTCTTGCGGAGTATACTGGAAATGGCTGACGTTGAGGGCTTTCCGTTTTTCCTTCGGGAGCGCCGTTCGCCGAGGAGGATACTATGGACAAAAATGCACTTTCAAGCTTCCTGTTGGGATTAGGCGTTGGTGTCGGTCTCGGCATGCTGTTCGCGCCGAAGTCCGGCGAGGAGACCCGCCACTTGATCAAGGACAAGGCAGGCGAGGGAACCGATTTCTTGAAACAGCGCAGCGCGGAGATGAAGCAGACCGCCTCGCAATGGGTCGATAAGGGCAAAGAAGCTCTGGGCCGGCAGAAAGAACACCTCGCCGACGCTGTGGATGCCGGCAAGCAGGCCTATCACGAGACGGTTGGCTAGCCGCCGGCGGTACGCGCTCGACGTGCCGAGGCAGACGCGGAGGAGGGGTCTGGCGCATGCCTGACGACGTATTTCGCATCGTGGTGACGGTGGCGGTGGGGCTGGCCGCCATAGCGTTCGTGGTGCAGGCCTGCGTGGTGGTCGCCTTCTTCCGCGTTTCGCGAAACACGCAGACCAAGGTCGCGCAGTTTGTGGAAGCCGCCCGGCCCGTCATCGATAAGCTCCAGCCGGTGATCGAGAAAGCCGGCCCGGCGCTGGAGAAATTCGGGCTGGCCATGGAGAAGGCCGTCCCGGTGTTCGAGGGAATGGGTCCGGTGGTGGACCGCGTGGGGACGGTGATGACCTCCGCCAACAACATATTGGAGGAGGCCCGCCCGCGCATTGCCGAGGTCTCCAAAGAGGTGGTGGCCATCGTCCAGTCGGGACGCCGGCAGGTGGAGCGGGTCGGCGAAATCGTGCATGACGCCGGCGACCGTGCCCGCGACCGCCTGGAGCAGATCGATCAATCGGTCACCAACACGGTGGAGCAGGTGGAGAAGGTGAGCGAAGCCATGAAGAGCGCGGTGATGCGGCCGGTGCGGGAAGTGAACGGGCTCGCCGCCGGCATTTCCGCCGCCGTGTCCACCCTGGTCAAAGGGTCGCGCAAATCCTCCGTCGACCACGCGACGCAGGACGAAGAGATGTTCATCTGACCTGCGGCTCAGAACAGCGTCACATCCATCCCGGCGATGAAGTCTATCCCCTGAATGGTCAGGCCGGCCAACCGGTGGTCGTTGGTCAGAAATAGGTCGGCTCCGACCTCGGCCGCGCTCGCCAGGTGGATGGCGTCGGCGGGCGACACTCGGTTGCCGGCGCGAATCCGCGCGTATCGCTCGGCCGTTTCTACACTGAAGGGCAGCAGTTCCACGTGGGGGGCTCGCAGCCGCTGGCGGATTTGCGCAGCCAGTTCCAGCGCGCCCGTTTTGTACGGCCCGGTGAGGATTTCGCCAATGGTGAATACGCTGGTAAGGAGCTTGTCGCGGCGTGTTCCCATCGCGGCCAGAATCTGTTTCACTCTGGCCGCGTGTACCGGGTGCCCCTCGATCAGGTACACAAACAGCATCGTGTCCCAGTAGATACGGCTCAAGCTTCTTTCCCCCGTCCGTAAAACCGTTCCCGCTCCCCGCGAATGAATTCCTCCCCTCCCCCCAGGCTCCGGAACACTTCCTGACCGATACCCAGGAGTCCGAGAAGCGGAGATTCCGCTGCCTCAAGTGCGGTTTCCGCCGGTTTCCCAGCCAAGCGGTAGGTAAAGATCACCGTGGTGCTCGTCCCGGATGGTGGACCATCCCACTTTCCAGGATCAAGTCGTTCTCTTTGAGAAACTTATGAGATCTTAACGCCTGGCAGACCAGGGCGATCCGATTGCGTAGTCCTACCGCCTTTTGAAGGTCGCCAGCGATGATTCTGACGGTTACGTCGCCCCGCCGCCGAGCCGGTTCAAGGTATTCGGCGCGGGCATAATCCTTGACTTGCCGCACATATATGCCTCTCTCCATATGTTAAGCATAGCATAGTATTATAAGCACGAAAAACTGCGGGGGGACCTTGAGCGGGTCGGAGTGATCCGAGTCGTGGCCGGTTCGCTGGTGGTGAGCTTGCCACAGGCGGTTTTGGAACCAGTCGGCCTGAAAGAAGGTGATCGGGTGATCCTGGAGGCTGCGCCTCCACGGCGTTTGATTATCACAAAGGAAGGTAAGACGGTGACATCAACACAACATCTTGAAATGGAGATCGATCTTCTTGGAAAAAAGATCGCGGCGATGGAGTCCGATCTCAGCTACAAGCACTATCAATACAAACACAACATGCCTTGCGACCAAGGCATGGAGGACAGTTCAGTTGCCGGGTTGATTTTGGAGGGCATAGTCCGGGACCGGGATAGGCTGGACGTAGAAATCGCCGAAAAGCGGATTCAACTCTACGAACTCCAGGCTGGCGACAGTCCGCAAGTCGGTGTCCCGTCGCCGAGTCAGACGAACGGATGGTTACCGCAAGAGTCCGTAAATCTCCAACCACGGCCGGAACTTGGGCCAAGACCCAGGAAGGGATGGTATCACTGGATAGACGACGAGCGCCGTCACTACATCCTCGCGTTCGCCAACCATAAAGGAGCTTGCAGTTTGCGGCGCTACAATCCCCGAACCGGGCGCGCCTTGCACAGGCGTCCGAACCGAACTGGAGACTACCAAGACTCGTTTCGCGAATTCATGACTAATGCAGTTTTGCTTCATGTCAGTGCGCCGGTCCGTCTGGAAGATTGCGAAAAGCAGCTTCCGGAGTGGCTCCTCACCGAACTTCAACAGCAGATTACTTTGCCGCCAGAAGCGCAGCCAGTGGGTTAGCGCGCAACTCCAGATGTGGCCCGGTGAACGATTTGCAGGAATCGCGACGGGCTCGAGCCCGTCGGGTGGCTCCATAAAATCTGGCCGACGGGCTTCGTTCGTGGTGTGGTCCCGGTCATCGGCAGGACACGAGCCGTCGTATCAGCACCGCCCCCTTCCACGCCTGCCAGAGATCGGAGAACGGGAAATTTGCAGCCTCGTTGTGTCAAGTAGCAGCCGGGACACCTGCAATTGGGGTCTGGCTGCGGACGAACGCCACCACCAGGCGGATCTGCTCGTAGGTGATCTCCGGCGGGAGCGCTTCGCGCAACGGCTTCAGCCACTGCGACCCGAGGCGGCGCACGGTTTCCTCGATCCGGCCGTGGTTCTCTTCTCCCACCCACTCCATGCGGTAGGGAAGGCGTCCCTTTTCGACCAGATCGGCCACCATATTGACCACGGTGGCAGGCTGGCGGCCCCGCAACTCGCCAATCTCCGCGAAGGTTTTGCCCTCGGCCAGGAGTCTTAGAGTCTCTTCGGCCGGCGAGGTCTGCGCCGCCTCGCGCGGGGCGGCGCGGGCGCCATGGCGGAACGCTTCGAAGGCGGCGAAGATCTCGCTGCCGTACAATTCCGCCTTGCGTTCGCCGAATCCGTTGACGGCCAGCAGTTCGCGCAAATTCGAGGGCTGCTTGCGGCACAGGTCTTCGAGCGCGGCGTCGCTGAGCACTACGTAGGCGGGCACCGCGGCGCGCTCGGCCGTGCGGCGGCGCCATTCCTTGAAGAAGGCGACGAGCTCGGCGCCGGGCGCGCTCCCGGCCGCGGGCGGAGCGGGGCGGGCCGCGGGCCGCGGCTGCGATATCGGCGGCGGCTTCGGCGCTTCGCGCGGCCTTTCCAGCACCACGCTCTTCGGCTTCCGCTTCTTTTTCCGGGGCAGCCGTTCGGGCGCCGCGGTGAGCCACTCCGGGACACTGCCGCACACGTCGCACATTTCGCAGCGCGCCCACTTGGGGGTCTGGCCGAAATGGCTGCAGATCTGTAAATGGCGGCACTGTTCGCTCTCGACGAACCGCCGCACGGCGTGATAGCGCTGCCAGGCGCGCTGCTTCTCGTCGGGATCTTTCAGTTGGTCGATGAAGTAAGCCAGCAGCCCCGCGTCCTTCGGCTGCCAGAGCATCACGCAGTCCGCTGGCAGGCCGTCCCGCCCCGCGCGTCCCGCCTCCTGGTAATACTGCTCGATGGATTTGGGTAGCGAGGTGTGGATCACGGCGCGCACGGCCGGCTTGTTGATGCCCAGCCCGAAGGCGATGGTTCCCACCAGCACGCGCACTTCGTCGTTCATCCACCGCTCCTGGTTGCGGCGCCTGGTGGCAGTCTCCATCTGGCCGTGATAGGGAACGGCCGCGATGTGCCGGTCCGCCAGAGAATCCACGGTGCCCTCTACCAGCGCGATGGTGGGGGCGTAGACGATGACGCTCTCGCCCTGATAGAAGCGCAGCGCCGCCGGCAGCAGGCGCGCATGCTCCTCCTTATCGCACTGATGCGTCACGTAGCGCAGGTTGGCGCGGTGGAAGCTGGCGATGTACTTGTGCGGCTCGTGCAGGCGGAGCTGCTCCAGGATGTCGTGCCGCACGCGCTTGGTGGCGCTGGCCGTGAAGGCCGCGATGGGCTTGCCCGGGAAGTGCTGGCGGAGCGAGCTGAGCTGGCGGTACTCGGGGCGGAATTCGTGGCCCCATTCGGAGATGCAGTGGGCCTCGTCGATGGCGAAGAACGCGAGCGGCACGCGTGCCAGCCAGGCGATGGTGTCGGGCCGCGCCAGCCGCTCGGGGGAAAGGTACAGCAGGCGGAAGGCGCCCTGGGTGGCGGCGCGCATGACGGCGCGCTGTTCGTCGGCCGGCTGCGTACTGTTGAGGACGGCCGCGGGAATCCCCATATCGCCCAACTGCGCCACCTGGTCCTGCATGAGCGCGATCAAGGGCGAGATCACCACCACGGTCTGGCCCAGCACCAGCGCCGGCAACTGGTAGCACAGCGATTTGCCGCCGCCGGTGGGCATGATCACGGCGGCGTCGCTTCCCGCCAACAGGCTCTGGATAATCCGCTCCTGCATGGGGCGGAAGGAGTCGTAGCCCCAGTACCGTTTCAGGGCTGCGTAGAGGTCGGGCACCGTGGAAACTCCGAGTGTAGCAGCCGGACGGTCTGGCGCGGCGCGGCTGCGAGCATGGCGCGTACGTCGAGATGGGTAACCGGGTGGCGTAGCGCGGGGGCGAGATCCGCCAGCGGCGCCAGCACGAAGCGGCGTTCCCCCATGCGCGGATGGGGAATTTCGAGCGTGGCGCTGCGCACCACCGCCTGGCCGTAGAGCAGGATATCGATGTCGATGGTCCGCGGCCCTTTGGGCACGGCGCGGACGCGGCCCAGCGCCCGTTCGATGCGGCCGGCGCGCGCCAGGAGCTGCATTGGGAACAGTTCGGTTTCGGCTTCCACCACCAGGTTCAGGAACCAGGCTTGCGCGGTGTATTCCAGCGGCTCGGTTTCGTAGACCGGCGAGACGCGGAGGATGCGCAGGCCGGGCGCCGGAAGCCGCTCGATGGCCGCGCGCAGGTTCCGCTCGCGGTCGCCCACGTTCGAGCCCAGGCCGAGGTAAACGAGTTTCATTAGAACAAAGCCGGCTGATCGTCGTTGCGCAGTTTGCGCTTCACCTGGAAATACTCGAAGGCCAGCTCTGTGGCCATGCGGCCGCGCGGCGTGCGGCTGAGGAAGCCGAGCTGGATCAGGTACGGCTCGTACATTTCTTCGATGGTCCCCGGCTCCTCGGAGATCGAGGCGGCGATGGTGGTGACGCCCACCGGTCCGCCGCGGTACTTCTCCAGGATGGTGCGCATGATCTTCTGGTCGATCTCGTCGAGGCCGTGGCGGTCCACGTCGAGCAGGTTGAGCGCGGTCTCGGCCACTGGCTGGGTGACGCGGCCGCCGCCGGCGCGCACTTGCGCGTAGTCGCGGACGCGGCGCAGTAGCCGGTTGGCGATGCGCGGGGTGCCGCGGCAGCGGCGCGCGATCTCTTCGGCGGCGTCGCTTTCCACCTCCACGTGCAGCAGGCGCGCCGAGCGGTTCACGATGGCCTTCAGTTCGTCCTCCGTGTACGGGTCGAGGCGCAGCACCAGCCCGAAGCGGCCCAACAGTGGCGCGCTGATCAGGCCCTGCCGCGTGGTGGCGCCGATGGCCGTGAACTTGGGCAAGGGCAACGAATGCGTACGCGCCCCCGGGCCCACGCCGACCAGGATGTCGAGGCGAAAATCTTCCAGCGCCGAGTAGAGAATCTCTTCCATGTCGGGCAGCAGACGGTGGATTTCGTCGATGAAAAAGACCTGGTGCAGCCGCACGCCGCTGAGGATGCCGGTGAGGTCCAGCTTCTTCTGCAGCACCGGGCCGGAAGTGGCGGTGAACTGCACCTTCAATTCCTCGGCGATGATGGAGGCCAGCGTGGTCTTGCCCAACCCGGGCGGGCCGTAGAGCAGCACGTGATCCATGGCTTCGCCGCGTTTGACGGCGGCCTCGATGGCGATGGAGAGGTTCTCTTTGAGCTTGCTCTGCCCGGTGAAATCGGCCAGGCGGCGCGGGCGCAGGCCCGCTTCGAATTGCACGTCCTCGGCCTGGCGGTCCCCGGAAATCAGTTGCCGGTCGGGCATGTGCTACCAGCTTACCGTACCAGTTCCAGGGCGCGGCGGAAGAGCGGTTCGAACTCGTTGGCCGCGCCCGCGGCCTTGGCTTTGCGCACCGCGGCTTCGGCCGGCGCGCGCGCGCAGCCCAGGTTGAGCAAGGCCGAAAGCACATCCTGATCGATAGGCGAGAGCGATGCCGCCGAGGGCGTTTCGGCTTCCGCGCCGGCCGCCGCAGGCAGCTTGTCGCGCAACTCCAGCACCATGCGCTCGGCGGTCTTCTTACCGACTCCGGGAATGCGCACCAGCTTCTCGACCTCGCCGCGCCGAATGGAGTTGATCAGCTCCGGCGCGGCCAGCCCGGAGAGGATCTTCACCGCCAGCGTCGGCCCGATGCCGCTCACTCCGATGAGCCTCTCGAAGAGCGCCTTTTCGTCCTGCGTGAGAAAGCCGTAGAGCGCGAGCGCATCTTCGCGCACGTGGGTATGGATGCGCAGGCGGACCTCCGCGCCAGCCTCGGGCAGGTGGGTGAAGGT
>JADGNR010000465.1 GCA_017883415.1 Bryobacteraceae bacterium | reverse complement strand
GCCTACGTGCACCTCACCGTCGAACTGCACGCTCGATCCGCCGTCGAGGGCCGCCAGCGTGAGCACGCCTTCGCCTTTCATGAAGCCGATTTTTCCTGTGCCCTCGACCGTCAGGCGGAAGCTGTCGGGCGGGTGGGAGTCGGCCACCTTCACGCGGCCGTCGAACAACCCGGACATGCTGGCCAGCACCATCTTCATCTTCATGCGGTACTCGCCGTCGCCGGTGGGCTCCAGGGCTTCGCATCCGGGCATGCACCGGGCCAGCACCGCGGGGTCTTGCAGGAGGGCGAACGACCGCTCGCGCGGCAGAGGGAGCAGGTGCGCTCCGGCGATCTTCACGACGCCCTCGACAGCGCCACGGCGAGCGCGCGCGCGGCATGGACGGCGGCCAGGTGGCGGCGGTACTCGGCGGAGGCGTAGAGATCGGCGTTAGCCTCCTGGCCCGCTCCCACGGCGGCGGCGGCGCGGGCGGCATCGGCGCCCTCTTCGAGAAGTTTTTCGGCCGCCCGGTCGCGGAAGGCGCGCGGCCCCATGCCGGTGACGCCGATGCGGGCGAGCGAAATCCGCCCGCCGTTCTTCTTCACGCGAACGGCGACTCCTACCACGGCGAAGCCGGAGGCGGGGTTCGCCACCTTCTCGTAGCGGTACCCCTCGCTCGAGTCCTCCGCCGGCACCTCCAGTTCGAGCACGATCTCGCCGGGAGCGAGCGCGGTGGTGAACGGGTCCAGGAAAAACTCCGCGGCCTCGAGGGTGCGGTCGGAATGCGCCGAGACCACGCGCACGCGGGCTTCCAGGGCGACCAGCGCGGCGGGATAGTCGGCCGCCGGATCGGCATGCGCGATGCTGCCGCCGATGGTGCCCATATTGCGCACCTGGACGTCGCCGATGCGGCTCGCCGTCTCGGCCAGCAGGGGGCAGTGCGCGCGCGCCACCGGCGAAGTTTCGATTTCGCGATGGGTGGCCATGGCGCCGATGCGCACCACGCCGCCCGATTCGGAGATGCGGTTGAGGTCGGGCACGCGGCTGAGGTCCACCACGCGGCCGGGCGTAGCCAGGCGCAGCTTCATCATGGGGATCAGGCTCATGCCGCCGGCCAGCACTTTGTGCTCGCCCGTTTCGAGCAGCACCAGCGCTTCGTGCAGCGAGCGCGGGGAAGAATAATCGAATGCCTGCGGAATCATGCGCGGCCTCCTTGCCGGATGGCGTTCCAGATTTTCTCGGGCGTGAGCGGCATATCGATGTGCCGCACTCCGAAGGGCGCCAGAGCGTCCACCACCGAGTTCACCACCGCGGGCGAGCAGCCGATAGTGCCCGCTTCGCCCACGCCCTTCACGCCCAGCGGGTTCACCGGCGAGGGCGTCTCCGTGTGGCTGCTTTCGATCCAGGGCATCAGGTGCGCCCGGGGAATGGCGTAGTCGGTCAGCTCGCCCGAGAGCAGTTGGCCGTTGTCGTCGTAGACCGCCTGCTCCCACAGCGCCTGGCCGAGCCCCTGCGCCACGCCGCCGTGCACCTGTCCGGCGACGATCAGCGGATTGATGATCTTGCCGCAATCGTCCACGGCGATGTAGCGGCGGATCTGGATGGCGCCGGTGTCGCGATCCACTTCCGAAACGACGATGTGGGCGCCGAAGGGGAAGGTGAAATTGGGCGGCTCCCAGAAGCGGGTAGCGACGAGTCCGGGCTCGGTATCGGGCGGCAGTTTGTGGGCGCGGTAGGCGGCGCCGGCGATCTCGGCGAAGGAGACCGATTTGCCGCTGCTCTCATCGGTGCACGCACCGCCGGAGAGGGTGGCTTTTTCGGTTCCCAGCAGCATGGCGCCGAACTTCTTCACCTTGGCCTTGAGGTCCTGGAGCGCGTAATAGAGCGCCGTGCCGCCGATGGCGGTGCCGCGGCTGCCGAAGGTGCCAATGCCGTACTGCACCACGGCGGTGTCGCCGTGCACCACCAGCACGTCGTCGATATCGACGCCCAATTCGTCGGCGGCGATCTGCGCGAAGGTGGTCTCCTCGCCCTGGCCGTGGGGCGAGGCGCCGGTCATCACGGTGACTTTGCCGGTAGGCTCAATCTTGACCGTGGCGCTTTCCCAGCCGCCGGCCGGCGTGGCGGGCGAAGGGCCGATGGCGCAGATCTCGCCGTAGGTGGAAATGCCAATGCCCATCAGCTTGCCGGCGGCGCGCGCCTGCTTCTGCTCTTCCCGCGCCTTGGGGTACTCGACCGCGTCGAGGGCTTGTTTGAGCGGCGCGGCGTAGTTGCCGCTGTCATAGCTCAGACCGGTGGCGGTGGCGTAGGGAAACGCGTTCGACGGCACGAAATTCTTCAAGCGGATCTCGGCGGGGTCCATCTTCAACTCGGCCGCGAGAATATCCACCATGCGTTCGATGCCGTGCGTGGCCTCGGGCCGGCCGGCGCCGCGATAGGCATCGGTGGGGACGCAATTGGTGAACACGCCGACGATATCGGCGGAGATGTTGGCGAAGCGGTACAGGCCGGGCATCATGAGCACGGAGAGCGTGGGGATGGCGGGGGTGAGGAGTTGCAGGTAAGCGCCGAGGTCCTGGATAAGCTTCAGCTTGAGGCCCAGCATGGTGCCATCGCGTTTGGCGGCCAGCTCGAAATAGTCCACGTGCCCGCGGCCGTGGGTGGTGGCCTGAAAGTTTTCGCGGCGGGATTCGATCCACTTCACGGGGTGGTTGATGCGCATGGCGACGAAGGCCATGAGCGCCTCTTCGGCGTAGACGTTGAGCTTGCACCCGAATCCGCCGCCGACTTCGGGCGTGATCACGCGCAGGTGATTTTCCGGCATGCCCAGAATCCCCGCCACCAGGGTGCGCATCAGGTGGGGGATCTGGGTGGAGGAATACAGGGTGAGCGACCTTTCGCCGGGGCGCCACTCGGCCACCACGCCGCGCGTTTCGAGCGAAGTGGGGATCAGGCGCTGGCTGGTGATGCGCTGCTTCACCACCACCTCGGCATCGCGAAACGCCGCTTCCGTATCGCCGCCCTCCTGATGGAAGGTGAAGGAGATGTTGTCGGGCCACTGGGGGTGGACGGCGGGTGCGCCGGCGGCGAGCGCCTTCTCGGGATCGGCTACGGCGGGGAGCGGTTCGTAGTCCACCTCAACCAATTCGGCGGCATCGGCCGCCAGGTAGCGATCGGTGGCCACCACCACGGCCACGGGATGGCCCACGTAGTAGACGCGATCCTGCGCCAGCAGATGGTGGTGCGGCACGCGCAGGCCGGGCAGCGAGGCGGCGCAGGGCACGGGGCCGAGGTGTTTGACGTCCAGGCCGGTGAAGACGGCGGTGACGCCGGGCCGCTCCAGCGCGGCTTTGGCGTCGATGCTCCTGATTTTCGCCGCGCCATGCGGGCTGCGCACAACGCAGGCATGGTGCATGCCGGGCATCTTGAGATCGTCCACGTAGACGGCCGTGCCGGTGATGAGGCGCGGGTCCTCGCGGCGGCGGATGCTCTTGCCGACCAGGGTTTGCGGCTTGAAGGTGGTGGTGGCCATGCGCTATGCCTCCGCCTTTCCCGCGGCCGTCCGCACGGCGTTGACGATGTGCTGGTATCCGGTGCACCGGCACAGGTTGCCCTCCAGGCCATGGCGGATCTCGGCATCGGTGGGATGGGGATTATCGGCCAGCAGTTGTTTGGCGCTGAGGATCATTCCCGGGGTGCAGAAGCCGCACTGCAGCGCGTGCTCGTTCCAGAAGGCCTCCTGCATGGCATCGAGCTTGCCGTTGGAGGCCAGCCCTTCGATGGTGGTCAGGTGGCGCCCGTCGGCCTGCACGGCGAACATGGTGCAGGATTTGACGGCCTTGCCGTCGAGCATGACGGTGCAGGCGCCGCAGATGGACGTTTCGCAGCCGATGTGCGGGCCGGTGAGGCCCGCCACCTCGCGCAGATAGTGGACGAGAAGGAGCCGGGGCTCGACTTCGTCGGTATAGGGCTTGGCATTGATGTGGAGAGCGATTTTGCGTTTCATTGGTGTGCGCATCCCGGGACCCGCAGGCGGGCCCACCCAGTCGGATATGAACGTATCAGAAACCGGACCGGAAGGAAAGTGGCGCCGGCGGGGAGGGGCGCGCCGGGGAGGGTGGCGCGGGGGAGGGTGGCGCCGGGGAGGGCGCGCCGGGGAGGGAGGCGCTGGGGAGGTGGCGCTGGGGAGGGTGGCGCTGGGGAGGTGGCACCGGGGAGGGGCGCGCCGGCTAGCGCGGCATCTTCCGCAAGTG
>JADGNR010000182.1 GCA_017883415.1 Bryobacteraceae bacterium | reverse complement strand
TTCAATGCGAATCGCCAGCTCCGCCTTTCCGCTCACGCGGCCGCTCCGCTGCGCGTGCGCCACCACCCCTTGCACGTAACTGCCTACCGGAACCACGGTCGCGCCGTTGGCCACAATCGGTGTGGCGGTGGTCATGTACACGTAATCGCCTTCGCGGGCGGTGCGCGTGCTGACGGAATTCACCAGCTTCAGCAGCACATGGCTGCCCTGCGGAATGTCCGCCGCAGTGGAAAGAACGGGAATCGACAGCGCAAGAATCGCCAGCCGCATGGCACACTCCTCCTTTATGCTAACCCCAACTCTCTTACTGTGTCTCCCATGCGAAGACGGTTCCCTTGTTCAGGCGCAGGTGCGTGCGGTCAAAGTAAAACCTCGTAATCACGTTCGCGCGGCGCTCGCCGGGCAGCAACGGGGTCTCCTCGTCCTTCACTCTGGGCGGCGCCAGCCTCCTGTATCCGCGGTTTTCGTGGTCCTCGGGTTTCGATTCGACCGCCCGCTTCCTTGACGTTCCGCGCCACGCGTGCCTCAATGGCGTCGCCCGTAAACGTCGTCTCGGAGTCGATGGGTGTGGTCAACACAGTCTCGATCTTGAGGCCCGCGCGCACGGCGGCTGGCGCGGTCTCGCCCCGCCCGGCTTGCCGTGCCGCCGGCACCGGAGGATCACCCTCGAATCGCACCGTGGATTCCGCCAGGTATTGACGGCAGCCGCCGTACGCGCTGCGGTTTATCGCCAGCGCGCCGGATTCCAGCAGAATCCGCAAGGTGGAGCCCGAGGGAAGCAGTCCGTTGGCGCCGCCAATCTGCCTTCGCTCATAATCGATCGACAGCACCGCCCTGCGCAGGTGGCTTCCTTCCGGAGCGTGGCTCACTGCGACGGAAAGCCGCCGCAGTTCCGCGGAGTCGGGATCGATCCAGAAATGGCCCTCGTAACCGGCCGGCGCAGAGCCCTCATCGGTGCGGATGAAGTAGTGACTCGTGGCAACGGGAACGCGGTAGCTGTATTCGGCGGCTTGCTTGCCCGCTGTCGAGCTCGTACCCATGTAACGAAACGAAAGCGGGTCCGCATCCGAAAGGAAGACGCCGATTTCAAATGGTCCGAACTCCCCGCTGGCGGTGGCCCCGCTGGGCACCATCTCCTCCAGCGATGCGGAGTGGAACGCCGATTCGCCGGGCCAGGAAAACAGCTCCCTTCCGTGCGACACCGCGATCTCCAGACGGAGCTTGTCCGTCCAGGCCAGGCGGCGCCCGCTTCCCGCCTCCAGCAAATCTTCGGGCTGGGCCACCGGCCTGGCCGGCAAAAACAGGGAACGGTTTACCGTCAAGCTACAAGTGAAACGAGGCATATTCCCGGCGTCCCGCCGGATCGCCTCGACGGCCCGGGTCAGCAGGGCGCCGGGCTCCGGAGTATCGGCAGCCAGAAGCAGAACGGGAATCGACACAGCGAGAATCGCCAGGCGCATGGTCGCTCCCCCTCCTATCGCCCGGCGAAACGCCGCAACCGGAAAACTTCCACCAGCGAGATGTACAGGTTCACCACTCCCAGGCCGCTGATGGCGCCGCGCACGTACATGTTCTGCCAGTAGGAGCGCCAGGGCGCCAGCGCCACGAAGTAGTTGCCGTCCCAATACTCGGTCCACGGGAAGATCACCAGAAAGAGTCCCATCATGAGGCAGAAGGCCACGAACAGGACCGCAACCGTCCTGTGAAACCAGGTGTATTTCCGACGCTCGACGGGCACGGCTCCAGAGCTGTCCACTCCCGCGGGAGGCGCGGCGCCGGGCGGTCCGCCAAATTCGGCCGGCGTCATGCCGCCCCTGCCGTGTCGAACAGGTCCATTTGCGCAGTGTAATCGATGGGGAAGAGGCAGTGCGCGCGCACCGGAGCGAAGCTCAGGCGGTGCAGTGGCGTCAGGCCGAACTTCGCGATGGCGGCGCGGTGCTCCGGCGTGGCGTAGCCTTTGTGCAGCGCCAGCCCGTATTCCGGGAAGATTTCGTCCCAGGCGCGCATGCACCGGTCGCGGTAAACTTTGGCGACGATGGAAGCGGCGGCGATGGCGTGACAGCGCGCGTCGCCCTTGATGAGCGGGCGCTGGGGAAGCGGCACATCGAGCGGCACGGCGTCGATCAACAGGAAGTCCGGCGCGGGCCGCAGGCGGCTCACCGCCAGGCGCATGGCCACCCGCGATGCCTGGTAGATGTTGATGCGGTCGATGGTGGCCGCATCCACCGCCGCGATGGCCCAGGCCACGGCGCGCTCGCGAATGCGCCCGGCCAGCACCTCGCGGCGCTCCGGTTCGAGCAACTTGCTATCGTTCAATCCGCGCACCGGGCGATCGGGCGCAAGGATCACGGCGCCGGCCACCACCGGGCCGAACAGCGCGCCCCGGCCCACCTCATCCACGCCGGCAACCAACGCGAACCCGCGCGCCCGCAACTCTCGCTCCAGCGTTGCTTCGCACCGGAATTCGCCACCCGCGGCCTCGGGTCGCATGGGAAATCGGCGATCTACTCGCGCTCTCGGAGGCGGGCCGCCTTGCCCTTCAAGCCGCGCAGGTAATAGAGCTTGGCGCGCCGCACCCGGCCGGTGCGCACCACGTCGATGTGGTCGATCACCTTGGCATGCACCGGGAAGATGCGCTCCACCCCCTGCCCGAAGCTGACCTTGCGCACCGTGATGCTCTCGCCCAAGCCGGTATTGTTGCGGGCGATGACCGTGCCCTCAAACGCTTGCAACCGCTCCTTGTCGCCTTCCTTGATCTTCACGTGGACGCGGATCGTGTCTCCCGGCCGAAAGGTGGGAACATCGGTCCGCTTGTTCTTGCTAATGAATTTCGCCATCAATGCGTTCTGCATGGAAATTTTCCTTGAACTTCTATCTTATACGAAGTGGGGTAGGCCTCCTGGCCTGCCCCAGGTTTTTGAAAAGGGCAGGCCGGGAGGCCTACCCCACTAAGTCGGGACGGAACCTCATGGTCTTCTCCCGCGCGGACTGCTTTCGGAAACGCCGGATCTCTTCGTGGTTGCCGTTCAGCAGCACCTCCGGCGCTTTCCAGCCGCGGAATTCCGCGGGGCGCGTCCAGTGCGGGCAATCCAGCAAGCCCTCTCCATGGCCGGTATCTTGAAACGACTCGAAGGCCGCCGAGCATTCATTCCCCAGCACGCCGGGCAGCAAGCGGGCTACCGCATCGAGGACCACCGCCGCGGCCAGTTCGCCGCC
The DNA here is from genome assembly GCA_017883415.1 of Bryobacteraceae bacterium. GTDB lineage: Bacteria > Acidobacteriota > Terriglobia > Bryobacterales > Bryobacteraceae > JADGNR01. The sequence goes on along the minus strand of JADGNR010000182.1, from coordinate 7,668 downwards.
GCTCAATACGTAATTGCCGATCGAGATTTCGTCATCCACCAGGTGCGCCGCCACGCGCTCATCCACGCCTTCGTAGCGGCCGCAGATCAACAGCAGGGCCGATTCGCGGCTCAGGCCGTTGGCCATGGCCTGGTCGAACAGGCGGCCCTGGGCCGATAGCAGGACTACTTTATGGTCCGGCTTCCGCTCCGGCCAGATCGACTCCACGGCGAGAAAAATCGGCTCCGGCTTGAGCACCATGCCTTCCCCGCCGCCAAACGGGCGGTCGTCCACCGTCTTGTGCCGGTCGCTGGTCCAGTCGCGCAGGTTATGAATGTGAATCTCCAAATGACCGGCATCGGCGGCGCGCTTGACCACCCCGTGCGCGAACGGACCGGCGAAGAATTCCGGGAAGATGGTGAGCACGTGAAAGATCACGGCCGGTTCAAATCCTTCAGGCCTTCCGGCAGCTCCACGGCGATCCGTTTCGCCGCCGGATCGATTTCCACGCAGATGGCCCGCGCGAACGGAATCAGCAGACCATTGTCCACCACCAGCAATCCCGCTCCGCCGCCATCCTGCCAGGCGGAAACGTGTCCCAACGATTCGCCGGTGCGGCGGTCCACTACGTCGCAGCCGATCAGGTCGGATTGGAAGAACTCGCCGGCATCCAGCGCCGCGCGCTGGCTCACCGGCACGCGCATTTCCGCCCCGGCCAGACCCTCGGCATCGGAAATCGTATCTACCCCGCGGAACTTGAAAATGAGGGTGGCGTCATGAAACCAGACCGATTCCACGGCGAACGGCTGACCCGACGCCTCGGCGCGCCCGCCGAACAGATATACCTCCCCGAGCGCCTGGTAGCGTTCGGGTTTGGTGCTGAGCGCCAGCGCCGTGACTTCTCCCCGGTTGCCCCGCGTCTTGCCCACGAGCGCAATGGCGACCCACCCGGTCTCGGGCGAGCTCACTCCAGGATTTCCAGCGTGAAGCGCCGGTTCAGTTTCATGCCGGCCGCCCCCAGGATCGTTCGGATCGAGCGCGCGGTGCGGCCCTGCTTTCCGATCACCTTTCCCAGGTCGCTGGGTGCGACCTTCAGCTCCAAAACGGTGACCTGTTCCCCGCTCACCTCTCGGACCGAAACCTCTTCCGGGATGTCAACCAGAGCTTTCGCGATGTCCACGATCAGCTGTTTCATCCACCCGGCCTCCTACCAGTTTCATGGTACCTGAAGCGTGCCCGCGAGATGACACGAAATCCGCGCGCCAGCTCCGTAGCCGTTCTGTTCCTTACAGTTAAGTGCAATTATGCGGCTGGTTGGGGGGCCGGCGCGGCGGGATTCTTCGCCACCAGCCGCTTGACGGTCTCCGACATCTGTGCTCCATTCTTCGCCCAGAACTCCAGCCGATCGTGCTTCAGCAGCACCTGCGCCGGTTTGGAAAGCGGATTGTAATGTCCCACCACTTCCAGGTTGCGGCCATTGCGGGCGCGCTCTTTCTCAATCACCACTACGCGGTAAAACGGCTTCTTTTTGGCGCCAAAACGCGCCAGACGAATCATCAGCATCGCTACTCCAGCAAAAGGATTCTAAACTCAACGTCCCGGCATGTCTCCAAACGGGAAACCGGGGGGCATCTTCATCTTGCCAAACTTCTTTCCCAGGAAGCCGCCCGAAAAACTCTTCATTACCTTCCTGGCCTGGGCATACTGCTTCAATAACTGGTTCACTTCCTGCACGGACGTGCCGCTCCCCTTGGCAATGCGCCGGCGGCGGCTGCCGTTAATGATCATGTGGTTGTCGCGTTCGTGGGGGGTCATCGAATCGATGATCGCCACCACCCGGTTGATCTCCCCGTCGTCCACTTTGACATCTTTCAGATCCTTGAGAATGCCCACCTTGGGCATCATGTCGAGCAGGGAGCCGAGCGGGCCCAGCTTGCGGATCTGGCGCAACTGGTCGCGGAAATCCTCCAGTGTGAAATCGTTGGTGATGAGCTTGCGCTGCATCTCCACGGCCTGTTTCTTGTCGATGGCCTGCTCCGCCTTCTCGATGAAGGAGAGGATGTCGCCCATGCCCAGGATGCGGTTGGCCGCGCGGTCGGGATGAAACGCCTCGAGCGCATCGAACTTTTCGCCGATGCCCACGAACTTCAGCGGCTGCCCGGTCACGTGGCGGATGGAGAGGGCCGCGCCGCCGCGCGCATCGCCATCCATCTTGGTCAGGATCACGCCGGTGATGCCCAGCCGTTTGTGGAACTCGTCGGCCGATTTCACCGCGTCCTGCCCGGTCATGGCGTCGGCCACGAACAGGATCTCGACGGGCTTGAGTTGCTCCTTCAGTTGCTGCAGCTCGCTCATCAGCTCGTCGTCGATATGCAGGCGGCCCGCGGTATCCACCAGCAGCACGTCGCGGCCGCTGTTGGCGCTCTCGCGGCGCGCCCCCTTGGCCAGTTCCAGCGGATCCTTCTCCCCGCCCGCGCCCTCGTAGATCGCCTCCTTCAGTTCGGCCGCGATCACTCTGAGCTGCTCGCGCGCCGCCGGCCGGTAGACGTCCACCGAAACCATCATCGGGCGATGCCCGTTCTTCCCCAGCCAGCGCGCCAGTTTGCCCGTGGAGGTGGTCTTGCCCGAGCCTTGCAGGCCGACGATCAGAAACACGCTGGGCGGCTCGTTGGCAAACCGCAGCTTCGACTCGTGGCTGCCCAGGATCTTGACCAGCTCCTCGTGGACGATCTTGATCACCTGTTGCGACGGGGAAAGGGCGGTGAGCACCTCTTCGCCCATGGCTTTCAGCTTGATGTTCTCGATGAGCTGCTTGACCACGCGGAAGTTGACGTCGGCCTCGAGCAGCGCCATGCGGATTTCGCGGAGGGCGCCCTCCATGTTTTCGGCCGAAAGTTTACCTTCGCCGCGCAGGTTTTTGAAAACCCGTTGCAGCTTTTCCGACAGGTTGTCGAACATGAGAATAGAACCGCCCCGCCTGGCGAATCGCGCGGGGGATGGTTTCGAGTCCCCTTATTATATCCGGTTATGGCGAGTGGGGTAGGCCGGGCCGGGCGCCGGGCGCCCTCCGGGCCCGCCGGCCCTTCTCTTTATTGCGCCGGGGGAGGAATGCGGATACTGCTCGCCGCCATTTTCCCGGTCCGGTCCATGCCCAGCTCGTAGACCACCTTGGTGCCGGGCCGCAGATCGGTCGCCAGGCCCTCCGCCAGCCGCGAGACGTGGAAGAAGATGTCTCGTCCACCGTCGTCCGGCCGCAGAAAGCCGAAGCCTTTCGCTTCGAAGTAAGTCACCACCGAGCCGGTCTGCTCGCCGGTAGGAGATTCTCCGCCGGACTCGCCCGACTCGGAGGACTGATTTGGCCGGGTGCTCTTATCGCCCACCCCCTGCTTGATGAGCGCGAGATCGTCTTCCGTCCACTCCGTGGCGGGTTTGATTTCGGTGGGGATCTTGAGGTTCGGATTTCGCTTGCGAGCCTCTTCAAACAGTCGTTTTTGGCGTGCGTTCAACGAATATTCCTCGATTGGGTGCTGTTATACGGCGGCCGGCGTGATGACCTTCTTCTTGCGGGAGCCCTTCTTCTCGGCGGGCGGCTGCCGGTCGCTTTTCTTCAAACTGCCCATCACCATGGTGGTGACGAACTTCTTCTCGCCGTGGTCGTCGAACTTGATCACGATGCGTTCTTCGCTGCTCGACAGAACGGTTCCCAGGCCAAATTTCTGGTGTTCGACCTGAGCGCCCTGGGAAAAAATGTTGGAAGCCATAGATGCTCTACGCTGCTCCTCTGAGGGGTTGTTGGATATAGGGTACCGGTGACAAGGACAAGAGGATATCGGGCAGCAGTACCACCATTAATTCGTCTTATATCTTAGCAAATGGGGAGGCAGCGTGTCGAGGAGAACAATGCCGGGAATGGACCGCGTACGGGGGCGGGCCGGAAGGCCCGCCCTTCAAGAAGCCTTGCCTTGTCCTGTCAGGCCCGTTTGCGGAGGCGCCGGCCGAAGGAGGCCAACGCTACCAGGCCCGTTCCCAACAGAAGCATGGATGCCGGTTCCGGCACGCCGGTCGGGTTGTTCACGAAGCCGACCAGGTTCTTCGTCAGGTTCTGGGAGTCCGTGCCCACATCACCCTGCATGAAGTTCACATCGAAAATCGTGGTTAGCGTGCCCAGCGGAGCGCCGGACAGCGTGCCCGGACCGAAAGCGATGCCGCTGCCGGCGGTCGGGCTGAATTGAGTGATGAACTGCCCGGTGCCGGGCCCGTTGAAGCCGCCCGACGCCAGGTAAGTAAGAGACGCGACCGGATTCGGACCCGTGAACGGCGAGTTGACCGTCTGCGTATCCTCGCCCAAGCCGGTAGTGTCCAGGAAGTTCAGGCTGCCTCCGCCGAGCAGGTTGATCAACGCCAGCACCGAGTTGTTTCTCGTGGCAAAGCCGGAGTTTTCGCCCATGACAAACATGTTGCCGCCACCCACCAGGAAGGCTGCGTACTGAGCTTGGTCTGCAGCCGTCAGCGCGGCAGCGTTGAAGAACCGGATATCCCAGACTTGGGCAAAACCGGCCAGGCTGACTGGAATCGTATCCAGCACCGTGGTGGCGTTCCCCACGGCTGCTTCCAGGGTCACTAGATTGTTGGTAATCAGTGAGGTAGTACCGGGTTCGCTGGTGGTGCTGGAACCGTTAATGATCGCCACCGTGCCCGCGAACCCCATGCTCGCCGTCAGGCAAACTACAGCTATGGCAATCGCTACTCTGCGAATAACTTCTTTCACGCTTGTGTCCTCCGATTCAAGGTCCGAAACGATCCAAAATTACAGGGTTAATCGATCCGAAATACAATCTTGCGCCGCGGCGGTCCGTCAAGTCAATGCAATTGCATAGTTAGGGACCTGAAAGGGTACTATGGTGTTGCCGATTTCTACAGTACCGGGTTCAGCGGCTGGGACGCTAGGCCAGTTCGAGCGTCACGGTAGGCACCGGCATTGCCGGCAGCACGACACGAATGCGCTCGCGCTCTACGGCCTGACGCGGCTTCGCAACCCCCCGGTCGGGAGTACCGGCGCAGGTCAGGCCCGGCCGCCCCGCCCCGCCGATGTACGAATCATTACGAACTTGGCGGACAGCCTTGTGATAGCCTTGCCAAACCATGCAACTCAGCTCTGGGCTCCTTCGGACTGCGGTTTTCGGTGCTGTCGCGGGATTGGCGGCGGCTCAACCGGCACCGCAACGCAACCTTAGCCGGCAGATTGCCGTCGACCGGCTCGGCTTCACCGTGCGGCACCCGGCCGACTGGTCGGCTACCCAGGATGCGAATTCTGTCTGGCTTGTGAGGGCTCCAACCGTTCAGGCGCTGGCGGGCCGCGCGCTGGATCGAACGGCGCAGATCTATGTCACCACCGAAAACCGGTTGACGCACGATGATGCGGTCCGGCGCCTACGGGAGATCGCCTCCGAACGCAACGTTCCCACGACCTTTCTTGCCATCGGCGGCTGGCCGGCGCTGCAGCGTCGCGCCGTGGTCGTGAAGGAGCAACCGGCCAATGACGACCAACCGCACCCGGAAGAGCGGGTGGTGAGCATCACCACGGCCATTGCGGCGGGCAACCTGATCGTGCGGGCGGATGCGAGAATGCCGCTCGACACACCGCGCTCCGTGGAAGACCAGGTGCGGGCGATCGGAGCCGGGTTGCTGTTCCGCACCAGCGGAAGCACGCCGCAGACGACGCGGGATCTACGCGCGTTGCGTGCGGCGCCGCGAATCCGGCCCGCCACTCCTCCCCCGTCCAAAGTGAAGCCCGCGCCGCCCCGGCAGAATCTGCGCGCCGCCAGCCTGGCGCGGGCATCCGCGAGCGCCGCGGCGGGCGGAGCGGCAGCGGGAGGAGCAGGCGGAGCGGGCGCCGCGCCGCCCTCCACTCCGATTCTGGAACCAGGCCTGGCGCAGCGGGTAATCCTGGGAGGGATTGCGAGCGAAGTGGAGATCGCCGTCTCGACCAACGGACAGAACATCGTCATCTCGCAGCAGAGCCAGTTCCGCACGTCCAACGACGGTGGACAAACGTTCCCGTTCAACGGCAATTTCACAACCGACGATGGCGATGCGTCGCTGGCATTCGGAAGAAGCGGCAACTTCTACGAGGGCACCATCAACCAGACCTCCTCGGCTTTGAACTTCTCCCAGGATGGGGGCCGGACTTTCGCCTTTCGCGCGAATGCCTTCACCTGCCCGACCGCCGGCCTCAACCAGTGTGGATTTGCGCGCGGGACTCCTCCGGCTCCGTTCCCCGACCAGGAACATATCGCCGCGGATCGTTTTAACGCGGCCACCGCGGGCGGAGACCAGGTTTACTTCGCGTGGCGGCAAGGCGCGGGGCGCTACGGGGTTTCGTGCTCTACCGATAGCGGGCAGAACTTCGGCGGCCCGCAGTTTTCAAACGGCGATTTTCCCAGGATCACGGTGGGGCAGGACGGCTTCGTATATGTCGTAGCCCAGAATGGCAACAACGTCGAAATCAACCGGTTTGCGTCCTGCCAGGCTGGATTCGGGCAGCAGGGCGGGTACCCGCGAGTCGTCGTGACCGGGGCCAGCGACACTTACGTCACCTGTCCCATGCCTGGTCTGGACCGCTGCAATGGCGGCGCCAACCGCCTGCACAGTCACATGGTGGCGGTGGACGACACCAACGCGAATCATGTCTTCGTCGCCTATGCCCAAACCACGTCGGCGACCAATGAGAACGTGGTGATCCGCGATTCGGTGGACGCCGGGTTCAACTGGCCCAACACTCGCGTGGTGACGGTGAGCGCAGCCGTCACTGCGCGCCGCTTCATGCCGTGGATCTGTGCCGTGGGCGGCGTGGCGCACGCTTCCTGGTACGACCGGCGGGCGGCCACCGGGACCAATATCGACCTGACCGATTACTACGCGGGGAGCGCCCTGGTCGACAGTGCGAACAACCTGGTGCCGGGAGGGGAGGTGCAAATCAATGCGCCCGGGTCGGCGGACGCGCAGTGCAACGCGGGCAAACCTACGGGGAGCAACAAGAGTTGGCCCGCCGGATCCCGCGCTTCCAACGATTCCTTGGCGTGCCCGCAACCGCAACTCGCGGGCCAATGCCGCCATACTCCCAATATCGCCACCGATTCGCTTCAGGCGTGCAACCTGAATGCCGCCGCCGTGTGTCCGGTCAATCCTCCCGGTGGTGTCGAGACCTGCCAACTGGGTGGAGGCGCACCGAAGTATGGAGATTATAACGGGAATGCCTGCGCGGCCGGCAGGCTGTATTCCATCTGGGCTTCGGCCACGCCGCCACCGGGAACGCCCGCCACCGGCAACATCGATTTATATTTTTCTTCCGCCATTCTGTGCTGCACGCCGCAGATTCAAGTGCCCGGACCGGTGGTGTTTCCGGACACCTGCGTGGGCAGCAGTTCTCTCCAGACCGCGAATGTTTGCAACTCCGGGAAGGCCGATTTGAGAATTGACCCGATTACCTCTTCGAACCCGCAATTCTCCGTCACGGCGCCCTCTTCCGGTTACCCGTTAACGCTGGTGCCCGGCGCCTGCTTCCCGTTCCAGGTGAAATTTACGCCGGCCAGTCCGGGCTCGAAGACCGCCACCCTGACAATTCCGAGCAACGACCCGGTGACGCCTTCCGCGTCCATAACTGTCACCGGTGCTGCCGGACAGCCGACC
>JADGNR010000464.1 GCA_017883415.1 Bryobacteraceae bacterium | reverse complement strand
AGCGAGGCGGGAGCCGGGCGAGCGCGGGCAGCGAGGCCTGCGTGTGAGCTCGGGCAGCGAGGCGGGTGCGGGCGAGCGCGGGCAGCGAGGTCTGCGTGCGAGCGCGGGCAGCGAGGCGGGTGCGGGCGGGGGCGGGCAGCGAGGCGGGTGCGCCGGGGCGTTTCCGCGGGCCGTCCCTGCGGGCCGTGCGCTTCCGTGCCTAAAATGGCTCTAGGTCTCGAATGCCCAATCCAGTCACGCAGGGAGTGAAGCCGGGGCTGGTTCGCCAACTCGGTTTTTTCAGCGCCACCGCATTGGTGATTTCCAACATGGTGGGCATCGGCATCTTCACCACCACCGGCTATATGGCGGGCGACCTGGGGAGCGCGGGCGTGATTCTGGCGTGCTGGGCCGTAGGAGCGCTGTTCGCGTTTGCGGGGGCCCTGAGCTACTCCGAGCTGGGCATCAACTTTCCCAGCTCCGGCGGCGAGTACGTGTACCTGACGCACGCCTTCGGGCCGGAGTGGGGATTCATGACGGGGTGGGTGTCGTTCTTCGCGGGGTTTTCGGCGCCCATCGCGGCGGCGGCGCTGGCCTTCTCCGACTATCTGGGCTACTTCTTTCCCGGTCTGAAGCAGGCCAATGCGACGGTGGTGCTCGGCTCCGGCGTATTTTCGCTGCACCTGGGCAGCGGGCAGATGCTGGCCTCGGCGCTGATCGCCGCGTTCACCCTGTTGAACTGCTTTGGCGTGGGGCGCACCGCCAAGGTGCAGAACGTGCTCACTTCCACCAAGCTGCTGGTGATCGCGGGCTTTGTGCTGGTGGGGTTCGCCGCCGGAAGCGGAAACTGGAGCCATTTCTCCGCGCCCGCGGTGCGCACCTCCGCGGTCAGCCTGCCGGCGCAGTTTTTTGTGAGCCTGTTGTTCGTGATGGTGGGCTACAGCGGATGGAATGCGGCCACCTACGTGGCGGAGGAAGTGCGCCGGCCGGAGCGCACGTTGCCGCAGGCGCTGGCCGCCGGCAGCGTAATCGTGGCGATTCTCTATCTGGGGCTGAACCTGGTGTTCATCTACTCGACGCCGCTCGAAAGCATGAAGGGCGAAATCGCGGTGGGCGCGCTGGCGGCGAAGAACCTGTTCGGGCCCAACGTGGCGGGGATCTTCTCGGCGCTGATGGCGCTTTCCATCGTCTCCACGGTGAATGCCGAGGTGACCATCGGGCCGCGGGTCTATTACGCCATGGCCAGGAACCGGGCGTTCTTCCGCGCGGCGGCGGTGGTTCATCCGCGCTGGCACACGCCGGTAGCGGCCATCCTGAGCCAGGGTCTGTGCGCGATGGTGATGACGCTCACGCCGTTCCGCGAGCTGCTGATGTACATCGGGATGAGCCTGACGCTGTTCACGGTGCTCTCCGTGGCTTCGCTGTTCGTATTCCGGCGCACGCGGCCGGGATGGCAGAAGCTGCGCGCCGTCGACCTGGCATGGCCGCTGATTCCCGCATCGTATATCCTGGTGGGCACCGCCATGATTATCTACGGGGTGATCTGGCGGCCGTGGGCGTCGCTGACCGCGCTGGGCACGGTGGCGGCGGGCGCGCTGGTGTACCGGTTCGGCGTGAGGGCGCGGCGGGGGGCGTAGGCGGCGGGGAGGGGAAATTTGGAGAGCTGCGGCGTGGCGCCGGGGCTGGAGAAGCCCACGCGAGTCCGCTACTGGGTGATCGCGTTCGCCGTCTCGCTGGCGGTGATCACCTACATCGACCGGGTATCGATTTCCTTCGCGACGCCTGCCATACAGCACGATCTGGGCCTCGATGACCGGCAGATGGGATGGGCGTTCTTCGCGTTCGGCTGGGCGTACGCCCTGTTCGAGATTCCCGGCGGGTTTCTGGGCGACTGGATGGGGCCGCGCAAAGTGCTGGCGCGCATCGTGGTGTGGTGGTCGTTGTTCACCGCCGCCACGGGGTGGGCGCGGGGCTTCGCTTCCCTCATCACCACGCGTTTTCTGTTCGGCATGGGCGAGGCGGGGTGCTTCCCCAACCTGACCAAGGCGTTCACCACCTGGCTGCCCGCAAAAGAGCGGGTGCGCGCGCAGGGCATCACCTGGCTGAGCGCACGGTGGGGCGGGGCATTTACTCCGCCGCTGGTGGCGCTGGTGATGCGCCTGGTGGGCTGGCGCCATTCCTTCGAGATCTTCGGCTGCCTGGGGGTGGTGTGGGCGGCGGTGTTTCTGTGGTGGTACCGCGACAATCCGTTGCGGAACCCGCGGCTGAACGCCGGTGAGCGCGACCTGCTGCGGCACAGCGCCACCTTGGCCACGGGGCACGGCGATGTGCCGTGGCGCCTGCTGCTGCGGTCGCGCGCGGTGTGGATGCTCTGCTGGCAGTACTTCTGTCTCTCCTACGGCTGGTATTTCTACATCACCTGGCTGCCCAAATATCTGCGCGAGGGCAGGCACCAGGAGATCGCTTCGGCGGCACTGCTGGGCATGCTGCCGCTGTTCTGCGGCGGGCTGGGCAACCCCGCGAGCGTGCTGGCGGGGGCGCGCCTGGCTCGTCTGACGGGCAGCGTGGCGCGGGCGCGGCGGCTGATGGCGTATCTGGGCTTCGCCGGCGCCAGCGGGTTCCTGGTCTTTTCCACCACGGTGCGCGATCCGCTGCTGGCCATGATTGCCATCGGCCTGGCGAGTTTCGCCAACGATCTGGTGATGCCCGGCGCCTGGGGCGCGGCCATGGATCTGGGCGGCAAGTACGCGGGCACGGTCTCAGGCGCCATGAATACCTGGGGGAACATCGGCGGCGCGCTGGCCCCGCTGGTCAACGGCTACATCCTGACGTGGACTCACGGCGACTGGAACCTGACGTTCTACGTGGCGGCGGCGATTTACCTGCTGGGCATCGTGTGCTGGATGTTCCTGGACCCGGTGACGCCGATCGAGGGCGCGGGGTAGCGGGCCGCCAGCGATCCGCTTTCACTCCGTTTTATGCTATGGTTCGGACTATGATGGGAGTGTGCACGGATGGCAGACTCCGGAGGTGGCGATGACCGTAAAGGCAAAAAAGAAACGAATCGAAGTTCCCACGATGAACCGCGCCCGCAAAGCCAAGTTCCAAGCGGACCTTGCCCCGGCGGAAGATCGCGCCGTGCGTGCGCTGAAGAACGAATTGCAACTCACCAGCAACACCGACTTTCTGTCCGATGCCCTGGCGCTGTTTCGCTGGGCCGTGTCCGAGCGGCGACTGGGACACCGGATACTCAGCGAGAGCGCCAACGGGGAGCGCCGCGTGTTGATCTTCCCCCGACTGGAGAGAGTCTCGCCGGGCGTCGCGCTACCGCGGGTCGACATCACCTGGACGGAAGGCGAACTCGAGAGCCTGGCGGAACTGGCATCCGCGGCGGAAGCCAACCGCCCCACCGAGGCCCTGATCCGGGCCATGCGGGACTGAATGGCCGTTGCCATTCGGCAACTCGAAGAACAAGACCAGGTGGCGGACTTCGATTGTGGAGACGCGCCCCTCAACAATTACCTCCAGCGCCACGCGTGGACGAATCAGCGGAAGAGTTCGATCGGCGTGAGCTATGTCGCGGTCGACGATGCCGCTCCGCATTCCGTGCTCGGCTACTTTACCCTGGCGATGGCGAGTGTGCCACGCGACGCGTTTCCAAAGAAGCACATCCGCGGGCTGCCGCCTTACGATCTGCCGCTGATTTTGCTGGCGCGGCTGGCGGTGGATCGGCGGTTCGCCGGTCGAGGGCTCGGGCACGCGCTGATCGCGGAAGCCTTCCGGATCAGCGTGCGTGTGGCCGATGAGGTTGGCTGCCGGGGCATCATCGCCGATGCCTATCGGGATCGCGTCGAGTGGTATGCACGATACGGGTTTGTGCCTATCGCGAGTACGCCCGAAGCCGGTCCCCAGAGAATGTTCCTCGACCTGCGGACCGTCCGGGCGGCGTCCGGGCGGTAGCGCGGGTCGGTATAAGTACTGATTTTCCTGGGTTCAAAACCCCCATATCCCACAATCATTTACCGGCAGCGTCGACTTTTACAGATCCTTCACATTCCCATAACTCTTTGTCTCCGCTGTCCTGGCAAATTGTCATCAGGATGAGCACGAACATGAAAAGCTTGCTGATGATTCTGGCGGCCACCGTAGTCGCTTCCGGATCGCTCTGGGCAGCCGGCGCGAACGAGAACTCGAGCGAGACCACCGTATCGGCCAACGTCGCCACTCATGGAACTGCCGTGGCCGGCGGGCGCGCCCGCACC
>JADGNR010000181.1 GCA_017883415.1 Bryobacteraceae bacterium | reverse complement strand
GCCGGTGGCGACGCCGTAGACGAATCCCGGGATGTCGAGACCGGCGGGGCACTGGGCGGCGCACGGAGCCACGCACTCGCCCGCATGGTCGGAGAGAAGCAGCTCGAGCGCCATGCGGCGGGCGGCGCGCACATCGTCGCTGTTGGTGACCACCACCATCCCCTCGGCGGCGGGCATGGCGCAGGCCGGGGAGAGGGTGCGCCGCCCTTCGATCTCGACGGCACATAAAAAGCAGGACGACGCCGGCTCAATCGCGGGCACGTGGCACATGGTCGGGATTCGGATGCCGAGCCACCGGGCGGCATCGAGAATGGTGCTGCCCGGCTGTACGGTCACCGGCCGGCCGTCGATGGTCAGCGAGATCATGGCGACAGCACCTCGACGGCGTCGTCCTGACAGGCCCGGCGGCACATGTCGCAACGGGTACACAGAGCCTCGTCCACGGAGTGTTTTTCGTGAGGCCGGAAAGAAATGGCGCCGGTAGGACAGACTTGGGCGCAGAGCGTACAGCCGATGCAGTGGTCGTTGACGCGATAGCGGATCAGGGCCGGGCAGCTTCCGGCGGGGCAGCGCTTCTGGTGAAGATGCGCCTCGTATTCTTCGCGAAAGTAGCGCAGGGTGGTCAGGACCGGGTTGGGCGCGGTCTGGCCGAGGCCGCAGAGGCTGGCACGGGACACGTACTCAGCCAGCGCCTCCAGCTTTTCCAGATCGTCGCCGCGCCCGCGGCCTTCCGAGAGGCGCTCCAGGATCTCCAACATGCGTTTGGTGCCGATGCGGCAGAAGGTGCATTTGCCGCAGGACTCCGCCTGCGTGAAGCGCAGGAAGAAGCGCGCGATATCGACCATGCAATCGCGATCGTCCAGCACCACCAGGCCGCCGGAGCCCATGATGGCGCCGGTTTGGGCGAGCGCATCGTAATCGATCGGGGTATCGGCGAGCGAGGCCGGAATGCACCCGCCGGAGGGCCCGCCGAGTTGCACGGCCTTGAATCGCCGGTTGTCCTTGATGCCCCCGCCGATCTCTTCCACAACTTCGCGGATGGTCACCCCCATCGGAACCTCGACCAGGCCGCCGTGCCGGATCTTGCCGGCCAGCGCGAAGACTTTCGTGCCGCGGCTGCCGGCCGTGCCGAGGGACGCGAATGCGGCAGCGCCATGGCGAACGATCCAGGGGACGCACGCCAGCGTCTCGACGTTGTTGATGATCGTGGGCCGGCCTCGGAAGCCGCGCTCGACCGGATACGGCGGGCGTAACCGCGGCATGCCGCGGCCGCCTTCGAGCGACTCGATGAGCGCGGTTTCCTCGCCGCAGACGAACGCGCCTGCGCCCTCGCGGACTTCGAAACGCAACCCGGCGAGCAGACCACGCTCGCCCGCCTGGCGCAGGGCCTCGCGAATGTAACGCACCGCCTGCGGATACTCGGCGCGTATGTAGAAAAAGCCTTCCTCGGCACCGATGGCGCAGGCTGCGATGGCCAGCCCCTCGATGACCCGGTGCGGGTCGGATTCCAGCACCAGGCGGTCCATGAATGCGCCGGGATCGCCTTCGTCGCCGTTGCAAATGACGTATTTGACGCTTCCCGGCTGCGCGCGCCCAAGCGACCACTTGCGCCCGGTGGGGAAACCGGCGCCGCCGCGCCCGCGCAGTCCGGATTCGGTGACCATGGCGATGACCTGTTCGGCGGAAAATCCCTTCCGGCAGGCGGCGAGGGCCTCGTAACCGCCGCGAGCCAGGTAGTCGTCCAGCCGGAGCGGGTCGATCTCGCCGCAATTCTCCAGCACGATGCGCTTCTGCTTGCCGAGGTAGCCCTCGCTGACGGCGGCGGAGAGGGCGACAGGCGCAACGCCGCCACGGCCGAAGGGAAGGAAGCGCGTTCGCAGGTGGCGGCGTGCGATCAGGCGCGCGCCTTCCGGGGTGACATTGCCGTAGCGGGTGGTGCGCCCGCCCGCTTCCACCACCTCCACGAACGGCTCGCGATGGCACATGCCGTTGCAGCCGACGCTCTTGACGATGCCCTCGCCGGCGGCACGCTGCAGGGCGTCACGCACTTTTTCGGCGCCGCTCGCAATGCCGCAGGAGCCCAGGCCGACGCGGATCTCCAGAGCGCCCCGATTCATGCCGGTTGCCTTTGTTCCGCCTCGTCGAGGGCATCGCAGGCACTGGCCGGAGTCAGTTTGCCGGCGGTGTGCCCCTCCACCATCAGCACCGGCGCGAGGCTGCAGCAGCCCAGGCACGCCACTTCCTCGATGGTGAACGTACGGGAAGGATCGGTATCCGCGCCGTCGGCGATGGCCAAGGTGCGGCGCACCTCTTCGGTGATCTGGCGGGCGCCGGCCACGTGGCAGGCGGTGCCGTGGCAGACCTTCACGATGTGCTTGCCCGCGGGCGAGCGGCGGAACTGGCCGTAGAACGAAGACGTCCCGGCAATCTGCGCCGGGGTAACTTCGGTGAGCTCGCAAATGCGGCGCAGGGCCTCGTCGGGCAGATAGCGATAGTGGTTCTGGATGGCCTGGAGCAGCGGAATGGCGGCCTCGCGCGTGCGCCCGAGCCGCGCCACGGCTTCCTCGACAAAGGAGAGGTCGATGGCCGGATCGGCGGCCGGGCGGGGCGAGAGGATGCGCAGTTTCGCGCGGGCTTGGGCGGGCGCGCCGGCTCCGGCGACAAGTGGGATTCGCCGCGCCGAGCGCCTGACAGTGAGCAGGAACAGCCCCGCCGCCGCGATCAGGAGATCGGCCGCGATCCGATCGCGGAGTTTGCGGGCGTGGCGGTACGCGGTGATGCGCTTGAACTCGGCGTCGAGTCTGGCGGCGATGGCCGCGTCGGACTTCACCTGCTGCTGGAGGCTCTGGATGAGCCTGTCATCTCGCGGAGTTCGCACGCGCGCCACGACGTAGTCCACGCTCAGGAGAGCTACCGAGAGCGCGATGACGGCGGCGGCAATCCGGGCGGTCATGAGATCTTCACCAGGGCCGATTTAGCATGGGCGAGTTCCGCGTCCCGCGGGCAGGAAGCGAAGCATCGCGCGCAGTAGAGGCAGTTTCGGCCGACCGCGCGCATCCCTTCGATCGCGCCGTAGGGGCACGCCTCCGCGCATAGGCCGCAATCCAGTTCTTTATTCGGCGTAATCGATACGCCTCCGCGCGCCAGCCGGGAGCACCACGCCAGCAAGCCGCCGTAAGGACACAACCACCGGCAGTAGGGGCGGCCCACGAACATGCCAGCCACCAGGAATGCGCCGCCCAGGAACAGCATGTGCGCCGGGCCGGTCAGGCGGAAGAATCCCACGAACGGGTCGAAGCGGCAGATGACGAAATCGCGCGCCAGGGCCGGGCGCAGCGCGAAGAAGATGGCCAGCCCGAGATAGACGTACTTGAGCAGTCCCAGCGCGCGGTCCAGGCGGCGCGGCACCTGCACCGGACGAATGACGACCAGCTCCTGAATCGCACCCAGCGGGCAAACACCGCCGCAGAACGCACGCCCGACGAACAACGCGAACAGCAGGGGCAGGAAGAAGACGGCGATCACCACGCCGGGCAGGGAATAGCGCGGGTCGGCGAGCGCGACCGTCACGTTCTGGATGGACCCAATGGGACAGATGCAGCCTTCGCGATAGAAACCGAAGTAAGCCAGGGAACCGACGGTGAGAACCGTCAGCCAGCGGCGGCTGCGGCGCCGCAGCACGATCCACACGGAGAGGCTCAAGGCGCCGGCCAGGACGGCGACATCGAGCATTTGCAACCACCAAAAGCGCGGCAGCGGCTTCTGCACCGCCGGGATCTTGTAGCCGCCGCCGATGGCCCGCTCTTGCGGGGCGGTCTGGACCGGGCGCTCATAGGGGATGGACTGGGCCAGGGCGGAGAGCGTGAACACAAAAAGAAGCAGAAACGAGCGGGCGCGGTGGGGCGGACCCCCTGGTCCGCGCGGGTCCCCCTGGACCCGCCTTCCCTCAACGCAATCAACCTCGTTCCAGTGCGAGCAGGCCGGCCAGGGGGCCGGGGTGCCCTCTGGGCCCGGATCAGGGGGTCCGCCCCACTTGGCGGCCAAGCTATCCATGCCGGAGAATCTCCGGCGGATGGAGGGCTTCGTCCTGCGGCACCTGGATCAGGGCGTTCTTTGGGCAGGCCGTGGAGATGGTGCAGCGATTGCAATTCACGCAGCGGTCATAACGCACCCGCAGCACGATGGAGCCCAAGCCGAGCGGCTCCTTGCATTTCATGACGCACTTGCCGCAGCCGTCGCACTTGTCTTCGTCGATGAAGTACTCGTAGAAGTTGTTGGCGGGGTCCTCGGGATCGGCCTTGCCGATCGGTTTGCGCTGGATGGCGTCCCGCGGGCACAGCTTCTGGCTGGGCATGCCCTTCTCATCCACCGCGCTCGAAATGTCGAAGTACGCCGGACAGATATTGCAGCGCCCACAGCGGGAGTACTCATTCACCGCGCGCACCGCGGACAGGCCGACCACGCATTCCGAGGTGCAGAGGTTGCAGGCTTCCACGGTGGTCTCACCCAGGCGGCTGTTGAGGCAGCGGGCCGGGTCCACCTGCCAGAAGATCTGCCCGTGGGCCTTTTTGACGAGCAGACCCGCCGCGCCGCCGAGGCCGAGAACCGCGGCGCCGCGCAGGACGGTGCGCCGGGTAGGTTGATCGCTCATGCGGGCCGTCCTCCCGCTACCGCCTCGAAGACCAGCACGTGCAGCCTCTCCGTGTCGCCGATCGCGACGCGGCCCCGCGGGTCCACCGCGATATCCATGTTCTTGCACATCGGGTCGAAGCAATCGCCGTCGATGAACGCCAGCAGCTTGCCGGCAAAATCATAGAGCTTCCCGCGGGGACCCGCCTTCTCCGTCACTACGATGCCGCGTCCGTTCCACACGGCCACGTTGGTGGGGTTGCAGCAACCCGAAAAGCCGGTGGGATCGGGGCCACTGAAACGTCCGATGTGGCCCAGCAGTTCCCCGCCGGAAGAGTAGCGTTCCACGCGGTGCTTGCCCGGGTTCGCGGCATAGACCACGCCGACCGCATCCACGTCGAAATCCACCACGCCGTTGGGGATAAGAAGTCCGTTGGTGGGATTGTCTTTGCCGATGTCGTTGCGGAACTTTCCGGAACGGTCGATGTGGCGGATGGCGCGGGCCTCGGCGTCCCCGGCGAACACGCTGCCGGAAGAGAAGCCGATGGCGGTAACGCGGCCGAACACACGCTCGTCGCGCCATGCGGTCAACGGTTTTCCGGCTGGAGTGAAGACTTCGATCTGGCCCGTCTCGCCCACCCACACGGTTCCATCCGGCGCGACGGCAATCGAGAGGCCGGGGCGGGCGGTTGGCCAGCGCCCGACCAACTGGCCCACGGGATCGAAGAGCTTGACCTCGGAATCGCCGGCCGCGTACACGGCGCCCCGGCCGTCCACGGCGATGCCGCGCAAAGTGGACGTGAACTGATTCGCCCCAGCGCCTTTTCCGGCGATGGTTAGAACCTGGCGGTAGATGAACTCAGGCGCGAACATTGATGCACACCATCTTGGTCAGGTCCCGGAGGACGAGTTTGCCGTCGGACAACGCCATCGGCGCCCAGACCTCCTCGCCAGCGAGCACCTTGGCGCTATCCAATTCCTTGTATTCCGTCAGGCTGGCTTCCAGCAGGCGGAGCGTGCCGCTATCGCCATCGAGGACGAAGAACATGCCGTCGGCCATCAGAAAACTGCCCAGCCCGAAGGTAGCTTTCCCGTTGCTGGTCCAGACCTCTTTCCCATCCAGACTCAGGCAGGTGAACATCCCCCGGCGTTTTTTGCCGACCGCGAACAGGTGTCCTTTCCAGACGATCGGGGTATGGACTTCCGAGTTCCACTCGTTCAACTTCATGTCGAAGACCGGCTCGGCCTTGAACGCACCGCCTGCTTTGCTTACCCGAACCATGACGCTGCCGGCGTCGTAGCTGGCGGTCATGAAAACCAGGTCTTCGGCCGCCGCGATGGGGGAGGGCGCCACCGCCACGTTGAATTTGCGGGGGAACTCCCACAGCAGCCTGCCATCGGCCGCGGCCACTCCCAGCGGTCCGCCGAGCGAGCCGTACAGGTACTGCTTCACTCCGCCGAGCGTCGCGGGCATCACCGAGGCGTGGGACATGGCGATCTTGCCCGGGTTGGGCGTGCGCCAGATATCCTTGCCGGTGGCCTTATCGAGCGCCACCAGGATGGCGGCGCCGCCGGTGGCGATAATGATGCGGTCGTCCTCCATCAACGGACACTGGCCGTTGTACCAGGACGGGATGGCGGCCTGGTAGTCGGCGACCAGGCTCTTGCGCCAGAGTTGCTTGCCCGACTTGACGTCGAAGCAGTGCAGGACGGCTTTGGGATCGAGCGAGAAAACAAAGCGGCTGTCGACCGCCGGTACCGTGCGGGTAATGGCATGGTTGGGGCGGATCTCACGCGCCTCGCGGAACTGCCACACCAGCTTGCCATCGGAGAGGTTGCGGCAGTTCACCAGCCACTCATTCTTGTTTTCGTCGTAGTCGTGGTGGTAGACGCGCCCGGCCACAATGGAGGCCGCGGCGTAACCCTGCGCCACGGGTACGCTCCACAACGGTTTGGGGCCGCCGGCGGGAAACTTGCGGATCAGCCCCGTCTCGCGGGAGATATTATCGCGGGCCGGACCCCGGAACTGCGGCCAGTTGGCCGCGGCCGGTGCACCGGGCAGCAGGGAAACAGCCCCACAAGCGCCCAGGCCCACGATCCAGTCACGACGCGTCATCGAACCCGCTCCTTTATGTGGAAAAGGTCTACACCTGTAGCTTAACCCGATATTGGGTTTATGGGATGAAAATATCTGTTTTAGAGCGTGAGACAGCGGCCTCGGCTGGGGTGGGGGACGGAAATTGACGGAACAAAGCCAATTTGCAGGTAAGCGGTTTGGTACGAAGGACTTAGCGGCATCCTTCGGCGAGTTGGACGAGCGGCGCGGGGCGCCGAAAGGCTAGAACGTCACCTTCGCCGAAAACTGTAGCGAGCGTGCCGGTAACTGGTTGGTGATGCCCGCCAGGGGCGCGCCGAACCCGGGCCCGGCTGTGGCGCCGTTGCCGAAGGTGCCGCTGTAGCCCACAAAATTGGCGTGGTTGAACACGTTGAACGATTCCGCCCGCAGCACCAGGTGCACGCGCTCGGTGCCCAGCGCGAACGGCCGCTCGATAAAAGGCGACACCTCGTAGATCGCGTTGCCGCGCCCGGCGTTGCGTCCCACTACCACGCCATTGATCACCGGGCGGTCCGTGGTGGCGCCGTTATCTCCGCTGTTGGTGGTCCCGGTCGTGAAGTTGTAGGGCAGCCCCGAGGCCAGCGTGGCCACCGCGCCCATGGTGATCTGTAGCGGCCCCACGTACACGCCCGAGAGCACGAAACGGTGCCGCTGGTCGAAGATCGCATTGCCGTTTTCGATTCTTCCCGTGAAGTTCGGGTCGTTGGGGTTCTGCCCCGGCACGTCCGGATCCACGTTGTCGATGGCGTGCGACCACGTGTAGCTGGCCAGCATGGATAAGTGGTGGCTGAAGCGGTGATTCAGATTCACATCCAGCGCATCATAGTACGCGTACCCATTGTTGACGTCGCTCAGGATCACGCCATAGGGCGGCTGCGGATTGGTGGCCGCCGCGGGATTGCATGTCAGGCCCGCCTGCTGGTAAAAGGCGATCCACAGCGGCCGCGTGCAGTTCGCCGCCTGCGCCGAACGGGTCTGCCCCGGGGCGGTGCGCACAAACGGCGAAGGCGGGTCCACATCCAGCGGGCGGTTGATGCGCAACGTGTGCGAGCCCACGTAATCCACGCTCAGCACCCAGTCCGTCCGGAGCCGCCGCTCGATGCCCAGCGTCCACTGCTCCGAGTACGGGTTCAGCAGCTTGTCCTGGTAGCCGGTCAGCGCCGCCGTGTTGAAGAACGCGTTCAGGTGCGCGCTATCGCCGGGCCGCACGTAGAGGCTCCGCAAGGGCGCCTGCGCGCCGGCCGGGAAGGCGGGCAACGGGGCCGCCGCCACGCTCGAAGGAAATCCGATCTGCCCCGGCGAGGCGGTAAAGTTGAACACGCCGGTGGGTCCGGTGAGCGCCCAGTTGGCCGCGGCGTTATCCACAATCTGTGAGTAGTAGATGCCGAATCCGCCGCGGATCACCGTCTTGCCATCGCCGCGCCAGTTGTATGAAAACCCTACGCGGGGGGCGAAGTCCGCGCGCGAATCGGCGAAAGTCTGTTGTTCATAGCGCAGCCCCAGGTTCACCGTCAGGTCAGGCCGCAGCCGTATATCGTCCTGCACAAACAGCGCCCACAGAGTGTCGTCCACCGTGTAGTTGGCGTTGCCGTAGCTTTGCGTGTAGCTCTTCACGTTGGCGATGTTGCCTAGAAACGCCTGGCTCTCACATACCGCCAGCGGCTGGGTGCACGTGTTGTACAGAAACTGCCCCAGGTAGATGGGGCCGCCGAACTCCTTGCTGTTGCCGCCCGTGTGCGCGAAGATCATGTCGCCGCCGAACTTCACCTGGTGCCGCCCCCACACCGCCGCCAGCGTGTCGCTGGCCTGGTACTGCCGGTTCATCAGCAGGGCCGATTGCGAGGTGCCGCTGGTGAACGTGCCGCCGGTCGAGATGGGCACCTGGAACTGCGTGCCGAAGATCACCGGGTCGAACTGTGTGATGGGAGACGCCAGTTGGAATTGCACCCGAGCGTTGTTGATCAGCGACGTGGTCAACACCGCCGTCTCGCCCAGTTCCTCGGAGTAGGTGCGCCGCCGGAACACGCGATCCACCGAGGGCAGATTGTTCCCGCCCACCGTGCCGTTGGGGTTGGTGTCGTAGAAGCCATCCACGTTGCCGCGGAAAAACAGGTTGTTCTTCTCGTTGATCTGGTGGTCCAGCCGCAGGAACGCCAGCCAGCCCCGGTAGTGCCCGATGAACTCGCCCGGCGCGACCGGCGAAATGATGGGGGAGGCCTTGTTTTCCCGGCTGAACTCTCCCGCCACCGAAAAATGCGTCTTGCCACCGCTTCCCAGCGGCCCCGAGAGTGCTACCGCCGACTGGCCCAGTGTGTCGTTGGTGAGGTCGTTGCCGCTGGCGGCGTTGGTGGAAGTAAATCCCGAAAGCGCCGCCTCCGTGGCCGAGGGCCGCCATAACTCCATCGCCTCTCCGTGCCACTGGTTGCCCCCGCTCTTGGTGACGATGTTCACCACGCTTCCCGTGCTGCCGCCGTATTCGGCGGAGAAAGCGTTGGTCAGCACGGTCATCTCCTGCAGACCCGTGAGCGGAAGATTGCTGAAGATGGTCTGGCGCCCCCAGCTATCGTTGCCACTCGCGCCATCCACCTCGAACCACGCCTGGCGCCGTCCCGCGCCGTTGGTGGTGAACAGATCCTGGTTCATGAAGACGTCGCCCTGGTTGATGGCCGGACGGTTGGCTGCGTTCAACAGCGGCAGGTACGTCATGCGCCGGCTGAGCAGCGGCGTCTCTTCCATCTGCCGCGCTTCCAGCCGGTCGCCCAACTGGGGCGCGTCGGTCCGCACCTCGCCCGCCACCCCGGTCACCGTGATTTGCGTCTGCCCTTCGGCCACGTTCAGTTGGAGATTGACATCCGCCGTGGTGCCGCCGGCCAGCGTGACCTCACTCAAGCGGGCTTCGGCGAACCCCGTCTTGCCTGCGCTGATGGTGTAGGCGCCCGCCACCGGAAGCCCGGCCACCGTGAAACTGCCGGACGCATCCGTCTGCGCCGTCCGCTCGAAGCCGGTCTGCGCATTCTTGACCGTCACCTGCACGCCCGCCACCGCGGCATGGGTCTGGTCCGTCACCAGGCCATGGACCGTGGCCGTATCCGGCGTTTGCGCAAACGCCACGAGGGACCAAGGCAACACCGCCAGCCAAACTTGTATGCGAGACATAATCCTCTTCCGGAAGAAGTTCAGCTTAACAGCGTGCGCACCACTACTACCACAGGTAGTTGGTGGAGTAGGCGTCCTCGCCTGCCCCGGCGGACCGAAGGTCCGCTCAAAGCTGTTTTACTGGGGGCCTTCTATGTCGGTCAAGCGGCGCCCGTGGATCTCGGCGATCCGCGCGAGCGCACGGATGTTCTCAGCATCCTGCTGCACGATGGACTTGAGCCCTTCGACGTCGTGTGTCAGCAATTCGAGGCTGAGTGTGAGCGCCTCGTGTCTTTCGGTGAGTTTTTCCAGTCGCTGGTCAATGTTCATGCTGGCCACCTCCATTCTATCAGGGCAGGGCAAAGCGCCGGCTGAGCAGCAGCGCGCTCTCAGTGAATCAACCGCTCCAGCAACCCATGCACCGCATACATCGTTGCCGGCAGCATCGCCGCAACGGCCAGCGCCACGGCAGCGCCCGCCGCCAGCAGGGGCATTCTTCGCCCTGGCGGTTCCTCCGCGGGAACCGAGCGCAGCAGACGGTCCACGCGCGCCGCCAAGTCGTCGGCGCTGCCCAACAGCGGTGCGGTCACGGGCCATGGTTGCCTGGCGCCACCCATGCGCGCCACCCGGACCAGCGCCGCGGCCAGCGATATCGAACGGCGCGAATCTCCCGCCACCGCCCGATCGTCGGCCGCCCATTCCGTGACCCTCGCCCACCCCCGCTCCAGCGCGGCGAAGGTGCGCCAGAACGGGAAAACGTCAGGCGCCGCCAGAATCAGCAGGCGCTTGAGATTGTCGCGCGAAGTCCAATGGGCGCGCTCGTGCCGCAAGGCCGCCTCCAATTGCTCCGCCGAGAGCGCGTGCATCACACCGCGCGAGATCACCAGCCGCGGGCGCACAAACCCGGCCAGGGCCAGGCAGGGCACCGTCCCGTCGATCACCCAGGCCGGCAAAGTCTCGTCGGCCAGCCGCGTCTGGGAGCCCAAACGCTGGCATTCCCGGAGATGGCGCAGCGAGCGGGCCGCGCCGCGCACCC
>JADGNR010000463.1 GCA_017883415.1 Bryobacteraceae bacterium | reverse complement strand
CACCAACCTGGGCGATCCGAACAACGATGTCACCAGCCCGCAGGTCGGCCAGATCAACGGCATCTTCTCGCCGGTGGCGACGATGCGCACATTCCAGTTCGCGGTCCGGTTCAATTTCTAGAAGCGGAAGCGAACAGCAACGAGGGTCAAAGGGGAGCGGGCAACCGCTCCCCTTTTTATTTGTGGGGCGGGCAATCCTGCCCGCAGCCGCCTTTGAGGCGGCTCTTTCGGGCCATGCACGACGAGGCTTCAGCAGCCCGTCGAGCGGCGGCTGAAAGCCGGCGGCAGCCACGATTGGCTGCCCCACGAAGGACGGCGCTTCGCGCGCTGGGGGGCAGGGCGGGAGGCCTACCTGGAGGCCTACCCTACCGGGCTTGCTGCTGGCGGCGTACGAACTCCGGATCGACCGCCGACGCCAACGCGAGGGCGTGCCGGGCTGCCTCCGGCTTGCCCTGCTGCTCGAGGGCCAGGCTCAGGTTGTAAGAGATCTGCGCCGACAGCGGATTGATCTCAAGGCCTTGCTGGAACGTTTGGATGGCGGCCCCGGCTTGTCCCGCGGTCAACAACGCCGCGCCCAGGTTCAGATACGCCGGCGCAATGTCGGGTTCGAGAGCGATGGCCTTGCGGTAAGCCGCAATCTCGTCCGCCGACCGCCCCAGCGCGCCGTAGGCGATGCCGAGGTTGTACCACGCGGGGGCATCGTCCGGATGGAGGCGCGTGGCGTACTCCAGGATGCCGGCCGCCAGGGCGCCCTCCCCCGCTTCGCCGCGGCTCACGGCCAGGAAGATCAGCGCGCGCAGGAAGTGCGGATAGATGCGCAGCGCTTCCAGGTTCTTGGCTGCCGCCTCGGCCAGCTTGCCCTGGGTCTTGAGACGGGCGGCCTCTTCCTGCGCCCGTCCGGCGTGCCAGAGGAAGTCACGCTCCGTCCGCCGGAGAATGGTGAACCTGCCGTTGACTTCGAGCACGGGGCTGAGTTCGCCCGGGGCCAGCCGGGCCGCAACCGCGGCCGACTGCGGGTCCATATCCTTCAGCCACTTTGGGCCCACGAAGCCGCCGTCCGCCGCGGAACTGTCGGTGGAGGATCTTCCCGCCAGGTCGAAGAACGGCGCGCCGCCATCGAGTTGTCGGCGAATGTCGTCCGCCGCCGCGCGCTGGCCAACGACGATCAGCCACAGGAGCTCGCGCAGCGGGGGCCGCCTGGTGCGCCACTCGGGCGCCTTCGCCGCGGGGACGGCCACGCCTTGCTCGGGGTGCACGCGGATCCAGTGATCGGCCATGCGGAACGAACCCTTGGTCACTTCCGGCATGTGGCAGCCGATGCACTGGTCTTTGCGATTGACCGGACAGAGCGCCGCCCGATTGGCGACCTGCGCCCCATGGCACGACAGGCACGCCTTTACGGCCAAGGCATCCGACGCGGTGGCATTCTGGTGGGGGTCGTGGCAGTTCCGGCAACTCAGCCCGTGACCGCTTTGGATGAAGCATTCGGAATTTTCGAGCGCCGCCACCTGGTTGGAGATCAGCAGATCGTCGGGCAGCGGGTCGGCAACCCGGCTGAAGCCGGAGTGGCACTGCGCGCAGATTTCCAGGCTCTGATCATGGGTGAGCCGGGCGGGGTTCACAATCCCCAATCCGCCCTTTCCGCCTTGGGCGATGGCGGCCAAGTGGGGCGCGCCCGGCCCATGACAGGCTTCGCAGCGCACGCCCGATTCGTTTACCTCTTTGCGGGTATTCAGCCCGTGACAGGCGAGGCATTTCTTCTCGAATCCCGGACTCAGCACGCGGCCGAGCGCGGTCTCGTAGGAGGACGGCTTCTCCGGGGGAAATCCGGCGGAGAGCGCCAGACGGTTCTCCGCGGCGCCGTGCAGGTACCGCGTTTCGACGAGCGCCGGGCGCGTGAGGGGCACGCCGCCCAATTCCGTAAGGCGCGCCAGGAAGCTGAGGCCGTGACGCCGGCCGCCCACGATGGTTTCGACCGGCAGAGCGACCGTATCGCGGCCGGGCAATTTGACCTCGAAGGTAAAGCGGTCCTGCTTGCGGCTCAAGCGGTATTCGATCTCCGGCGCCGGACCTTCGCGAAACTGCGCGGAATAGTCCGTGGGGAGGCTCAGGGTGGTTGCGCCGTGCCAGGTGAGGGCCATGTTGCTATGGGACTGCGATGCGGCGATTTCGCGATGGCACTTCGCGCAGGCGGCGGAGCCCACATACGCCGGATCGGCTGCCGGAATGGCGGACGGCAGCATGGCCATACCCAGGGTGAGAAGGAGAGCCTTCATCGCTTTTTCGCCAGAGAATCGGTGACGAGCTTGAGGTTCTTGCGCGCCGGCTCGCTGGCGGGGTTGAGTTGTAGGGCTCGTTCCAGGAAGTCCCTGGCTTCGACCAGCCGGCCCTCGATGGCGAGGGCCACGCCGAGATTGGTGTACGCATCGGCATCGTCGGGCTTGAGAGCGGTCACCTCGCGGAAATCGGCCGCAGCTTCCTGGATTTTGCCGCTGCCGGCGAGCGCATGGGCGCGGGCTTCCAAGGTTTCGGCCAGCGTGGCGCGCGCTTTGGCATCGCCGGGCTCGAGGCGCAGGACCTCGCGCAGATGGGCGATGGCCTCGTCTCTGGCGTCGCGGGACAACAAAAGGCGGGCCAGATTGTAGTGGGCATCCGGGTAATCCGGCCGGGCGCGCAGCGCCTCGCGGTACCGCGACTCCGCCTCATCGAGCCGATTCTCGAGATGGAGCAGCGCGCCCAGGGTATTCAGCGCCACCTCATCGCGCGGCCGTATGCGGACCGCCTCGCGCAGTTCGAGAAGCGCGGCGGCCGGGTCGCCCTCGGCTTCGAGAGCGCCGCCGAGGTTGAAGTGCGCGGTGAAATCGCCGGGGTCCCGGCGGACGCGCTTGCGCATGAGCGCCTGCTGGATGGCGAGGCGCTGGTCGCCCGGGCCGCGCGGCAGAACCTGCAGCCACAGGTGCCCCATCTCGTCGGTGGAACGGTCGCCCGAAACCACGCGTTTGGGCGGATGATTCGGATTTCTGGGATTGCCCTCGGAATTGTCGTAGACCCAGCGCATGGAAACGGTCGTTCCCTTGGGCAGGAAGATGGGCGCTTCATAGCGATAGACGCCTTGCCAGTTCAGGTCCCAATCGGCGATATGGATCAGCGGTTTTTGAGAACCATCGGGGAAGGTTGCGATCCCGCGGACGTCCTTCCCGAGGTAGTGGGCGTGCGGGTAGATGGCAAGCAGGTCGACGTCCACGGGCAGCGTGAAATCGTCGGTCACCGCGAAATCGCGGCGGCCGGGCGGGATGTCGAGGGCGCGATCGTTCTCGAGCTGAAGCAGCAGCGGGAGAAGCCGCGGAGGCTGGCTGGTGAAATAAATGCCCAACGAGGGTTGGATCGCTTCCGGTTTGCCGGAAGGCTGCAGGTGCATGTTCAGCACCAGGCCGGTGCCCGGTTCGAGGGTCCAGGCCATTCCCTCGGGCTCCTGGGTGAGCACCGATCCGGGCTTCCAGAACAGGAAATGGCTTTCCGGGTCGCGCAGGCTGGCTTCGATCTTGAGGTCCATGCCCGGAAAGCCGGGCTGTCCATCCCGGCCGTCGCGCCAACGCGCAGAGCGGTTGCGGTCGAGCAGCAGGTTGGCATGGTGGACCACGCGTGGGTTACCCGGCCGGATTTCGAGCGCGCGGACATAGTGCATCCCGGGGAGCGGAAAAGCAAACAGGAAGTTGCGATAGATGTCGGACCCTTCGGCCGGCAGGGTATAGCCACGGGGCGCCTTCAGCACCAGATCCGGTTCGCCGAGCTGCCAGCCTTCGGTGAATTTGGGAGGAGTGGGCAGGTCCGCCGCGTTTCCTTCCGGCAGTCCCTGCTCGACCCAGCGTTCGATCAGGCGGAGCTGATCCGCGGTGAGCCGGCGCTCTCCGGCGAATCCAAAGCCGGCGTCGGGCAGCCAGGGCGGCATGTAGCGGGCCCTGGTCACCGCCGCGATCTGGCGGCCGCGCTTCAGCGCATCGCGATAGGACAGCAAGCTGAACGGCGCCGCGCCTCCGGGACGGTGACAGGGGGCGCAATACTCGAAGACCACGGGCGCGATGTGCTTATTGAAGGTGATGGTGGATGGCCGATCGGCCGGCGGCGGGGTTTGTCCCGGAGAAACCGGCGAACCGGCTAAAACGAACAGCAGCACCGAGCCCGGGGCAAATCGCGACACGTGAATATATGAAGGGTACCGCAGAAAGACGGGGGGCGGGTGGT
>JADGNR010000180.1 GCA_017883415.1 Bryobacteraceae bacterium | reverse complement strand
GAAGCTGCCGGGCGTGGCTGAATTTACCGCTGCCACAATTCTTTCGATGTGCAATCGAACACGGGGCCATTGTGGAGTGCTCAACACCACAAGGGCTATTCTGCGGCCTGCAAGGTTCTGCTGATAGCGCATGTTCTTGTCGGCGGTAAGAAGCACGTCGAAACCGGCACGCTCCGCTTCGGCCAGCAAGTCGCCGTTGGCCAGGGCGTCCCATCCCCGGTCCTTGGCCTTGGTAACGGTATGGCCCGGAAGGAACCGGGCAATGCCGCGCGGCGTTACATGGTCAAAAAGAATGAGCATCCACTGGGGCGTCTGCGGCGGGGACGTTGACCGGGACCGGGTCAAGGCTGCGGGCGGCAAATTCAAGGACCGCGTTGATCTGCTCCCGCGTGATGTCGAACTGGTCGATGATTTCCTCTATCGTGGCTCCGGCTTCAAGGTTTTCGAATACGGCGGAGACGGGCATCCGGGTATCGCGAAACACCCATGCGCCGCCTAATCGTCCCGGCACGCTTTCCACGGCGGGGCATCGGGACCAGTCGAGAATTGCCATAGTTCCACCCAGCGTCCCCGGCCTCACACCTTTGCGGCCACCGATTTCGCTTGCAGGAACAGCAGCAGGTAGTCCGGGCCGCCGGCTTTGGAATCGGTGCCGGACATGTTGAAGCCGCCGAACGGATGAGCGCCTACCATGGCGCCGGTGCACTTGCGATTGAGATAAAGATTGCCCACGTGGAAGCGCTCTTTGGCCTGGCGCAGGTGCTCGGGGTTGTTGGAGAAGACGGCGCCGGTGAGGCCGTATTGCGAGTCGTTCGCCAGGTCGAGCGCGTGCTCGAAGTCCCGTGCCTTGGTTACCGCCAGCACGGGGCCGAAGATCTCTTCCTGGAAGATTCTGGCTTTGGCCTCCACGTCGGCGATGATGGTCGGCGGCACGAAATAGCCGGCTTCGGAAGCGGGCTCGCCGCCGGCGACGAGGCGGCCTTCCTTCTTCCCGGTCTCGATGTATTGCAGAATGTTGCGGCGCGCGCCTTCGCTGATCACTGGGCCCATGTAGTTGCCGGGGTCGTCGGAGGGGCCGACCTTGAGGACCTTGGCGCGGGCGGTCAGCTTATCGAGGAACTGGTCGTACACTTTGGCGTCGACAATGGCGCGCGAGCAGGCGGAGCACTTCTGGCCCTGATAGCCGAAGGCGGAGAACAGCACGCCCTCGACGGCCTTGTCGATATCGGCGTCGCCATCGACGATAATCGCGTCCTTGCCCCCCATCTCCGCGATCACCCGCTTGATCCAGACCTGGCCGGGCTGGGGCTTGGCGGCCAGCTCATTGATGCGCAACCCGACGTCGCGCGAGCCGGTAAAGGAGACGTAACGCGTCTTGGGATGTTGCACCAGCACGTCGCCCACGGCCGAGCCGCTGCCGGTGAG
Source organism: Bryobacteraceae bacterium (assembly GCA_017883415.1). GTDB lineage: Bacteria > Acidobacteriota > Terriglobia > Bryobacterales > Bryobacteraceae > JADGNR01. The sequence goes on along the minus strand of JADGNR010000180.1, from coordinate 9,537 downwards.
CAGCGTGAAGCTGCGCTCGGGAAAACCGGCGTCGAGCAGCACCTCGGCGAATTTGGCGGCAATGGTCGGGGTTTCGCTCGAGGGCTTGATGATCGCCGTGTTGCCGGTCACCAGCGAGGCCGCGGTCATGCCCACCAGGATGGCCAGCGGGAAGTTCCAGGGCGGGATTACGATGCCCACGCCGAGCGGGATGTAGACCATTTCGTCGCGCTCGCCGGGAAGCTGCACCACCGGCTGCGGGCCCGACAGACGATCCATTTCGCGGGCGTAGTATTCGCAGAAATCGATCGCTTCGGAGACGTCGGCCTCCGCTTCGGGCCACGTCTTGCCGGCTTCGTAGACCAGCCAGGCGTCGAATTCCATCTTGCGCGCGCGCAGGATGCGGGAGGCCTCCAGCAGCAGGTGGACGCGTTCCGCGGCGGGCGTGGCGGCCCACTGGGGGAAGAACGCCCAGGCGCTCTCGACGGCGCGCCGGGCAAGCTCCGCCGTCGCTTTGTGGTGGATGCCCACCACTTCGCGCGGGTTCGAGGGGTTCACGCTCGAGAGCTTGTCTCCCGTGGAGATCCAGTCGCCCGCGATGCGCAGTTGGTATTCGCGGCCGAACTCGGAGCGCACCTTCTGGAGCGCCGCTTCCATGGCCTGCCGGTTGGCGGGCTGGGAGAAGTCGGCGTAGGGCTCGTTGCGGAATTTGGTGAGGGTTGCGGTGGCCATCAATATCTATAGTGCCGCAAGCGGACGAGGAAATTCAAACCCGCGCAGGACCGGCGGCTGCGGGTGACGGGACATCGTGTCCCAAACGCGGGGCAAAACGAAGGGGTTAGCAGGAGATTTCGGGACATTCTGTCCCAAATGTCCTTTTGGGTGGCGCGCGGGCTTTGGGTGGCGCGCGGGCTTGGGTGGTGCGCGGGCTTTGGGTGGCGCGGGGGCTTGGGTGGCGTGAGGGCTCTGGGTGGCGCGCGGGCTTGGGTGGCGTGAGGGCTTTGGGCGGCGCGGGAGCTCAGGTGGCGTGAGGCTTGGGGCGCGGGGGCTTACGGCGTCGCGAGGGCAAAGCCGGTCTTGGGATCGGTCCGGATGCGGGCGAACGCCAGCTCGGTCTCGTGGGCGAAGCCGCATAGCCAGCCGCCTTCGGCCGCGGCGGCGAGGTAGCGCGTTTTGGTCTCGATGGTTTCGAGCGGGTCGAGGTCGAAGGCCAACACCCAGGTGGGCTGCAGGTGGCTGGCGGTGGGCACCAGGTCGGAAAAGAAACAGAACGTCCGGCCGCCGCTTTGGGCGGCGATGGTCATCATGTGGCGGGTGTGGCCGGGGGCGCGGCGCATCCACACGCCAGGGGCCACCTCGTAGTCGCCCTCGACCAGGGTCATCCGGCCGCTCTCGACCAGCGGATCGTAGTTGGCGTCGATGTAGGCGACGCGATCGCGCGCCAGCCGCCGGTGGGCGTGCTCCCACTCGCCGCGCGGGGCGAAGTAGCGGGCGCGTGGAAACGCGGGAAGCGCGCGGCCGCCGGAGAGCACGGTGTTGCCCCCGCAGTGGTCCCAGTGCAGGTGGCTGTTGATTACGATGTCGATTCGCTCGGGGTCAAAGCCGTGGCGCGCGATCACCGACGGCAGCGGCTCGCTCTCGGCCGGGAGTTTCATGCGCTCGCGGGCGCGCGCATCCAATTTATCGCCGCCGCCGGTTTCGATGAGAATGGTGTGGCTGCCGGTGCGCAGCAGATAACAGTTGAAGGCGGCGGGGATGCGGTTCAGCTCGTCGGCGGCGATCTTGCGGCTCCACAGGGTCTTCGGCACCACCCCGAAAAACGTGCCGCCGTCCCACCAGTACACGGAGTCGCGGATCAGGGAGATTTCGCAATCGCCCAGAACGACGCGGTCCCCGGCCACCGAGGGCGAGCCCATGCGGCCGCCTGCTTAGCCTTTGACCAGCTTGCGTCCGCGGTCGAAGAGATCGGCCGCGTCTTCCACCAGTTGGCGCCCGCGCTCGAAGATGTCGCGGCTGGATTCCACGATGGTGTTGCTGGTGTCGGTGACGGCATCCTTGCTCTGCTGCGCCTTGTCGGCCAGAAACTGGCGGGTCTCTCTGCCGCTCTTGGGGGCATAGAGCAAGGCCACGGTGGCTCCGATGACGGCGCCGGTGATAAACCACGCGAGGATGTTGGTGGCGCCCTCGTCCCCGGTCTGTTCCACTTCTCTGGACATTCTGCTGCCTCCACGGGAGCGGCGTTGCGGACGTCCTCCCTACACATTCTGCGATATCCTTGAGTCATGGCGCAAGATCCCGAACGCGATAACGAACCACGAGAGCGGGACGAAACGGACGACTCTCACGATCTCGACCTGGTGACCCTCTACAGTTCGTCCAACGTGGACGGGGAGATGGAGGCGGACGTGATCCGCGGCGTCCTGGATTCCAACGGCATCCCTGCGATCCTGGTGCGGGCCGCCGAATTCCCCAACCTCGGATTCGAGGTGCGGGTGCCGCAGTCGATGGCCGAGCGAGCCCGCAGGCTGGTCGCGGAGGCGCAGGCGGCGGGACCGGATGCGGCGGCGGAGGGCGAGCGGGAGTCGGAAGAAGGACGGTAGGCGGGGCGGGCCGCGGCCCGTTCCATCGGCGGTGGGGATCAATTCTCAGAGGGCGTTCTGGCTCCTGGGCGGGGGCCTGATGCTGATCGGCGCGGTGTATGCCTTCCAGCGGCCGTTCCGCGTCTATCCCAGCATGGAGCCGTACGACAATATCCCGTTGCCGCCGGATTACCAGCAGAAAACCGAATGGGTGTTCGCGCGGCTGATGTATCCCGAACACCCCAACGCCCTGTTCGGCAGGCGGGGCCGTTTTGGCGGCTATGGCGGAGTGGGCGGCGGCATGCCGGACTGGCGCGAGGGGTTCACCAGTTGGACCCAGGACTACCCGCGCGCGGACCGGCATTTCGCCGCGGCCCTGCGGCGGTTGACGCGCGTCGACGCGCGGTCGGTGGAGCAACCGGTAAACCCCGACGACACCGACGACTTCTTCAATTGGCCCTGGATGAACGCCGGCGAAATGGGCGACTGGAAGTTGACCACCGCCCAGGCGAAGACGCTCCGCGAATATCTGCTGCGCGGCGGATTCCTCATGCTGGACGATTTCTGGGGTCCCGAGGAATACGCGCGGTTCGACGAGAGCATGCGGCGCGTGTTCCCCGACCGGCACGCCGTGGACATGGAGAATAAGGACGCGATCTTCCACACCGTGTACGATCTGGACGACCGCTACCAGGTGTTGGGCCAGTGGGCCTTGCGCCGGGGCGGCTACATGTCCCAGCGGGCCACCGGGACCGTGGCGCACTGGCTGGGCATTTATGACGACAAGAACCGCGTCATGGTGGCGATGTCGTTCAATTCCGACCTGGGCGATTCGTGGGAATGGGCCGACGATCCCCGCTACCCGGAGAAATTCTCCGCGCTGGGCATTCGCATTGGCGTGAACTACGTGGTCTACGCCATGACGCACTGAGGCCGGGGGGCCGTCCCGGGCAGCGGCGCGCCGAGATCCAGGTTTACACTTGAGTCATGTCCACGCCCATTCCGGACCGGATCGGCAGGACACCCGACGTTTGCGGCGGCAAGGCTTGCATTGTGGGTCACCGTGTCCGCGTTCTTGACGTCGTGGTGTGGCATGAGCACCAGGGCATGACTCCCGACGAAATCGTTTCCCACGTTCCCACCATCACTCTGGCGGACGTCCACGCCGCCCTGGCCTATTACTTCGATCACATCGAAGAGATTCAGCATGAGATGCAGGCGGAGCGCGTCTTTGCGGAGGAGTTCCGCCGGAGTCATCCGTCCCTGCTCGAAGCGAAACTACGCCAGGAAGGCTTGGAAGAAGCGTCCTGACGGCGGTGCCCATTCGCTTTCACCTTGACGAACACATCTCCGCCCACGTGGCGGCCGGCCTCCGCCGGCGCAACATCGACGTAACGACTGCGGCGAGCGTAGGTCTGATCGGCTTTTCGGACGTGGCGCACCTGGAATTCTCAGCCTCCACCGGACGCGTGCTGGTAACCCAAGACGATGATTTTCTCCGGCTTCATGCGCTGGGAATAGCCCACGCGGGCATCGCCTACTGCCCGCCACAGTCCATGTCTCTTGGAGAAATGCTGCGGCGGGTGATTCTGATTCACGACCTGCTGTCGCCGGAAGAGATGGCCAGCCGGGTGGAGTTCTTGCGAAGGCTTCGAGGTTCCAGCGCTCCGGGGCGGGCCGAATCTATGTGGCGCTCATACTGGACGGCGAGGGATGGCTGTGGCCCGTGGTCCAGATGTTCTTGACGCTGCCGCCGGCGCTGAGGAAGAGGAACGCGGCCATGAGCGTGACAAACACTATCAACAGCGCGTAATCGATGAAGTCCTGCCCCCGATCGTCTTTCCAGATACCGGCCAGACGCTTCCGCATTTTCTAAGTCCCTCCACCATTCTTACGGCAGAATTGGAAACCAACAAAAGATTAGAACGATTGCGGACTCCGCGACAAGTAGGGACTGTACCTGGGCCGTAACGCCGGTACCTCCCTGAATTGATGAAAAAGTAATGGCTACCGGCCTGGAATCGGGACCCTTGGACGGGTGGTATGGAGGGAAAACTAACTTCAGTAGAATTGGCAGGGCAGGCCGACGCGGAATCGCAGGCCTGCCCTGGCTTTCTTAGCGGAAGCGGCGGAAGCCGCCGCCGCCGAGGAACACTCTGGGGCCCCAAAAGAAACCGAGGCCCGATCCCCAGTAGGGGTAATAGGGATAGTAGGGATAGTAGCCGGGACCGTAGTAGGAGTAGGGATACGGCGGGCCGCGGCGAACGATCTGCGTCTCGCGGGGCCGGGCGTAATCCTCCGGACCGACGTAGCGGTACGCCTGCGGGGCGCGCGCGGTCGAAATCGTGACCGGGCTCTCGATGCGGAACGTCAATACGGTTTCGGGGTAGACGATGGTGGGATGGTTGCGCGTCAGAAGCACGCCCACGAGGCCAGCGGCGGCACCGGCCCCGGCGCCAATGGCGGCGCCCCGGCCCCAATCGGCGGCGGCGCCGACGGCGGCCCCGATGGCGGTAGTGCCGGCGACCGTAGCGATCTGCTCGCCTTTAGGCGTGGTTGGACCCTGGCGGCCCACCAACTGCGACCGCACCGATTCCTGGGTGCCATCGGCCACGGTGAGGCCGGTCAACTCGAGCCCCAGCCTGGAGTCTTTGCCCCCGTGGGCTTTCTGGGCTTCGGCCACGCGGCCATAAACCGTCTGGCCGTGCTGCGCCAGTACCACGCCATTGACCACCACCGGCTGCACCAGCGTGCCGGTGAAAAGGTCGCCGGGCTGGTTGTGGTCCGAGGACAACGCGGTATCGATGCGGACGGTGACGAACGTTCCCGGTTTGAGCGTCAATTGCGCCGGAAGTCCGTAAGCGGGACGGTCATTGCGCGGCGCGGCCGGCGGGTTCATCTCCGCGGGGCGCTGCGGTTGTCCGTAGGCGTCCTGGCGGTCGACCGGCTCGGCGGGATCTTGGGCCTCAAGCGCGGGAGGCGGCGCCTGGGCTTGCGGGGCCTGCGGCGGATCCCCGGCGCGGCGCCATGCACCGGTGGGCGGTTGCGGCGCACCGGCGGGCGGTGGCGATTGTGCGAATAGGATGCCGGATGCGGCCAAAACAATCAGAAGCGGGCGAATCGAAATGGGAGTCATAGAGGGCTGCCTCGCATGCTTCCTATGCATCTGCTTCGCCAATGGCAATGTTGCGCGTAACTCATTGAAACTAAGGCAGAGGAACGGCATGGAGCTCTGGCCGGAAACCACCGCCGATGGTGCTTTTCGGCCACCGCCCGGCCGGGCGGCGGGCAGGCCCTCCCGCTGCGGCCGCGGGAGGAATCCGCGAGCCCGGCGCGCCTTCCGGGCGGAAGGCGGATACGGATGACACTCCCGAGGATAACCGCCGGTGGCCTTTCTGTGCCAAAATGGGAATCCGGTTACTTGCGGATCGCCCGCAAAGCTGGCTAAAATCAACGCGTTCGCAATCGTTCCCAGGAGGATTCATGGCAGTTGAGCAGAAGGTGAAGCAGATTATTGTCGAGCAACTCGGTGTCGACGAGAGCCAGGTGGACAGCAACGCGTCGTTCGTTGACGACCTGGGCGCCGATTCGTTGGACATCGTCGAACTGGTCATGGCTTTCGAAGAAGCTTTCGAAATCGAGATTCCGGACGAAGACGCCGAAAAGATCGCCACCGTCAAAGACGCCGTCGACTACATTGAGAACAGAACCGCCAAGAAGTAACCGCTGTTCACACCAGGGAGAGTCGTTTTGACGCGAAGAGTGGTAGTGACCGGCGTCGGCCTAGTGACGCCGCTGGGGATCGGCACGGAGACAACCTGGCAGGCGATTCGCGAAGGCAAATGCGGCATCGGCCGCATCACGCAATTCGACGCGACCGCCTTTTCCTGCCGGATTGCCGGAGAAGTGAAGGGTTTCGATCCGGCCCGCTATATCGAGAAAAAAGAGATCAAGAAGATGGGGCGGTTCATCCAGTTCGCCATTGCCGCGGCGGATTGCGCCCTGAAAAGTTCCGGGCTGCAGGTGACGGCCGACAACGAAGAGCAGGTGGGGGTTTACATCGGCAGCGGGATCGGCGGGTTTGAAGTCATCGAGCGCGAGCATCAGGTGTATCTGGAACACGGGCCGCGGCGCATCTCGCCCTTTTTCATTCCGGCCACGATTGTGAACCTGGCGTCGGGCTACGTGTCCATCCGCAGCGGGGCCAAGGGGCCGAACTCGGCCACGGCGACGGCCTGCACCACCAGCGCCCACTCCATCGGCGATTCGTTCCGCATCATCCAGCGCGGCGAAGCCGATGGCATGATCTGCGGCGGCACCGAAGCGTGCATCACCCCCATGGGCATCGGGGGATTCGCGGCCATGCGCGCGCTTTCCACGCGCAACGACGAACCGGAGCGGGCCTCGCGTCCCTGGGACCGCGACCGCGACGGATTCGTGGTGGGAGAAGGCGCCGGCATCCTGGTGCTGGAGGAGTGGACTGCCGCGCACCGGCGGGGCGCCCGGATTCTGGCGGAAGTGGTGGGGTACGGGATGAGCGCGGACGCCTTCCACGTGACCGCGCCGCCGGATAACGGCGACGGCGCCTTCCGCGTCATGCGCAACGCGCTGCGCGATGCCGGAATCGAGCCGCACCAGGTGGATTACATCAACGCGCACGGCACGTCGACCGATGTCGGCGACCGCGCCGAGACGGCCGCCATGAAGCGCGCGTTCGGCGACCATGCGTATAAAGTGGCGGTGAGTTCCACCAAGTCCATGACCGGCCACCTGCTGGGCGGAGCCGGAGGCCTGGAGGCGGGCATCACCGTGATGGCCCTCCGCGACCAGATCGCGCCGCCGACCATCAATCTGGAGCATCCCAGCCCGGACTGCGATCTGGACTATGTACCCAACCACGCGCGGCCGATGAAGATCGATTACGTGCTATCGAACAGTTTCGGCTTCGGCGGGACCAACGGGTGTCTGATTTTCAAGAGGTATCGCGAGTAGAGAGGTCCCCTCAGACCTGGAACATGTATAAACCGCCGAGACGCCGAGCAAGGACCGCCGGGCAATTCCATCCTGGTCTCGGCGACTCGGCGCCTCGGCGGTGAGATAGAGATTTCCATATTATGAAAATCGTGGTTGCGATCAAACAGGTTCCGGCTCGCGATTCGCAGTTGCGGATCGCTTCTTCGGGCAAGTGGATCGAAGAAGCGGATCTGACCTACGAAATCAACGAACCCGATGCCTACGCCCTGGAAGAGGGGCTGCAATTGAAGGAAAAACATGGCGGCGAGGTGGTGGCCCTCTGCGCCGGACCGGCGCGCGCGGCGCAGACCATACGGGAAGCGCTGGCCAAGGGGGCCGACCGCGCCATTCATATCGAAGAGGACCAGGGGGCGCTCGATTCGCTGGCCACGGCGCGGCTGCTGGCGGCGGCGCTGGCGAGCGAAGCGCCGGACCTGATCCTGACCGGACTCCAGTCCGACGACCTCGGGTACGGCCAGACGGGCGTGATTCTGGCCGAGTTGCTAGGGCTGCCGCACGCCACCATCATCATGCAGGTGGAAAAGCAGGAGGGCGGGATCCGCGTGAAACGGGAGCTGGAAGACGGATGGTTCCAGCACGTGGAGATGCCCCTGCCGGCGTTGCTCACCATTCAATCGGGCATCAGCAAGCTGCGCTATGCGACGCTGATGGGGATCAAGAAGGCCAAGACCAAAGAGGTGCGGCGGGTGACCGCGGCGGAACTCGCCTCGGGTGCGGGCGGCGGGACCGACGTCACCCTGGAACGGGTCTATCTGCCGGAGCGCACCAAGCGGACGCAACTGTTCGAAGGCAGCCCCAAGGAAGCGGCGGCAAAACTGGTGGAGAAACTGAAATTCGAGGCGCGGGTCCTATGAGCATTCTGGCGGTGATGGAGCAACGGGCGGGCGCGTGGAACCGCATGTCGTTCGAGACCCTCGCGGCGGCCCAGCAGATGGCCCAGGAACTCGGCACCACGGCCGGCGCGGCGGTGTTGGGGCAGGGCATCTCCGGCCTGGCCGGCGAGCTGGCGTCGCGGCAGCTCGCCCAGGTGTACGCGGTGGAGCACGCGCTTCTGAAAGACTACACCCCGGACGGCTACGCCCTCGCCTTGCGGCAACTGCTGGCCGCAGCCAAGCCATCGATGGTGCTTTTCCCGCACACCTACCAGGTCCGCGACTTCCTGCCGAAACTGGCGACTTCGCTGCACCGGGTGGCGGTGAGCGACGCGATCGGGCACCGGGTCGACGGCGGGCAGATCGTGCTGGTGCGCCAGCTTTTTCAAGGCAAAGTGAACGTGGATGTCCGCTTTGCGGGGGATGCGCCGCATTTTGCTTCGCTCCAGGCGGGAGCCTGGCGCGCGGACCGTCTGGTCGACGGGTCGGCCCCCATAGAGCAGTTCGCGCCCGAGATCGCCGCCGCCCAAATCCGCACCCGGCCCCTCGATCTGTTCCGCGAATCGCAGCGGGCGGTAGACCTGGGCGCGGCCGAAATCATCGTTTCGGTAGGCCGCGGGATCAAGGAGGCCGAGAACATTCCGCTCATCCAGAAACTGGCCGAAGCGCTGGGAGCCGAACTGGCGGCATCGCGGCCGATTTGCGATGCGGGGTGGCTTCCCATGGAGCGGCAAGTGGGCAGCTCGGGCCAGACCGTGGCGCCCAAAATGTACATGGCCATCGGGATTTCGGGGGCCATCCAGCACCTGGTGGGCATGAAGGGGTCGCGCATCGTGGTGGCCATCAATAAGGACCCGAATGCCCCTATTTTCGAGGTGGCCGATTACGGGATCGTGGGCGATCTGTTCCAGGTGGTGCCGGAGTTGATCGAGGCCATCGCCAAGGCCAAGTAACGGCCGTTTTGGCTCGCGGGGGCTTGCCGGCCGGGATTGCCGGCCGGGATTGCTGGCCGGGATTGCCGGCCGGGATTGCCGGCCGGGATTGCCGGCCGGGATTGCCGGCCGGGATTGCCG
>JADGNR010000462.1 GCA_017883415.1 Bryobacteraceae bacterium | reverse complement strand
TATTGACGTAAAAGCGCGCCAGCAGGGGGATATCCCCGCGCCGCTCGCGCAGGGGCGGCATGGTAATGCGCACGGTGTTCAGGCGGTACCACAGGTCCTCGCGGAACTTGCCCTCGTCGACCATGCGCTGCAGGTCGCGGTTGGTGGCGGCAATCACCCGCACGTCCACTTCCTTGGGCCTGCCGGCGCCCAGCGGCCGGATCTCGCGCTCCTGCAGAAAGCGCAGCAGGTTGGCCTGAAAATTCATTTCGATGTCGCCGATTTCGTCCAGAAAGACGGTGCCGCGGTGGGCCGATTCGAATACGCCGATGCGATCGCGGTCGGCGCCCGTGAAGGCCCCGCGCATGGCCCCGAACAACTCGCTTTCGAGGAGGGAAGGCGCGATGGAGGCGCAATCCACGGCTACGAACGGCTGATTGGCGCGCCGGCTGAAGCGGTGCATCATGCGCGCCACCAGTTCCTTGCCGGTGCCGGTCTCGCCCTCCAGGATCACCGTGGCGTCGGTGGGGGCGACGCGCGAGACCTTCTTATAGACATCCACCATTCCCGGCGAGATGCCGATCATCTCGGTCTCGGGAAGCTCTTCCTGTTCGGCTTCGTTTTCCCCGCCGCCGCGCACGGCTTCGGCGCGCTCGATGGCGCCGGTCAGCACGTCCAGGTCGAACGGCTTGGCGATGTAGTCGAAGGCGCCGCCGCGGGTGGCCGCCATGACCGTCTCCATGGTGCCGCGGCCGGTCATCAGGATCACCGAACAGAGCGGATCCTTCTGGCGGGCGGCGTCCAGGATATCGAGGCCGGTGCGCTCGTCGATGTAGATATCGGAAATCACGATGGGGTAGGCGTTGTCGCGCAGACGCTCGATGGCTTCGCCGGTGGTCGAGACCGCGTCCACCCCGTATCCCTTCTCTTCCAGGGCCGTCAAAATGGTGAACTGCAGCGCCGGATCGTCTTCTACCAACAGTAGTCTCGGCATCAATGTCGTTGCACCGCGCTGGGCACGGGCGGACCCAGCGGACGCCCGGCGGCGGCGGGCATCACCAGGGTGAAACACGAGCCCGCGCCCGGCTGGCTGGCCACTTCGATCTGGCCCCCATGCTGTTCCACGATCTGCTGAACGATGGAAAGCCCGATTCCGGTGCCCGCCTCTCCCGATTCTTCCGCCTTCTTCGTGCGATAGAACTTCTGGAAAATGTGTTTGACTTCCTTCTGGTCCATACCGATGCCCTGGTCCTTCACGGCGATACGGATGCGGCCCTCCGCCTTCCCGGCGGAGACGGTCACTTCGGTATCGCGGGGCGAGTACTTCACCGCGTTAGTAAGTAGATTGTAGCAAGCGTACTCCATCAATTCGCGGTCGCCGGTGAGGGTGAGCTCTTCGGGGATGGGTTCGAGCCGGATGGCGATGCGCTTCCGCTCGGCGAGCAGGCGGATGCGGTCCACGCAGCCCTCCACCGTCGGCTTCACCGCAATGGCCTCCCGCTTCAATTCCATCTGCCCGGCGGAGAGGCGCTCCACGCTCAGAAAGATCTCCACCATCTTGGCCAGCCGTTTCGATTCCGAATTGATGAGCTGCGCGATCTGCTTGCGCTTCTCTTCGGTGAGCGGGTACCTGGAGATCAGTTCGCTCGATCCCTGAATGGAGGAAAGGGGCGTGCGCATCTCATGGGTGACGAAGTGCATGGCTTGCTGGTAGCGCTCGCGCGCGGACTGCTCGATGTGCCAGTTGCGGCGCACCACCAGGGTGTAATAGGCCGCCGCCGTCAGGGTGCCGAACCATGCCGCCGAGGCAGGCGTGGCAAAGGAAAAGACCCGCAGGCGAGTGAAAAAAATGTAGGGCGCCGCCTGCGCCGCCGCCAGCACCAGCAAGCCGCCGGCATAGGCCCACCACCCCGGCAGATAGCGGAACGACAGGCCCGCGGCGACCACCAGTCCCAGGCTGAACAGCCACACCCAGGGGTCCCAGACATCGGTGAGGAACAACCCCTGCGCCATGGTCTCGAAAGCATTGGCGTGAATCTCTATCCCGCTGGTGCTGCGGCCGCTGGCGTAGGGCGTGAAGAGGCGGTCGCCCATTTCGAGCGCGGTGACTCCGACGAAGACCACCTTGCCCGTGAACCGGCCCGCCAGCGCGGGCGTTTCCAGCAGGTCTTTCAACGAGACGCTGGGAATGCGCATGCCGGGCGGAACGTAGCGCACGCGCATGACCCGGAATTGGTCGCCCGGCCGGGCGGGGATGAGCGTGCTCCCGACGCGCAGGCTGGTTTGCGGATAGAACTCCTCGATGGGGGCTCCGCGGCTCAACCGGAACGCTTCGAGCGCCAGCGCCCACCGCCGGTCGCGGCCCGCGAACTCCAGCAGGGGAATGGAGCGGGTGACGGAATCGTTCTCATCGGGCTGCGCGTGGACGTGGCCTACAGCGGCGGCGCACCGGAGAAACCGCGGGTTGGGATCGTCCCAGCGGAGCGGGTTGCCCATGACCAGCGAGGCCAGGACCAGGTTGGGTGTGGCGCAGAAGGCGCCGGCCAGGGCGGCATCCTCGGCAGGGTCGCCTTCATCGTGCAGGGTGACGTCGATGACCACCGCTTTCGGGCGGGCCGCAGCCACCAGGCGCACGCCCTCCGCCAGCGGCGTACGGATCCCCCGCATGCCGCCGCGCACCGCCGCCAGGGTGACTTCGTCGATGGCCAGGATAGCCGATTGCGGCGTCCACGGCTTCGGCTGGTACAGGCGGAACATGTAGTCGTAGGCGTAGTTATCGAGCTCGGCGCCGAACTTCGCGCTGCCCGCCACCGCCACGGCAAACGCGGCGGCCAGCAGCCCCACGTACCACGCCGTACTCTTCCAGCCCTTTCGCTCCATGGCTCGCACCCGATGGTCAGTCCCATCTCCAGTATAGTGAGTGGCGCGGGCCGCCTGGCGCGTGGCCCGGAGTCACACCACTTCAGTGCCCGGCGATGGACCGCATCGGAGTTCAACAGAATCGGAGCATCGCGCAGCGGATGGATGCCTTGGGCGATGCCCGCATTGGGCAGGCCGGCGCGGCATACGTAGCATTGTCGACCACGCCATTTCCCACCTTTTTCTCCTTTACTGGATCTGCCGTGCTAGAGTGAAGTTTCCATAGCGCGCAACGTACCAGGGTACTCGGGAGTTTCCCTGGCTTGTCGCCATGATATACTGCCAGCCTTCGGAGGAAAACAATGAAATCTGCGATTCAATCCGTTTGTTTGTTGTCGCTCGCTTTTGCGGGCGTGGCGGGCGCTCAGACGCCCACCATCGCGGGCGTGGGGGACACCGTCTCCGGGGGCACCAGGCTCGCGCCCGGCATTTTGGCGAGTGTCTTCGGAACCAATCTCGGAACCAGTGTCACGATTCCGGTTCTAGTGGGAGGCAAGGCGGCAGCGGTTATCTCTGCTTCAGCCGGCCAATTGAACATCCAAGTCCCGGTGGATGCACCGGTCGGCCCAACCACCATCACCGCCGGAGGCTCAGCGCCGTTCAACATCACCCTCTCCCAGTACGCGCCGGTGCTCTTTAGCGCCGATGGCTCCGGGAAAGGGAGTATTCTCGCGAGGCACCTGAACCAATCTCCCGTGAACGCGGCCAGCCCGGCAAATCCCGGCGAAACCATTTTGATATTCGCCATCGGGCTGGGAGCGACCACTCCACCGGTGGCAACCGGAACCATTGCGACCACACTCAACAGCACCGCCACCGCAACGGTGACGGTAGGAACACAGGCGGCCACTGTGTTGTTCTCCGGTCTGGCATCCGCCGTCGGCCTTTACCAGGTCAACATCACACTGGCAGCCGCCCAGTCGGGCGGTAGCCAGCCCATCGTCCTGTCGATCGGTGGCGTTTCCAGTCAAGCGGGCGTCACCCTGCCGGTAGCCGGCGCCGCATCGGCCGCGCCCACCATCAGTGCGGTGGTGGATGGCGTCTCGGGCGGAACCAGACTAGCTCCGGGCACCCTGGCGAATGTCTTCGGGACGGGCCTCGGCACCGACAAGACGATCCTGGTGACCGCGGGCGGGAAGAAGGCCGCCGTCCTCGCCGCCGTGGACAATCAGTTGTCCATTCAAATTCCCGTGGATGCATCGGTCGGCCCAACCACCATCACAGTCGGGACCTCGGCGCCGTTCAGCATTACTCTCAGCCAGTACGCGCCGGCGCTGCCCACCGTCGATTCCTCCGGCAAAGGCAATATCAGCGCGATCCACACGGACTCTACCCAGGTCACCGCCGCCAACCCTGCCAAGCCG
>JADGNR010000179.1 GCA_017883415.1 Bryobacteraceae bacterium | reverse complement strand
TGCGGACCTGATGCCCGAGTTGCTCGCCATGTTCCGGCGCCGGGGATATGCGTTCGTCTCCCTGGACCGGGCGCTGGCGGACGAGACCTACCGGCTGCCGGAGGAGTACGTGGGACCGGGCGGCTTCTCCTGGATCCATCGCTGGTCGAAAACCAAAGGAATGGCGCCCAAGGGAGAGCCCGATCCGCCGGCGTGGGTCACCGAAGCAACCGCCGCGGCGTCGAAGTAGGCGCGCCGGAGCGGGCACCGCAGAGGATAGAATGGCTGTCTGATCCTCTATGCCCGCGAATGGCGGCACGCTCATTCTGCTCACCGTGGCGGCGCTCGCGCTCCTCCTGGTGCTGATCCTGGTGGTGAAGCTGCACGCGTTCCTGGCGCTGGTGATCGCCAGCATGGCGCTGGGCGTGGCCGCGGGGATGCCCGCGGAGAAGGTGCTGAAGTCCATCCAGACCGGGTTCGGCGACGCCCTGGGGTTCATCGCCGTGGTGGTCGGCATGGGCGCCATGATCGGCCGTTTTCTGGAGCACTCGGGCGGCGCCCGGGCGCTGGCCGCCTGGCTGCTCGCGAAATTCGGCAAGGAGTACGCCGCCTGGGCCATGCTGACGGCCGCGTTTCTGGTGGGGCTGCCGATCTTCTTCGAGGTGGGATTCATCATTCTGGTGCCGCTGGTGTGGAACCTGGCCCGCGAAACCAGGCGGTCGCTGTTGTTCTACGGGCTCCCCATGGCGGCAGCGCTCACCATGACCCACTCCCTGGTGCCGCCGCATCCGGCGCCTGCCGCGGCCGCGCAACTGCTGGGCGGCGACCTGGGGCGCACCATTCTTTACGGCATCGCGCTTTCTATCCCGATGGCGCTGGTGGGCGGCATGCTCTATGGCACGTGGCTGGCGAAACGGATGTACATTCCCGTGCCGGAAATCGCTTTGGCGGCGCGCCAGGACGAGAGCGGCGTGCCGCCGCCGCCGGTACCCATGGTGATCCTGCTGCTGCTGTTGCCCGTGCTGCTGATTTTCGGCGCCACCATCGCCGGCCGGTGGAATCTCCCGTTCCGCGGCGCGGCAGTCTTCCTCGGACACCCGTTCGCGGCGCTGGCCGTTACCGCGCTAGCGGCCATCTACTGCTTTGGCCTCCGCCGCGGCCTGACGCGCGCGCAGGCGGCCCAAATGGCGGCGGAATCGCTGGCGCCCATGGGCGCGCTGCTGTGCATCATGGGCGGGGGCGGGGCGTTCAAACAGATCATCGTGGATTCGGGCGTGGGGCAGTACGCGGCCAAGCTGCTGCTCACCTCCGCCATATCGCCCCTGGTAGTGGTATGGGTGGTCGCCGCTCTGCTGCGCGTGGCGCAGGGTTCGGCCACGGTGGCCATCATCACCGCCGCGGGCATTGTCGCGCCCATGGTGCAGGGCATTCCCGGCTATAGCCCCGATATGATCGTGCTGGCGCTGTGCTGCGGCGGCTCCGGGTTTTCGCACGTCACCGATTCGGGCTTCTGGCTGGTGACCCAGTGCTTCGGCCTGACCGTCCCCCAGGGATTGAAGTCCTGGACCGCGATGAAGGCGCTGGCGTCGGTGGCGGGCCTGGCCCTCGTGCTGGCCATGCAGGCGCTGCTACGATAGCCGCCGGTACATTTCGGCGAACCGATCGAGCGAAATCTGCTCCGCGCGCAGTCCCGCCTCGGGCCAGGCGTCGATCGTCTCCTTCCCGTAAATTGCGGCGAGATTGTTGCGAATCGTTTTGCGCTTGTGGCTGAAGCACTGGCCGATAAAGCGCAGGAAGGCCTCGCCATCGCCGATCTCGAGCGGGTGGCGGCGCGGCTCCAGCAGCACCGCGGCCGAGTCGACTTTGGGCGGCGGATGGAACGCCGCGGGCCGCACCGCAAACAGCAGCCGCGCGTCCGCAAACAGGGCGGTGTGCGCGCTGAGGAAGCCGTACGCGCTCGTGCCGGGCACCGCCACAACCCGCTCGGCCACTTCTTTCTGCATCAGGAATACGGCCCGCGGAACATCCAGCCGCAGCGTTTTTTCGAGGATCGGCGAAGTAATGTAGTAGGGCAGGTTGCCGGCCACGGCGGCGCGCCCCCACTGCGCCAGGTCCGTCGCGAGCACATCCGCTTGCACCACTTCGAGGCGCGGCTCGGCGGCGAACCGGCGGCGGAGATGTTCCGCCAGGTAGGGGTCCAGCTCGATGGCGATCACCCGCGCCGCGCGCTTGAGCAGCTTTTCGGTGAGGGCGCCGCGGCCGGGGCCGATCTCCACCACCAGGTCGGCGCGCGTAGGGCAGGCCGCTGCCGCGATGCGCTCCAGCACGGAGCCTTTGATCAGAAAATGCTGTCCCAGTCTTTGGCGCGGCACCGGTCGGGCGCTAGCTGCGCACGGTAAAGGAATAGGAGGGGCCCACGATGATGGGGCCTTGCACGGCCCTTATTTTTCCCGAAGTGGGCAGACCGAAGGTGGTGGCGGGTATAAACCGCGAAAGGACGATGAGGTTATTCAGCTCTTCCGTCAGCCGGCCGCTGACCACGGTCCAATCGACCACCTTGCCGTTCTCGTCGATGGTCAGATCGACCACATTCGTATAGCCCGTATAGGGCGAGTTCACCGGTTGGATCCGAGGCGCCAGGATGTTGATCTTCTCCGAAGTCTGGCCCGCGAGATCGACGGTGGAACCGGCCGGCTCGACGAAGAACGTCGGCCCGCCGACGAAGTTGTGCGGGAAACTCAAGGTCGGAACCAGGAGACCGAACGCGAGCAGGGCGGAAAGCACGCCGCCCGCAAAGGGCAGGGCGACCGGGCGCATCAGGTTGTCGAAGCACAGGCCGGCGTACGCGGTGAAGTTCCGCAGCCGGGCCGGGAGGCTCACCCGCGAAAGCTGCCGCACGCGCTCGTGCGAGGCGAGCACGCGCAGTTTCGCCGCCAGCGAAGCGGGCACTTCCGTCTGAGCCATGCCGCGGAGCGCCGAGCGCAGGCTTAGCGCCGACTCCCACTGCGCCTGGCATGCACTGCACGATTCGATATGCGCCCGAACATTCTCCCGCTCCCCGTCCGCGATCCGGCGGTCGATCAGAGCGGAAATCTGTTGTTGCACGTGATCACAGCTCATAACGTCACTCTGCCGTCTTCGGCACCAATCGCAGGGCCGGCCTGGCACGCAGGCTTCCCTGCAGTTCTTCCCGCAGCGCATCGCGCCCCCGCAGGATCCGGGACTTGACAGTCCCCAGGGAGACACTCAGGATTTCCGCAATCTCTTCGTAACTCAAATCCGTGATGTCCCTTAGCACCACGGCCTCGCGGAATATGGGGTTGATTCTCTCGAGCGCCCGTTCGATCATGACGTGCTGTTCGCCACTGAACGCCACATCAAACGGAGAGCGCCCGCCATCGGCAATATTCTCCTTCCAATCGCGCGTATCTTCAGGATCGGTGTCCAGATCCACTTCCTGGCGGCGGTGGCGGAAAAACCAGCGCCGCGCATTATGCGCTTCGTTGACCGTAATCCGGTAGATCCACGTCTTCAGGCTGCTTTGTCCGCGGAAATTCCCGATGCTGCGGAACACTTTCAAGAAGACTTCCTGGACGACGTCGGAGGCTTCCGACTGGTCGTTCAGCAGCCGCAAGGCAAGCGCATAGGCAGGCTGCTGGAAGCGATCCAGCAGTTCTTCGTAAGCCCGCTCGGAACCTTCGCGCAACGCTTCCACTAAGCCGAGGTCATCGGCCTCGGCGGATTCCGCCGCTCGTTCCGAGCCTAAGTCCAAGATCGAAGTGGCCACCGGGAGCCTCACATTCAGCCTGACTTCAAACTAACAGGAAAACTCCGGCCTTGCAAAGGTATAGACACCCTTTTCGGAGGAAAAGTTCCTGAGCGTACAAGTAACGTTAAATCAAAGGGTTGTGGCTCGCGGTACAATCCAGGAAGATGCTATGAAAACCGCGCTCCTCCTTATTTCGCTGGCCGCGCTGCCGGCTGGGGCCGCACCGCCCCTGCGCGCGCTCATTATCGACGGGCAGAACAATCACGACTGGCGGCGCACCACGCCGGTGCTGAAGAAGATTCTCGAAGACACCGGCCGGTTCCAGGTGGACGTCATCACCACGCCCGCCAAAGGCGGCGACTTCAGCGGCTTCCAACCGGAATTCGCGCGATACCAGGTGGTGATTTCCAACTACAACGACTACCCCGATGGCAGCAAGTGGCCCGTCCCAGTGCAGGCCGCGTTCGAGCGCTACGTGCGCGAGGGCGGCGGCTTCGTCTCCTATCACGCGGCGGACAATGCCTTCCCGGAATGGCCGGCATTCAATCTCATGATCGGCATCGGCGGCTGGATGGGGCGCGATGAGAAGGCGGGCCCGTTATGGTATTTCCGCGACGGCAAGCTGGTATCCGACCCGTCGCCGGGGGCGGCCGGCGCCCACGGGGAGCGCAAGCCCTTCCCGCTTGCGATCCGCGACCGCGCCCACCCCATCACCCGCGGCCTGCCGCCGGTCTGGATGCACGCCGCCGATGAGCTCTACGCGAAACTGCGCGGCCCCGGAGAGCGGATGACCGTGCTCGCGACCGCCTATTCCGACCCCGCCAACGCCGGCACCGGCCGCGACGAGCCCATGCTCCTGGTCGTTGGCTTCGGCAAGGGGCGCGTGTTCCACACCACGCTGGGGCACGATGTCGCGGCCATGGAGTGCGTGGGCTTCATCACCACCTTCGCGCGCGGCGTCGAATGGGCGGCCACCGGCAAGGTCACGCTGAAAGTGCCCGCGGATTTTCCCGGCGCGGAGGGAGTGAGCCGGCGCGATCTGGGTGCCGGGGCCCGGTAAGGAGCGTGTTTCGGGCGGGCCCTTTTCGCTATTCCCAAACCCGTTTCGGCACGCCGCGGTCCCGGTCCTGCACCCGGTCGTACAGGTAAAAGGTGGAAACCGTGCCCAGCGATTCGTTATAGTAGCTCTCCTGGCCCAGGGATTCCTTGAGGTCTTCCTCGAAATCGTGCAGCGCCTTCAACTCATCGGCCAGCGCGGGCTTCTTCTTGCCCGTGGGCGTCCGGAAGAATTTCTGGAAGCCGCCATCCACCAACGCGCCGATCTCATCGCCCATCAGAATGCCGGCGCGTCCGAGGCGCCGGACGGCCCCGTCTTCTTCTTTGAGATCGACCGCGCAGGCGCCACGGCTGACACGCTCCGCGCCGCCCGCTAAAGGCGCGACCGTGAAGCCGGCGCCGCGCACTTTCTCCAGGCGTTCGGCGAAGGTGGGATTCTTCAGACGCTCGCGGCGAAAGAACATGAACTCATTCTAGCGCCCCGGCGCGCTACTGGCCGACGCTGAGGAACATCGTCTGGCTTAACGGAACGCCGTCCTCAGACACGTTGAGCTGGTAATCTCCGGGCGCGACGTTGGGCACCACCACGTTGAACTGGTAGAGCCCCACCAACCCCGGCGTCATACCGGAATAATTCACCGTGGCCGGCGTCTGGCCGAAGCTAAAGTCGACTTTGTGAGTGAGCGCCGTGAGTCCCGCCGCAACCGTACCGAAGGGGACGTTCGGAGTCACCGGGCCACAACCGACCGCAAAGAGAGTCAGTATATCGCCCGGCTTCGGCAGCCGGAAGTTCAGCCCGTTGATCAGGCCCGGCTGCCCGGCAAAAGTCAGGGACGAAGAGCCTGTAATCTGCGCCAGGGCAAACTGCTTTCCGACGTTGAATGCGGCCGGCGCCAATAGGGCCCCGGCGACGGCGTTCTTGGCGATCGTGAACGAGTTGCTCGGCAGCCCTTGCGGATTGGTCAGCACGACCGCCACATTGCCGATCGTCGGGTCGTCCGGAGCCAATACGTTGACCTGCCCGGGGGTCACACCCGAGATGAACGCGGGAATGCCGTTGATGGTGACGCGCACGCCGTCGAGCGAGGTGGGAGCCACAGTCCCGCCTTGCGTGAAGTCGGCGAGCGTGAACTGGCGGCTGGTCGTGGCCAGATTCGTCCCATAGATTTCGAGAAATGTGCCCGAGGCCAGGCCGGCATGAAAATTGAAGTCGCTGGCGCTCTGCACGGCGCTGATCACCGGCGGTGGCGCGGTAGTGCCCGGAGACGTGAGCACATAGTTCGCGGTGTAGATGTGATCGCCGGTATCGTTGCCGTCGAGGTTGGCGGCGTTTGCGGCCACATAGATGTGCACGTTGCCCGCATCGGTCGCCGGCGGGGTCCACAACACGGATATGGTATTGTTCAGGAAGGGCTGCCCGTGCTCGATGAACTGAACGGGGAAATTGGCAGGGCAGGGTTGGGTGGCGGTCTTGAGATTGGAGTTGCCGCACAGCACGACCTGTCCAGTTTCCTTCGTAAAGTCGCCACTCGCGGTGAAATCGCCCGCCTGCCCACCAGTCAGGTTACTCTCCAGGCGGGCCGTCATTTGGAACCCATAGGCCCTGGCCACCGGGTCGGTAATGACGATGCTGAACGTCTGCTGTACACCGGGCGAATACGTCAAGCCGTTGGGGAAGTTGACCACCACATTGCCGCCGCCGCCGTTCAGCGGCGTGCCGGTGTGGCACGACGCGCAGGCTAGTGGGTCGTCGCCCGGCGCACCGGTGTATCCGGGATCGGGCCCGGTGGAAAACGCGTGAATCACGACCCCCGAAAGAACGATTCCCGTGACAGCGGCGATGGCCCTGTGTGTCCGCTGCAAAATCCACCCCTACTGGGAAGCGACCTGGATGTTGACCGTGTTCGATGTGGCGGTGCCCTGCTTGAGCACCAACTGCACATTCCCGCTCACGCCGCTGGGCACCGTCACGGCTACCTGGTAGAGGCCGACAAAACCCGGCGAGCCCACCGCACCGACTACGGTTGCGGGCTGGCCGCCCATGGTCGCAGTCACCGTGGGCGCGTTATTGAACCCGCTCGAGGGCAAGACCAACAGGGCCCCCGTTGTCATCGGCGGTGTGGTCTGGCCTAACCCGATCGACCAAACGGTCAGGACGTCGCCGGCCTTGGCCGGGTTGGAGGCGGTGACCAGCGAAAAGTCCGGCTTGGTGACCACGGCGATGCTGAGGTCGGAGCCACCGGTTAAAATGGCCGGCGCCGCGGGGTTGACGGTAACAGTGGTTGCCGTGGTGGCGCCAGTCGGCGTAGTCACAATCAACTGCTGCGGGCCCGCCGGAACTTCAAAGGGGACCTGTATGTTCATCTGGCTCGGAATCACACCATAGATGGGCGCCTTGACTCCGCCGATGGTCGCGGTCACGCCGTCGATGGATGTCGGCACATTGGTCAACCCGATCACGTCGCTCAGACTGGGGTCGCCGAACGCGACGAGGTTGGTGCCGAAGATCGACATGGCGGACCCGGGGGCGGCCGCGGTGATCGCGGGCGCGTTGTTGGCGTTCACCTTGGTAATCGTGGGAGCGCCGAGCGCCGGCGCAAGCTGCCCGCGCATGGCGCCGTTGGGAAACACAGTGGTGTGCAGATTCTCATAGAACCCGTTCGGAGTCTGCATGAGTTGCGTCAAAGCCGCGATGCCTTTGGTGTCGGCCACCGTCACAATCCTGAATATGTTGCCGTTGCTGCCGACATCTAACCTGTTGGCATTGGCGTCCAGACCGCTCGAAATCACGACGCCTCCCGGAGTGCCCGCCGCACCTTGATGAAGGTGCAGCCCGACGAAGGTAGTGGGGGCCGGGAAGCCGCGGAAGTTCACGTCGAAGACGACCGTACCGGCGGCGATGGTGCCATCCGCATTGCGAACCACGAAAATGGGGACCTCCGTGATCCCGCTGGCGGCGAGTCCCGTGACCGGCGGCGTCTCGTTGGCCGGATCCAGCACCACCTGCGCCGTTGTCTGAACGGTAGACCTCACCTGATCGCGCATGGTGCCGCCGGGATTCACGGTGGTGTGGAGGTTGATGTAATGGCTCGAGGGATTATTGAACAGGTCGTTCAGCGTATTGGCCTCGGCGGTGAACTGGGCGTCGGGGGGCGAAACATCCACCCGGCGGTTCAGGGTGCCGGACCCGGAAGGATCCGCGAGAACCGAATTCGCACCGGCGGCGATTCCGGTATTGAGCACGACACCGGCGGTCACACCGGGAACGGCAGCGCCGTGAATGTGGAAGCCGGTAAACGTGGTCCCCGAAACCGCATCCAGGCCCGAGTAGATCAGGTTGAATATCGCCGCGCCCTGCACCACCGCGCCGTTCGCGTCCTGCGCCCGCAACAGCGTCACCGTGGCGATGCCCGAAGCGTTCGAAGGCGGGACCGCCGGCACCTCGTTCTGCGGCTTCATGAGGCCCATGACTACCGTCGCATCCGCCTTCACAAGCTGGCCGCGCATGGCGCCCGCCGGATGGTCCGTGGTGTGAATGTTGGCGTAATACTGCGACGGGTTCTGCAGCATGTCCTGGATGACGGCCACCGTAGTCGCTGGATTGATCGTTGCGTCCGGGAACTGGACCTGCTTGAAGATACTCGCCTTGCCGGTGCCATCGATCGCGATGTTGTTGGCGCTGAGATCCGTCGGAATCACGACGCCGCCCGACTGTCCCGCAGGCCCTTTGTGGATGTGCATATTATTGGCCGTCACGGCGCCGGAGAATCGGGTGACGAGGTCGAAATCCACTGTGCCGGAGACGATGTTCTTTCCGCTGTCGTCGCATACCAGATGGACCCAGACGATAATATTCCCGACCGAACCGTCGGTAATCGTCGGCACTTCGTTCGCAGCGGTCATGAATGCCAGGAATATTGAGGTGTTGGCCCGCCTGCCGCCGCAAGCGGAGGAATCGTCGGCCCACAACCCGGAAGCACAGCCCAACAGCAGTACGGCACACAATAGCAGCGTCGCGTTTTTCATAGGACAGCCCCTCGATGCTCTCAAGAATACAGTAACCGTACTTATAGGGCAATGACAGGAACGCTAGATTTAACATCGTCCGCGGGAATATTTGGAGGGCCGGTGTAGTACGGCGTACACGTGGTTCGCGACTAAAGGAACTCCCTGTCATTTGTCCTATTTCTCACAGTGGGGTGGGCCTCCTGGCCTGCCCCGGGTGAGGAAAGACCGGGAAGCCTACCCTACCGCTGCCACACCAACTCCCCGTTGACCACCGTGGCCATGGGCCCGCCGCGGAACGTCCTGCCGTGAAACGGGGAATTGCGGCTGCGCGAGAAGGACTGGTTCACATCGTACGTCCAGGCCGCCTCGGTGCTGAACACGGTCACGTCGCCGGCGCCGCCTGTGGCGAGCGTGCCCCGGCCCAGCCGCAGCACCGAATCCGGGCCGGTGGTGAACAGTTCCACCATGCGGTTGACCGTGATCCTGCCGGCGTGGACCAGTTCTTCGAGCGCCAGCGCCACGGCGGTCTCAAGGCCAATGATGCCGAAGGGGCACCGTTCGAACTCCTGCATCTTTTCGCTGCCCGGGTGCGGCGCATGGTCCGTGGCGATCGCGCTCACCGTGCCCGACGCGATTCCTTCCACCACGGCGGCCAGGTCGCAGCCGGAGCGCAGCGGCGGCTTCATCTTGTAATTGCTGTCGTAGGGGGCCATGCCCTGGTCGGTCAGCGAGAAGTGATGCGGGGTGGCTTCGCACGTCACCGGCAGCCCCTGCGCGCGGGCGTAGGCCACCATAGCCACCGCGTTGCGGGTGGAGATGTGGGCCACGTGGTAGCGCGCGCCGGTGAGCTCGGCCAGTAACAGGTCCCGCGCCACCATCACGTCTTCGGCGGCGGCGGGAATCCCGCGCAGCCCCCAACGTACCGATTGCGCGCCTTCGTGCATATCGCCGCCCGCGCTCAGGTTCAAATCCTCGCAATGCTGGATCACCGGCAGATCGTAGGATCGCGCGAACTCCAGGGCGCGGCGCATGACCCGCGCGCTCATCACCGGCAGGCCGTCGTCGGAGACGGCCACGGCGCCGGCCGCCTTCATGGCCCCGATGGCCGCCAGTTCCTCGCCCGCGCTGCCCTTGGTGACGGCCCCGATCGGAAACACGTTCACCAGCGCCTTATGGCGCGCGCGCTCCACGATGTAGCTGGTCACCGTCGCGCTGTCGTTCACCGGCTTGGTGTTGGGCATCGGGCAGATGGAGGTGAACCCGCCCGCCGCCGCCGCCCGCGAGCCGCTCTCGATGGTTTCGGCGTGCTCGAAGCCCGGCTCCCGCAAGTGCACGTGCATGTCGATGAACCCCGGCGCGACGATCATTCCCGTCGCGTCGAATACCCGCGCCTTGGGCGAGGAGAGGTTGGGCGCCACCCCCGCGATGCGCCCGTCCACGATCAGCACGTCGGCGACGCGGTCGGTATGGGACGCGGGGTCGATCACCCGCCCGTTCTTAATAACGATGCTCATCACCTTTCCCCGGCCCCCGGCCCAATCACCTTCTCGAGCACCGCCATGCGCACGGCCACGCCGTTCTCCACCTGATTCAGGATCACCGAGCGCTGGAAATCGGCGACCTCGCTCGAGAGTTCGCGCCCGCGGTTGATCGGCCCCGGGTGCATCACGATGGCTTCCGGCTTGGCCAGGTCCAGGTGCTCCAGGCGCAGCCCGTAGAACTGGAAATATTCGCTCGCCGGGAAGGCGGCTTCGTGCTGCCGTTCTAACTGTACGCGCAGCATCATGATGACGTCCGCGTCGCGGATGGCTTCGCGGATGTCGGTAGTGAGCCGCACCCCCGGCGCCAGTTGCGCCAGTTCCACCGGCAGCAGCGACGCCGGGCCGCACAGCACGATATCCACCCCGAACTTGGCCAGCAGGTGCACGTTGGAGCGCGCCACGCGGCTGTGCGCGATATCGCCGATAATGGCCACGCGGAGCCCTTCGAGCGTGCCGCGGTGGTCCAGGATGGTGCGCGCATCGAGCAGCGCCTGGGTGGGATGCTCGTGCGTGCCGTCCCCCGCGTTGATGATGGGCGTGGGCAAATGGCGCGCCAGAAAATGCGGCGCCCCGGAGGCCGCGTGGCGCATCACGATGGCGTCGGGCCGCATGGCCGCCAGCGTGTTCAGCGTGTCCACCAGCGATTCGCCCTT
>JADGNR010000178.1 GCA_017883415.1 Bryobacteraceae bacterium | reverse complement strand
GACATCCGAGACGATCGCGTCTTCCAAACTCCTGTGCCGGACGGGGGACAACCGGTTCCGCTACACCATGCGCCTGAAGGAGCCCGCGGTCATCGACGTGGAGAGCGACGTGACGTGGGAGCGCGTGGACCAGCACCGCTGGCGCTGCCGGTCGTTATCCACCAAGGTCGCCGAAGTGGGCAAGGACCATGGGTACCTGCGGCGGCTCGATTCCTACTGGCGTTTCGCGGAGACCGACAAGGGGGTCTACGTGGAAGGCGAAACCATTACCCTGAGCGATGAATTCGGAGGCATGACGCGCGCCCTGGGATCGATGCTGATGGGCATCAATCCGGAGAAATCCCTGAAGCATTCGCTTACGTCGATGCGCGAGAGCGTGCTGAAGCCGGGCCTGGAAATTCCGGCGCTGCCCGCGGGGCTGCCCGATTGCGGCGAGCCCTATCGTGCGGGCGGCTGCGTGGCGGAAACGAAACGCTGAAAGGCCGGGGCGTTATGCCGGATTCCAGCTTCGATTTCGATTTCATCGTGATCGGCTCCGGCTTTGGCGGCAGCGTCACGGCGCATCGCCTGACCGAAAAGGGGTACCGCGTGGCGGTCATGGAAATGGGCCGGCGCTGGACGCCGGAGAACCTGCCGCCCTCCAGTTGGTCGATCGCGCGCTGGATCTGGCGCCCCGCCATCGGGCTGCACGGCTTCTTCAACATCGAGCCGTTCCGCCACGTGCTGATCCTGCACGGCTGCGCCGTGGGCGGCGGATCCATCACTTACGCCAATACCCTGCTTGCCCCCCGGGACTCGATCTGGGAGAACGGATCGTGGGCCGGCCTGGCGCCGTGGAAGACGGAGATGCCGGCCCACTACGAAACCGCCAGGCGTATGCTGGGCGTCGCCGAGAACCGCATTCTGGGGCCGGCGGACCACATCCTCAAGCGGGCGGCCGACGCCGTGGGCGTGGGCGATACCTTCTACCGCACCAACGTGGCCGTGCTGGAAGCTCCCGAGGGCGAGGCCGGTGGCGTCGCCTGTCCCGACCCGTACTTCGGCGGCGAGGGCCCCGAGCGCGCCACCTGCGTGGCCTGCGGCGGCTGCATGATGGGATGCCGCTACAATGCCAAGAACACGCTCGATAAGAATTACCTCTACTTCGCGGAAAAGCACGGCGCCCAAGTCTTCGCCGAGACCCGGGTGGTGGATGTGGCGCCGCTCGGCGGCGCGGCCGACGGCAGCCAGGGGTACGAGGTGCGGACCGTGAAGTCCACCGCCCGGTTCGCGAAGGAACCGCGCCGCTTCACCTGCCGGGGCGTGGTCTTCGCGGCCTCCGCCCTGGGCACCATGGACCTGCTGCTGCGTCTCAAGGAGAAAGGATCGCTGCCCGCCATCAGCGGCCGCCTCGGCCAGCGCGTGCGCACCAATTGCGAGTCCCTGATCGGCGTGCGCGTTCCGGGCAGCCCCGACGATCTCTCGCAGGGCATCGCCATCGGCTCCGGCTTCTATCTCGACGAGCATACCCACATCGAGGCGACGCGCTACCCCGCGCGCTCCGACGCCATGGGGCTCCTGGCCACCCTGCTGACCGATGGCCGGCCGGGGTTCGGGCGCGTCCTGCTCTGGCTCCGCAACCTGGCCGCCGCCACGCTGCGCCATCCCATCCGCACTACGCGCTGCCTGCATCCTTTCGGCTGGGCGCGGGAGTCGATGATCCTGCTGTGCATGCAGACGCTCGACGGCCACATCGCCATGCGCCTGGGGCGGCCGTGGTTCTGGCCGTTCCAAAGGACGCTGGTGAGCGAGGGCCAGCGCATCCCCACTTACATTCCGCAGGCCAATCGATTTGCGCGCAAGATCGCCGCGCTGCTGGGGGGCACGCCCATGAGCATGGTTTCGGAAATCCTGTTCGATATTCCCGGGACCGCGCACATTCTGGGCGGGTGCCCCATGGGCGGCTCGCCGGCGCACGGCGTGGTCGACTATCGCAACCGTATGTTCGGCTACCGCAATATGTACGTGTGCGACGGCAGCGTGCTGGCGGCCAACCTGGGCGTCAACCCGAGCCTCACCATCTGCGCCGTTACCGAACGGGCGATGGGCTACATCCCGCCCGCGGCCGAGACGCGGTGGAACGATGCCGCCGAAGAACGCGGCAACGGTTGACCAGCTAGTGGGGCAGCCAATCCTGGCTGCCGCCGGCTTTCAGCCGGCGATGCCGACGGCGCGGTGAACCGCTGACCCTGCTCGTCTCGAGGGGGTCAACCCCTGAAGCCGCGGTCAGGACATTGAGTAGGCAGGGGTAGGCCTCCTGGCCTGCCCCCAAGCGCGCCTCCGGCGCGAGAGCAGGCCAGGAGGCCTACTCTACCAGGCTTACTTGCCGGCGATATTCTTGCCGAAGTTGAATGCCGGGCCGGTGGAGAAACGCACCGTGAAGCGGGCGTCCTTCAATAGATCGTCGAACAGGTGGTCGTGCACCAGGTCGGCCTGTGTCCGCCACGCGAAGTGATGGCCAAAGAGGATATCGAAGCCGCCGCCGAAACCGACGAAAAGCACCGTGTCCTTCTTATTCGGCCCGGTGATCAACCCGGCCACGAGGGCTTTGACGACCGCATCCTGTGGTTGCGGTGTGGCCGTTTCATGGATGAGGCCCGCATACACCGGCCGCCAGAACAACGTCATCTTGGAGAAGTGGCGGTAGGCCAACTGCGGGCCGAACGCGTAGGTCTCTGTCCGGGAATGCGCCGGGACGAACAAAGTACTGTAAGGATAGTTGGCGGGAAGCACACCGGCCGTGATCCCCTTTACGATCCCGGCCTGTAGCTGGGTTTGCAACGCGGGAAGCAACTGGGCAGGCGTAATGCTCAGATCGCCGGAGGCGACGTTGAAGTCGAACCCTAATGAGAACCAGGTCTTCGGCCGGACGCCGATTTGAAACGCAAAACCGTTTTCAAAGAGCTTGACGCTGTCGCTTTTGAGGAAGCCATATCCCCCGTAAACGTCGTAACGGGTAACGTACGTCTGCTGGCCAAACGCCGCCGGCGTGGCCAGGAGCAGGACCATCAGCAGCATGATGAGCATCATGAGCCGGGTGCGAATCGCGTGCGCGGTAGACATGAAAAGAACCTCTTCCGTAATGATCGAACTGACCCCACTTCCCCGGCCGGCGTCTCCAGGAACACGCGCGCGCAAGGGAGCAACATAATTATAGCCGAAAATCCCATTGCCACAAGCGGTTTCCCTGCAATACAATAAGATTTCGGGGTCGATTTACCGAAATACCATTGCGAAACGGGCCGCGGCAGGGGCCGGGAAGAACGTGGTACTGCCCGTACTGAGGCGGAGCCTCCATGACCCGATTGCGCCGGATTTTGAAAGGACGGTAGAAGTATGGCGGACAACGTTGCAAGCCTCAGTGAAGACCGGATTGCCTACCTGGAGGGACTGGTCGGCCAGGCCAGGACCGCCGCCGCCGTCTTTACGCAATACACGCAGGAGGACGTCGATCGCATTGTCAAACCGATGGTCCTGGCCGGGATGGAGCAGGCCCGGCATCTGGCCACCCTGGCGTTTGAGGAGACCAGGCTCGGTGTCCTGGAAGACAAGACCATGAAGAACATGGTGGCCACGGAGTTCGTCTACAACTACGTCAAGGACAAGCGCACCGTCGGCGTGATGCGCGAGTTTCCCGAGCGCGGCATGGTGGAGATGGCGGAACCGATCGGGGTCATCTTCTCGGTCACACCGATTACCAATCCCACGGCGACGGTTCTGTTCAAATGCATCATGGCCATCAAGACGCGCAACGCGGTGATTTTCGGTCCGCACCCGCTCGCCTGGCGCTGCTGCTTTGAGGCCGTACGGATCATGTATGAGGCGGCGGTGAAGCACGGGGCGCCGGAAGGCGTTTTTACCTGTCTGGAATCGCCCACCGTGCCCGACAATCAGTACCTCATGCGCCACAAAGACGTTCGTCTGGTGGACGCCACCGGCGGGCGGGGCGCGGTCAAAGCCGCCTACAGCTCGGGCAAGCCGGCCTTGGGCGTGGGGCCGGGCAATACGCCGGTCTATCTGGAAAAAACGGCGGACCTGGACATGGCGGTGGTGGACATCATCACCTCCAAGACGTTCGATAACGGAACCATTTGCGCCTCGGAGCAGACGGTGGTGATCGACGATGCGGTGTATGACCGCGTGCTCGAGAAATTCGCCGAGCTGGGCGCGCACCTCTGCAGTGAGAAAGAGACGGCGCTGCTGGGACGCGCCCTGGTCGATCCCGAAACCGGAATGGCGCGGCCCATGGCCATCGGCCAGAAGGCCGCCGACATCGCCCGCGCGGTGGGTCTTTCGGTAAAGCCGAATACCAAGCTCCTGATCGCGCCGATTCACGGGGTCGGCCGCGAGCATCCCCTCTCGGTCGAGAAATTGTTCCCGCTGCTCGCGGTCTACCGGGCGAAATCCGTAGACGAGGCCCTGAAAGTCTGCGTGGACGTGAATCGCGCCGGCGGGCTGGGACACACGGCGGTGGTTTTCTCGCGCAACGATGAGGTCATCCGCAAGTTCGGCGAGGTGATCGACGCGGGGCGCATTATTGTGAATTCGCCGGGCTCCATCGGCGCGCTGGGCGGCGTTTACAACGACATGGTGCCCACCTTCTCATTCGGATGCGGGACCGGCGGCGGCAACAGCACCACCGATAACGTGAACGTCTTTCATTACCTCAATATCAAGCGCGTGGCCCGGAGGACACAAATGCCGATGTGGTTCCGCATTCCCAATCAGATTTACTTCAACCGCAACGCCGTGGAGAATCTGCGCCAGTTCCCCTCGCGCTCGACCCTCATCGTGACCAATCCGGTGTTGGAGCAGATGGGCCACGCCGAGATTGTGCGGCGGCACCTTCCGCCCCAAACGCTGGTCCATATCCTGGCCATCCCCGAGGCGGAGCCCGAAATCAAAATCGTCATGCAGGGGCTGGAGGCGCTGCATCTCTACAAAGCCGACCAGATCGTCGCGCTGGGCGGCGGCTCGGTGATCGACGCGGCGAAGATCATGAAACTGATGTACGAATCGCCGGAGGCCAACCTGGAGGAGCTGGGCGCGCCCTTCCTCGATATCCGCAAGCGCGTGGCCCAATACCCGCCTGCAAAGAACGTGCTGCGGCTGATTGCCATCCCCACCACCAGCGGAACGGGGAGCGAAGTCACTCCGTTTGCCGTCCTGTTCGACAAGGAGCACGGGCGCAAGGTGACCCTCACCGACTACTCGTTGAGCCCCGACGTGGCGATTGTCGATCCGCAGTTCGTCATGTCGATGCCGCGGGGTCTCACCGCCGATACCGGCATCGACTGCCTGACCCACGCCCTGGAGGCTGCCGTTTCGGTGTACGCTTCTCCCTACACCGACTGCAACGCCATGCGGGCGATTCAAATGGCGTTTCAGTACCTGCCCATCTCCTATGAGAATCCCGGCGACGAGGAGGCGCGCAGCATGATGCACAATGCCGCCTGCATCGCGGCGCTGGCGTTTTCCAACGCGTCCGTGGGCGTGAATCACGCGCTGGCGCATGCCTTTGGCGCGCGATTCGGCGTGGCGCACGGCCGCGCCAACGCGCTGATGCTGCCGCACGTCCTTCGGTACAACGCGGCGGTGCCTACCAAGTTCATGCCCTCGCCGCACGTGCGGGGGTATACGGCACACAAGAAATACGCCGAAATCGCGGACATGCTGGGCCTGGGCGGCCAAACGATTTCCGAGAAGGTCGACAACCTGGTCGCGGCCACGGAACGGTTGCTCGACCGGTTGGCGATTCCGCGTTCCATCGCCGCCCAGGGGATCTCGCAGGAAGAATTCGAGAAGGCGGTGCCCGAGTTGGCGCAGATGGCCTTTGACGATCCTTCCTGGCGGACCAACCCGCGCATGCCCCTGATCGACGAACTGGCCGATCTGTTTCGGATCGCTTATCGGGGACGAGGCTTGGCGAAAGCGGCCGGCCCATCGGAAGAACCAACCGCCGCGGAGGGCCTTGTATATGCCACTAAATGAGATGCTGCTTAAAATCGACGGCGACCGCGCGGCCGAGGCTTTGCAGGAGGCCATCGCGAGCCTGGACGGCGCCGGGGGCGAATTGGTTTTGGATTTCTCCTCCGTGCGCCGGGTCGATGCGGGCGTGCTCCGCGCCATGGAAAAGCTGGCCGGTGCGGCGGGCGACAAGGCCGTCAAGGTCGTGTTGCGCGGCGTCAACATCGACGTTTATAAAGCGCTGAAGCTGATCAAACTGGCGTCGCGCTTCTCCTTCCCGGCCTGACGCCGGCGAACGCGGTCACGCCAGGAATCAGTGGTACACCGGCACGCACGTGCAGATCTGGTTGCACGAGCAATAGGTGCCGCCACCGAAGCCTCCTCCGCCGCGCCGTCCGGACGGCACGGACATCGGCGCGGTGGCCGGCACGCAATTGCAAACGCAGGTCGCCCCCGGCGGGATCGGCGCTCCGCAGGGCAGCGTATAGGTGATCCACTGGCCGGTGATCCGGTCGAGTATGTTGTAGGTAACGCCGTCGACCCCGCCCACCGCGGGATCGAACAGATAGCCGCGAAACTCCTTCCGCTCCAGATCGTAGATGGACACGGTTCCATCGTCCGCGCCCGCGATCAGAAGCTTGCTATCGGCGGTAACGAGCATCGCGTTGACGGCGGCGGAGACAGCCAGCGTGGCGGCCAGCCCGGAGTCCGCCAGGGACCACAGACGGATGCACGGATTGGAGCGGCGCCCGCGATCGGCGGAGAGAAGCAGGCTGCTGTCGGGAGTGACGGCCAGCACGTCCACCGAGCCGCTGTGGCCCTCCAGGTTGGCGACCAGCCGGCCATCGGAAACAGACCACTGCCGGATCGATCGGTCGTCGGAACCGGAGAGGATGGTCTTTCCGTCTGGGGTGACCAGGACGGCGGTCACTCCGCCCTGGTGTCCTTCGAGAGTGGCCACCAGGCGATTCGCGCCCGGCGACCAGAGCTTCACCGTCTGGTCGGCCGAGCCGGAGACCAACAGTTCGGCGCCGCGCGCGAAAGCCAAGGCGCCGACCTTCTGACGGTGCCCCAACCAGGTGGTCACCGGACTGCCTTCCGGCAACGGCCAGAGCTTAATAGAGCCATCTTCCGATCCCGTGGCGAGGGTCTTTCCGTCGCCCGCCAGGGCCATCGCAGTGACGGATTTCTCGTGTCCGGTGAGGCGGCTGCGAATGCGTCCCTCGGGGAGGCGCCAGAGGCCGACAAATGAGTCGCCCGCGCGGGAGAGCAAAAGGCCGCCGTCCGGGGTCAAAAGCAACGACCGGACGGCTTGTGCGTGGCCTTCAAGCGTCGCCAGCTCGCGGCCCTTGGGGGTGGCCGGCGCCGCTTTCTTCTTGCCCTTGGCAGGGGGTGGCGGCGGGGGTGCGGGCGGAGGCAGGGCCCAGAGCTTGATCGTCTTGTCGCCTGAACCCGTGATCACCGTCTTACCATCCGGCGCGATCGCGACCGCGGTGACGTCGTCCTTGTGGCCCTCCAGCGCCGCCAGCAGCCGGCCGTCGGGAAACGACCAAGCCTTGCCGCTGTTATCGCGGGACCCGGTGACGAGCAGCTTGCCATCCACCGAAAGCGCCAGCGAGACGACCGCATTCCGATGCGCTTCCAGCTTCTTCTCCGGCAGTTTCGCTGCGTTCACCAGCGGATCGGAGAGGAACGTGCGAAACGCCTGGGGGCTCAAGTCCCACAGCATCGCGGCGCCGTCCTCCTCGCCGGAAGCGAAGGAGCGGCCGTCCGGCGCAAAGGCCACAGCCTTCACCGAATCGTTGCCTTCGAACGTCGCCAGCAGCCGCCCTTCCGGGAGCGACCATTGCCTCACGGTATTGCCCGAGGCGGACAGCGCCGTCTTCCAATCCGGGGACAGCACCGGGTCGCCGGGACCGTCGAGGGAAGCAAGGAGCTTCCCCTCGGGAAGCGACCAGAACTTGACGCTGCTGCCGGAGTGAGAAACCAGCGACTTGCCGTCCGGTGAAATGCCGGCTTCCTCGATGCCGCTGTCGTGTGCCTTCCAACTGGTCAGCTTGTGTCCGTCGATCAGCGACCACAGCTCGATGTTCTGGTAGGAAGCGAGGGCCAGAATATCCCCGGCCGGCGCGAGCGCAAACGCGCTGTTCGACTCGAGCAACGTCGTCAGCAGGCGTCCCTGGGGAAGCGACCACAGCCGGATCCTTTCCCTCGATCCGGCGGCCAGCAGGCGGTCGCCGGCGGCCAGGGCCAGCCTTCGCACCGGCTCCTTAAACCCCTCCAGAACTTCCGGCCTTTCGCCGCCCAGCGGCCACAGCCTGACCGTGCGATCGTCCGACGCGGAGATCAGGGTCTTGCCGTCTCTGGTGAAGCGAAGCGCCTGCACCACATCCGTATGGCCGATAAGCGCGGTGCGCATGCGGCCTTCGGGCAAGGTCCACAGTCTGATGGCGTGATCGGACGAAGCGGATGCGACGGTCGCGCCGTCCGGGGAGATCGCGAGCAGGTCGATACTGCCCCCGGTGTGGCCGGACAGAGTCGCCCGGCATTTGCCGTCGCCGGGCGACCAGACCTTCACCGTGTTGTCGCCGGAGCCGGTGACCAGAGTAGCGCCATCCGGGCTGAACGCCAGCGCGTGGATTGGGCCGGTGTGCGCCTTGCTGTCGCCCTTGCCCGCCTTGATCGGGTTGATGGCGAAGTCCCAGAAGTAACCGCGGAAACGAGCGGGTTCCAGGTCCCAGGCGATGGCCGTTCCCTGTTGGTCGGCGGAGATGAGCGTATCGCCGGCCGACACTCTGATGGCGGTAAGAGTGCCCTTGTGACCCTGGAGATTTGCCAGGAGCCGGCGGTCGGACAGGGAGAAAACGCCGATGGTGCGGTCGGCGTGGCCGCAGATCAGCTTCTTGCCGTCGGGCGTCACGATCATCATGGAGACGGCGCCCCGCCGGGATTGCAGTTCGCCCAGTTCGCCGCCCCCGGGAACCGACCAGAGACGAATCGAGCCGTCCCGCGCCGCCGTGATCAGGGTGGCGCCGTCGGGAGCCATGGCGATGGTGTCGACGTTGGGCCGGGTGGCGGAGGCACGAATCCCGCCCGCCTTCTTCGCCGCCATGGGTGGGGCTCCCGGATTGCCGTTGATGGTGGCCCGCAGGCCGCCCTCGGGCAGCGACCATAGCCGGGACGTATTGTCGGCCGATCCCGAAACGAGTGTGCGGCCGTCCGGCGTAATGTGCAAGCTGTTAATGGCTGCGCTGTGACCCTCCAGAGTGGCCAACGGCCGGCCCTCCGGCAGCGACCAGAGCATGATGCCCCCGTCGGCAAAGCCCGAGGCCAGCAGTCGACCGTCCCCGGACACCGCGAGCGAAAGCGCGTTGTTGCGGCGCGGCTCGAGCACCGCCAGTGCCCGGCCTTCCGCGGCCGGCCACAACCGGATGGTATTGTCCATGGAGGCGGAAACGAGGGTCTGGCTGTCGGGAGTGACAGCCAGCGCCGTGATGTTGCCTTTATGTCCCTGTAGAGTGCCGAGGAGGCGCTGCTCCTTCACTGCCCAGATCCGGACCGTGTCGTCGTCCGATCCGGAAATCAACTTGGCGCCGTCGGGGGTGAACGCCAGCGCCCGAACGCTGTTGCTATGGCCGGTGAGCACCGTGAGCAATTTCCCCTCCGGAAAGGACCATAGTTTGACGCTGTGGTCGGAGGAGCCGGAGGCCGCCCGGTTGCCGTCCGGGGCAATCGCCATGGCGGTGATGGACTGCGCGTGGGCCAACAGGGGAGGTTCCGGAGCCTGGACCGCCAGGGAAGCGGATTGCGCGGCAGAGGCCGGTGGGCGCCGCACCTGGGCGCGGGCGGGGTCGATCGCCAGCATGACTGCCGTCGCGGCGATCCCCGCCCCAAACAGGCCGCGCCGCCCGACTTGCGTGTCCCACGGCAAACAGGTCACGGGCACAACTTCCGGCGTTTCGCTGCTCCCGTCGTCGTACACGCGGGTCAATTCGAATTGAGGTCTGGGCAGTTTCACAGTGGAATCTCCTTCCCCGCGGTGGCCGCTGGCCGATCGGATGGAGGCTCATGCCAGAACATTCCGCCGGCTGCGGCGATATGGGCGAGGATCTGGTCCTTGGTCAGCTCGCGGGTGATGGTGCAGCGGTCCGAGCCGCCGAATTCACGGTCCCCGTCGAGGTGGAGCGACTTATGGTAGCAGTCGCCGGCGCAATTCCAGCGGGCAAAGCATCCCCGGCAGAACTCGCGGCGCTCGACCGTCTGGCGCCGCAGGTGGTTCAGCACCGGCATCTCGAAACGGTAGCCGGGGTGGGCCGTGTCGGCGCCCCCGTAGAAGAACGTCCGGGCCCAAGGGTCGTCTTCCGAGAAGACCTCATAGCACCCCGACACATTCCCGTCCGGAGAGAGGGCGAACAGATCCTGTGTCGCGCCACAGAAATGGTTGGTGAGCGTACCGAGGCGGGCGGCGGAATAGAAGATCTCGCGGCCCCGGCGCGCCGCGCATTGTTGGGCGGCGCGGAATGCCGCGAGGAAGCCGGCGGTTTCCGCCGAGGGCGCCTCCCGCCAGCGCCCGAGCTGGAACGCCGGCTCCGCCTGGATGCGCTGCGGGGCGAATCGCGCACACAGAAATTCGATCGACTCCGGGAGCCGCTCGATTTGGTCGGCCGTAACGGTGACCCGCAGTCCATAGGGAAAGGAGGCCTGATCGAAGCGCTCGAGGGTGTGCATCACGCGGTGGCTCGAACC
Organism: Bryobacteraceae bacterium; assembly: GCA_017883415.1. Taxonomy (GTDB): domain Bacteria; phylum Acidobacteriota; class Terriglobia; order Bryobacterales; family Bryobacteraceae; genus JADGNR01. The sequence goes on along the minus strand of JADGNR010000178.1, from coordinate 353 downwards.
CCCTCCGAGCGCGGTGAGCCGGTGTTTGTCGTGCACCTCGGGAAGGCCATCGAAGGCCACGCTGGCGCCGTCGAGGTGGCCCAGAATCCAGTCGATCTGGTCGTCGCGCAGCACGCCGTTGGTGGCCGCCGTGGCCTTTACCTCGAGGCCAAACTCCCGTGCCTTCTGCCGCGCGTACGCAAGCGATTCGGTCATGACCTGCCAGTTTGCGGTCGGCTCACCGCCGCCGTGGTAGGCCACCTCGAAACAGGGCGCCCCCCGGCGGCGGGCGTTGGCCGCTACAAAATCGATGCCCCGGCGCGCCACGGCGATGGTCATGGACTTGAGCGGCGTATCGCCGGCCGCGGCGTAGC
>JADGNR010000021.1 GCA_017883415.1 Bryobacteraceae bacterium | reverse complement strand
GCTACATCAACTCGGCGAACAACAACGTGATGCCGCGCGTGGGCCTGGCCTACCGCCTGAACGACAAGACGGTGGTGCGCGCCGGGTACGGCATGTTCTACGCGCGTTTCGCCGGGGGAACGATCGACAACCTGTTCACCAATAACGGCGTGCTGCAGACCTCCATTTCACTGGCCCAGACGCAGGCGCCGCAGTTTGCCGCCGGTCCGAATTTCCCCAATGCCCTCGCTTCCATTCCGACCGCCGCTTCCCTCGGCGTTTCCACCGTTCAATTCGCGGCGCCGAACCTCAAGACGCCCTACTCCGAACAGGGCACTTTCGCCATCGAGCGCCAGTTGAGCCACGACATCGGCATCACGGCGTCTTACATCTGGAGCCGCGGCGTGCAGTTGTACGGCGTGCGCGACCTGAACCTGCCCACGACGACGGCGCCGTACACTTACACCATCGGCGACGCCGCGGGCAGCCCGGTGGGATACTACACCACCAACGTGATGACGGGCTCGCGTCCGGACTCGCGGTTCGGCGCCATCTACCAGGATGAAAACGGCGTGAACAGCTTCTACAACGCGCTCGCCGTGCAGATCCGCAAGCAGATGTCCCATGGACTCCAGGCCGATGTTTCCTACACCTGGTCGCATGAGATCGACGACGGCCAGAGCTATGGCGGCAGCAGCAACAACCTGTTCCTGAGCGGCGCCAGCTACTGGCTCAACAACGGCAACTTCAAGGCCGATAAAGCCAGCGGCAGCGAAGACCAGCGGCACCGCTTCGTCGCGAACTTCGTCTGGCAGCCCACCATCAGCCATCGCTCCGGCGCCTTCTTCAAGTACGTGGTGAACAACTGGCAACTGGCCACCATCACCACCCTGCAAAGCGGCCGCCAGGCGGGCAGCGAGACCATCCGCATGACCGACTCGGCCTCCACGTTCCCCGTCAAGGGCGTGTTCAGCACCGGCAACCTGGGCGGCAACGGCCTAAGCAGCCGCGTGCCCTTCCTGCCCATGAACACCTTGTACACGCCGCCGTCCTACCGCGCCGACGCGCGTCTCAGCAAGATCATTCCGTTCGGCGAGGGCAAGAAAAACCTGGCTCTGAACTTTGAAGTGTTCAACGTCAGCAACACCATCGCCGACACCAGCATCTCCGCCCAAGCCTATACCGAGGCCAAGGGCGTGCTCACGTTCACCCCGACGGCCTTCGGACAGGGCACCGGCGAAGCCGGGTTCCCCGACGGCACGCAGGCGCGCCGCATGCAGGTTTCGGCTCGCTTTACCTTCTAACCGGTTCAAAACTCGCATCTTTGGGGGCAGGCCGAATGCGCCTGCCCCTTTTTTTTGCGCACCACCTGCCGGCAAAAATTTAACCTTCCAGACCGACTTTGTCCATACACTTGTAACGATATTCTGCTATTCTGTCCGTCAGAACTGAAAATCAGGGTCTTCAAGAGGTGCAAACTATGAAAAAAGTTGCCGTACTGTCTCTATTCGCGCTCGTCTTTGCCGTCGGGGCGTTTGCCCAGGTGGCCGGACTTGGCGCCGTTTCGGGCACCGTGCGTGATGCTTCGGGCGCCGTCGTACCGGACGCGACCGTGGTCCTCGCCAACGAGTCCAATGGCATCCGGCGCACGATGCAAACCAACGAGGCCGGCGCCTTCGCCGCGCCTTCGCTGGTCCCGGCGCCGGGATACGTCGTCACCGTAACCAAGCAGGGCTTCACCCACTACGAGGTGAAAGACATCCTGGTGCAGGTTGGGCAGACCGTCGACCTCGCCGTACTGCTGACGGTCGCCGGCTCCGCCAGCGAAGTGACGGTAGAAGCCACTGCGCCGCTGGTAGATTCCACCAAGACGGACGTCTCGCAGGTGATTGGGACCCACCAGATCCAGGATCTGCCGATCAATGGCCGCCGCGTGGATTCGTTCGTGCTGATGACCCCGGCCGTGCTCCCCGATGGCGCCTTCGGACTGCTCAGCTTCCGCGGCGTCGCCGGCCACAACGCCTTCCTGACGGACGGCAACGACACTACCAACCAGTTCTACAACGAGAACGCCGGCCGCACCCGCATTCAAAGCCAGATCTCGCAGGAGGCGGTGCAGGAATTCCAGGTGGTCTCGAACAACTTCTCGGCGGAATACGGCAATGCCATGGGCGGGGTGATCAACACCGTCACCAAGAGCGGCACCAACGATATCCACGGCACCGGGTACTGGTTCTTCCGCAATCGCACCCTGAACGCCCGCGACCGTTACGCCACCTTTAATCCCCAGGACATTCGCAACCAGGCCGGCGCCAGCATCGGCGGTTCCGTGGTAAAGAACAAGCTTTTCTACTTCTTTAACTATGAAGCCACCCGCCGCAACTTCCCGGCCATCAACAGCCTGACCAGCGGCATGTTCACTCCGGCGGGCACGCTCGATACGACGAAGAATCCCTGCCCCGACCCGAAAGCGGCGCTACAGGCCACCGCGGCCCAATGCCAGACCGTAATCCAGGAGATCACGACGCGCAATTTCGGAACCGTTTCGCGCCTCGTGACCCAGGATCTGGGCTTCGGCAAGATCGACTACCGCATCAACGACAAGAACAGCCTGAGCTTCAGCCTCAGCATGCTGCGCTGGGTCTCTCCGCACGGCATCCAGGCCACGGGCATCGTGTTCAATACCGGGGCTGCCATCGGCAATAACGCGGACTCCACGGTGCGCAACGCTTACGGACGCGCGCAGTGGACCAGCACTCCCAGCTCGAGCCTGGTTAATGAAGCACGCTTCGGCTGGTTCAAGGACCGCCTCTACGATCCCGCCAGCCCCGATTTCCTGGCCCCCGGCCTCGGCCTGGCCGGCCTTACAGTGAACAGCACCGGCAATCTCGGGCTCGCCACTCCGTACCCGCGCTTGAATCCCAGCGAGGCCCGCTTCTCCTTCGCGGACAACGTGAGCTGGGTCAAGGGCGCGCACACGTTCAAATTCGGCGCCGACATCTCGCACCTGGAAGATTATCAGAACCAGCTCGGCAATCGATTCGGCAGCTACAGCTACTCGACGCTGAATGCTTTTGCCCTGGACTTCAGCGGCAACACGAGCGCAAAGAACTGGAACACCTACTCGCAGACCTTCGGCAATCCGATCCTGGACACGAACCTGATGATGTATGGATTCTACGCTCAGGACCAGTTCCGCGTCAGCTCGAACCTCATCCTCAACTTCGGCGTGCGTTACGATTACACCCACATCCCGCAGCCGACCATCGTCAATCCGGATTATCCGCAAACCGGCGTGATCAACTCGGCCACCGACAACATCGCGCCGCGCGTCGGCTTGGCGTATAGCATCGGCCAGGGACGCAAGACGGTACTGCGGGCCGGCTACGGCATGTTCTTTGCGCGATATCAGACCGGCCTGATCAGCACTCTGTTCCTCAACAATAACCTTTACACCCAGTCCATCACCTACAACAGCGCGACCGCGGCCCAACTCGCCGCCGGTCCCGTGTACCCGAACTTCCTGCCCTCGACTGCCTTCACTCCGCCCCCGGGAACCACCGACATCGTGTTTGGCGACAAGAACCTGCGCAATCCCTACACGCACCAGGCCAACGTCGGGATCGAGCGCGAGTTGTCCTCGACCATGAGCCTCAGTACGTCTTACGTGTGGAGTCGCGGCGTGCGTTTGTACGGCGTGCGCGATCTGAACGTCGGTCCGCTGGGCGCTCCGGTGACCTACACCATTTTGGATCCGTCGGGCGCGGTGGCGGGCACCTATACCACGCCCACCTACCGGACCCCGCGCCCCGACCCCCGCTATCGCCGCGTCTCGCAGATCGACAACCCCGGCATGAGCTACTATGACGGCTTGGCCGTGCAGCTAGACAGGCGCTTCAGCAAGGGCTTCCAGGGCTCCATCGCCTACACCTGGTCGCATGCCATCGACCTCAACCAGAGCGTGGCCACCAACAACATATTCTTTAGCTCCACGCCGACCAGCTACGCGAACGGGGACTTCCGCTCCGAGAAGGGCTCCGCCGGGAACGACGTTCGCCACCGCATGGTGATCAATTTCGTCTGGACTCCGACGGTGACGCACAGCAACAGCGGATTTGCGAAGTACCTGTTGAATAACTGGCAGCTCAGCCAGGTTACTACGCTGCAATCCTCGCAGCCCGTCAACTCCACTACCAACATCAGCGGCAACGCCTTCTCAGGCGCTCTCGTTTCAGGTTCGCTGAATGGCCTGGGCGGCGGCTTCAGCCGGGTGCCCTTCCAGCCGGTCAGCAATTTGAACCTGCAGCCGATTTACAAGGTCGACGCCCGCCTGTCGAAGAAACTGCCCTTCAGCGAGCGGGTCATCGGCTACCTGACGTTTGAAGCGTTCAACGTCTTCAACACACCCTACGACACCGGCGTTCGGGCCGCGGAGTACAACTTGAACACGGCCACCAACACGCTGAGCTACATCTCCTCGTATGCCAGCGGCAGTTCCACGGCCAGCAGTCCCGACGGCACCAACGCCCGCCGGGCGCAGGCCGGCTTGCGCATTACGTTCTAAGAAGAAGCGATCGGCTTTCAGCCAGGGCAGGCGCTCCACCAGGGACGCCTGCCCTTTTTGTTGTTCCGCTCTCAGACCGGGCGTTGGCCGTCCGGCTAACGCGCCGCGGCGGCGACCCGGTGCTTCAGCCGGTACCGCGACAGGTAGGGCGCCCCGGCCGGCGCCGGCTCGGGAGCGGAATCGGCGTGGATGGAATCCAGCATACCGGCGGCGTGCACGCTCGCCGGGTCGAATCCGCAGGCATCGAGGACGCGGCGAACCTCCTCGAGCCGTTCCGCATAAGCCGGGAATTCAACCAGCGTGGCCGCCACTTCCTCGCACCGGCCGGCGTAGACATACACCATCACGGCCTCGTGATAGACCTGCGGGTTGATGGGGAAACTCACTTGCGCCAGGGCCTCCAGGAGCGACTCCAGGTGGCGCGGCTCCACGTCGATGGAGACGGAAATCAGGGCACCCTCGTGGCCGGCAAGCGAAAAGCCGCCCGGTGATATCTTGGGCCGAACGCTCATAAAACCCTCCAGCATCCGGCGATGCGGCCGTCCGCAACAAAAAACCCTGGAGCACCTAGGCGCCAGGGTCGAAATGTTTTGGAACAGACCGACTCGCCTTTAGCACTTTTTTTCGTGGTTGCAATTAGCCGGGCTCAAAGAGCCGTAAATCAATCCACGTCTACCCAAACAATACCACCGCGGCAGGGACGAAGCAATAGTTTTCGTACTTCCGGCAACGGCGGGACCCATCCGTACATTGCCACACGCCGTTCCAGGGTGCTAGGCTGCAAGCATCTGGAGGAGACGATGAAGCTGTCTTTTACCCTGGCTGGCGCCCTGTTGGCGGCCAACCTTTTCGCGCAAAGCACACCGCCGCCGCATACCAACCTCAAGGTGGGCGACATGGCGCCGGATTTCACTCTGCCCGCCACCACCCCGCCGCGGACCACCGTCAAGCTTTCCGACTTCCGCGGCAAATCCAACGTAGTCCTGGCCTTCTATACCGCGGCCTTCACCGGTGGTTGAACGCAGGAAGTCAAAGCGTACCAGGCTGGTATGGCGAAATTTGAAGCTTCCGACACCAAGGTTTTTGGCATCAGCACCGACACCGTCTTTTCCCAGAGAGAATTTGCCGCTAAGAACAACATCACCTTCCCCATGCTGAGCGATTTCGCGAAGCGCCAGGTCTCCACCGACTATGGCGTGCTCATGCCCGAAATGGGATTGGACAATCGCGCCACTTTCGTGGTGGACAAGGAGGGCAAAATCGCATTCATCGAGGAGGGCAACAAGGCCGTCGATCCGGCCGGCGCCGACGAGGCCTGCAGCCGCCTGGCGCACAAAGAAGCGAAGTAGCGGGCACGCCCGGAGGCGGGCCTACCCCCGCTTGCGGGCCGGCGTCCCCAGCGCCTTCCGGATTACCGGCTCGCGCTGGCCGGCTTCCCAGAAGCGGTGGATCGTGGGATCCTCGAGGCCCGCCAGCCGTCCCAGCAGCAGGAAGGGGGGCAGCGCGTAGCGCAACGTTTTCCAGCGCGCCATCTCCACCAGGGAGGCGAGCGCGCGCTCCCGGATCAGATCGAGCGCCGCCCGTTTGCCGCCATCGGTCAGGATGAGCAGCGCCTTGGCCGATTCCACGCGGTCGCTCAGCACGATCGAGTTCAGCATCTCGACGAACCACGTGGGCGCGATGCGCAGGCCGAGGCCGGGCTGCTTGGCGGACAGCACGCCGATGGCGGAAAGCGAGCGCATGGCGTTGGCGCGCACGGATTCATCGGCATCCTGCATGGCGTCTTCGAGGTCGTTGACCAACTCCTGAGTTTTTGGCGTGTAGCCGATCACCGCCGCCGCCACGGCGCGGAGGTCGGGATCGGCGGCGTGGCGCAGCACCTCGCGCAACAATGGGCCGTGATCCTGGGCGAAGGAAATGAACTGCTGCTGGAAAGCCCGCGCCGCCGGATCGGCCATCAGGGAGTGGCCCGCGGTGAGGTCCTCGGCCGCGCGGCCCTCGCTTGCCGCCCGCGCCACCGCGCCCAGGAATTGGCGATACGAATCGGTCAACTCTTCGGGCAGAGCCACGTCTCCGGTGGACTCCGTACGAAAGGCGGCATGCGGAGCGCCCTTCTCTTCCACGCCGATAAAGAGGACGGCCTCGGCGCCCTCGCAGCACACCGCTTCGACGTGCGCCAGGAGGACGCCCGGAATCCTGGAGATGCGGTCCTCCAACTCGCCTTTGGAGGGCGGCAGGGCGCCCCCGGATTTTAGCTTCGCCGCGTCCAGGATTCGCTCCGCCGAGACCTTGCGGAGACCGTAGAAATTGATGTCGCCGACGCGCGGCGGCGCCTGGGCGGCGGCCCCCGACGCCCAGGCCAGCACGAGCAGGGTTCGCGTCATGCTACTCAGACGCAGCGCGGGCCGCTCCTGTTGCTGTGATTTCAGCGCGCCTGCTGCTGGGCCAGCGGCCCGATGATCGGCAAAACGATCTGCTTGCCCTGATAGGCGGAGATGATCATGAAGAGCCATAAGGCAAAGAAGGCGAGCGAAACCAGCAAGGAAAACAGCCCCAGCAGCCCGATCATGCCCAATCCCATCGAATACCCCACGGCGGTAAACAGAATGGTGAGAACGATGCGGATAAGAATCACGCCGACGCTCAGAAAGATGGACTGGAACGCGTGAAACTTAATGGTCCGGTTGTTCTTGTAAGGTTCCAACACCAGGAACAGGATGCCGGTGATGAAGCCGAGGACGTAACATAGCGCCGAAGCGGCGTTGTCTTCCAGTCCGGCAGCAGACGCTGGCCGGGGCGGGGGCGGCGCATACGCGCCGACCGGCGGAACGGGGGCGCCCATCGGCGGCGGTGGCGGCGCCGCCGCGCCCACCGACGAGCCGCACTTGGCACAAAACCTTCCTTCCACCGATGCGCCACAAGTCCCACAGAATGGCATGAAGATGAAGACCTCCACTCGCACTTTATCTGCTAGCAGTAGCGTTTGCAAGTATTACGGCGCGGGAAAAGTACCAGAGAGGTTCACCGCAGACCCGGCACATGTATTGACCGCCGAGACGCCGAGGCGCGGAGGGGCGGAGACCGGCGAGTAGGCCCATCCGAATCCCGGCGCCGCGGCGGTGAGATATATCTTGACGTACTTAGCGATCAAGGACCGGGAGGGCCCAGCACGGCCAGCGGAACGGCCGCGCCTACCAGGGCTCCGATCCACAGCGCCGCATTGCCGGCGCCCAGAAAAGAAATCAGCAGTCCGGCCAGCGAGCCCAGGCCCGCGCCGACCACCGCGACCATCAGTCTTTTGGCCATTGGGGGGAGCCGCATCCGATTGTAGCGCAACCGGCCGCGGCGCAAGAATAGAATCATGAAAGCTTGTGTGCTGGCGTCGCCCGCGCCGATCGAGAGCAACCCTCTGCGCCTGGTCGATTTGCCCAAGCCGGAGCCCGCCGGGAACCAGGTGCTGGTGCGCGTCCATGCGTGTGGCGTGTGCCGCACCGACCTGCACGTGGTCGAGGGCGAACTGCCGCCCCGGCGATCGCCGGTGGTGCCGGGCCACCAGGTAGTGGGGGTCGTGGAACAGGGCGGCCCCGAGGCCTCGCGGTTCGCCCCCGGCGCGCGGGTGGGCATTCCCTGGCTGCACCGCACCTGCGGGGTGTGCGGGTACTGCCGCTCCGGACGGGAAAACCTCTGCGAGCGCGCCGAGTTCACCGGCTGGACCACCGACGGGGGATACGCCGAATACGCGCTCGCGCCGGAGGACTACGTCTACGCCCTGCCGGAAAGCTTCCCCGACCTTCATGCCGCCCCGCTGCTGTGCGCCGGCATCATCGGCTTCCGCACGCTCCGGCTTTCCGGAGTGCAACCGGGCGGAAGCCTGGCCCTGTACGGCTTCGGCGCCGCCGCCCACGTGGCCATTCAGGTGGCGCGCCATTGGGACATCGCGGTCTACGCCTTTTCCCGCGACCCGGGCCACCGGCAACTGGCGCGCGACCTGGGTGCGGTGTGGGCCGGGGGATCGAACGACGAGCCGCCCGCCAAAGTGGACGCCGCTCTCATCTTCGCCCCCGCCGGCGAACTGGTCCTCCCCGCCCTGCGCGTGCTCAAGCGCGGCGGCGCCGTCGTCCTGGGCGGCATCCACATGAGCCCCATTCCGCCGCTCGATTACGACCTGCTGTACCACGAGCGCTCGATCCGCACCGTGGCCAACAATACGCGCCGCGACGGGGAGGATTTTCTGCGGCTGGCGGCGGCGATTCCCATTCGCACCGAAGTGCGCCAGTTTGCGCTCGCCCAAGCCAACCAGGCTCTAAACGCGCTGAAGAACGATGCCATCCGCGGGGCCGCGGTGCTGTCGGTGGGGTAGCGGGGATAGCGATCGGCTTTCAGCGATCAGCTTTCAGCTAATGACAGTGCGGCTTGCGGCGCGGGAAGCGGACTCGTGAGGTCAATTCGCCGCTTGCGGAGGCTGATGCCCGGCGGCCGTGGAAAAGCTGAGTGCTGAAAGCTGAAAGCTATAAGCTACTTCTTCTCCGGCTCTCCGGTGACGAAAACCTGGTCCCCTGGGGCAACGAAGTGGAGCCGCTCGCGGATCTCCAGCTCCTGCTGGGCCGGGCTGTCGCCCAGGCGCTTGATGTGATCCCGCCTCCGCTCCACCTCGCGCGCCAGCGCGGCGTTGTGCTTTTCCATGTGCTGGATCCGCTGCCGTCTCTCCCCCAGCGCATCGATGCCGCGCGGCCCGCGCAACGTGACAAATGCATAACCGGCTACTATGAGGAATGCCACCACGTAGGCGAACCGTGCGAGAGGAACTTTCATGCGGCGTCTAGCCCGGAACATAATAGTAACATCGCTCGGCCGGTTCGCTTCCCACTTTTTTCACAGGACCGGTTCCCATGACTGACAAGATTGTCGTACTGAGCACTTGTGCCACCGAAGAGGAGGGGGAAACGCTGGCGCGCCTGCTGGTGGGCGAGCGGCTGGCGGCGTGCGTCAGCGTGGTCCCCAGCCTGCGCAGTTACTATCGCTGGAAGGGCGCCATCGAAAGCGCCGGGGAGTGCCTGCTCATTATCAAGACCTCGCGCGAACTGTTCGGGCTGGTGCGTGCCGCGGTCGAAAAGGCGCACTCCTACGACCTTCCCGAAATGCTGGCGCTTCCCGTGGTGGAGGGTTCGGCCCCCTATCTGGACTGGCTCCAGGCCGGTATCCGGAGCGGGAGCGGAGAGGGCGGGAGCGGGAATCCGTAGTGAGTGTGCCATCGGATACAATCTGGTTTGGACTTGTTGGCGCCCGGTCTCGCCCTGGTTTTCGATATGGACGGAGTAATTATCGATTCCAACCCGGTTCACCGCGAGGCCTGGGCGGCGTTCAACCGCGGCTTCGGCGTGGAAACCACCGAAGCCATGCAGCAGCGCATGTACGGCAAGCGCAATGACGAGATCATTCGCGACTTCTTCGGCGCAGGGCTGCCGGACGAGGAGGTCGCCCGGCGGGGAGCGGCCAAAGAAGAAATGTATCGTCACATGATCGCGGGGCGCATCGAGCGGATCCTGGTGCCGGGCTTGCGCCCGCTGCTGGATCGCTATCGCGGCGCGCCCATGGCCCTGGCCACCAACGCCGAGCCCGAAAACGTCGCGTTCCTGCTGGATCGCGCCGGGCTGCGGCCCTACTTCCGGGTGGTGGTGGACGGGCACCAGGTGCGCCATCCCAAGCCCGATCCCGAGATTTATCTGCGCGCCGCGGAGCTGCTGTCGGTTCCGCCGGCGGACTGCATCGTGTTCGAGGACTCCTACGCCGGCGTGGACGCGGCACGCGCCGCCGGCGCCAGAGTGATCGGTATCCGTACTACGCACCAGGACTTGCCCGGCGCGGACCTGACCATCGATAATTTCCTGAGCGGGGAGTTGAGCGCATGGTTAGCCGCCCAAAACCGGGCCGCCTGAGCGGTCTCTGCGCGTGGGCGCTGGCGCTGGCATGGCTCCCCGCGGGCGCGCAAACCAGGCTTACGCTGGCGGAGGTGAACACGCGCCAGGCGCCCGACTTCACTCCCGCTCACGCCGGCGCCAAGGTGGCCGTCCGGGGGATCGTCAACGCCCCGGCCTTCCACTTTCCCAACTACATCATGCTGGCCATCGAAGACGGGTCGAGCGGCGCCGTTCTCATTGTGCCGGCGGAGGATGTCCGGCTGAACGCTTTCGAGCCGGGAGACGAAATCGAGGTGGAGGGTACGGTGTCCTCGATCACCGGCATGGTGACGATCGTGCCGGTGCGCATTACCAAGGTCGGCCGCAAGGGGCCGCCGGCGCCCATCGCGGTGCCGGTTCGCGAGCTACAGGGCTTCCGCTATTTGGGACGCCTGGTCCGTACCGCCGGGCGGGTGGTCGATTCCGACACCACCACCGCCGGCCCTTACATGACGATCTCGTCGCAGGGAAGCGCGTACCGCCTGTTTTGCCCGACACCGCGCAACCATCCGGCGGCCAGCATCGCGGGATTCAAGACGGACGACACGGTGCAGGCCACCGGCGTGGCCCTGCAATACTGTCCGTACCCTCCCTTCAACTCGCGGTTCGAACTGCTCCTGTCCGCGCCGTCGGAGATCGTGCTCACGGAGCGCGGCTGGTTTTTCCCGACGGCGGAGCTGGTGGGCGGGCTCACCGTCGTGCTCCTGGTAAGTGTTTTCCTCTGGAACCGGGAGCGCCGTCTGCGCAACCAGCGCGAGCGGTTGCGGAAGGTGTATCACTTGGGCGAAGAGGTGCTGAGCGGATCTTCGGCGGAGACGATCCTGAAGCACATCACCGAAGCGTTGCCGGGCATCCTGGGAGTCACCCGGATCCACCTGTACCTCCACAACCGCGCCGCGCACACGCTGGACGCGGTGGGCGGCGAAAACCGGGCGCGGGCTTCGATTTCGCTTTCCTCCCCTCCCGGCGGAACGGCGGCGGGCGCGGTGGCGTGCTTCCATTACCGTACGCTGCTGGTGATCCCGGACATCGATCGCAGCCCGTTTCCCCTGGCCGCGAAGGAGGGCGACGGGGCGCCCAAGTCGCTGCTCTTCGTTCCCATGCTGGCGCAGAGCGAGGTGATCGGCGTGCTCGAGCTGGATCAGGACAATCACGTCCACGACTTCACCGCCGATGAGCAGGCGATGGCGCAGCACCTGGGCAACCAGATCGGCGTGGCCATCCGGCTGCTGGACCAGCGGTCGGTGCAGGAACAGCTCTTCCGCACCGAGAAGCTGGCGGCCGTGGGGCGGCTGATTTCCGGCGTGGTGAATGAATTGCAGACGCCGCTGGCTTCCATTTCCGACCTGGCGCACCGGGCGCTGGAGAAGGCGCACGGCGGCCTGGCGGAGCGCGAGGTGGCGGCCATCGCCAACGAAGCGCAGAAAGCGGCGGCCATGGTGGCGCGGCTGGTCTCGTTCGCCGCCGCCGAGCAGGTGGAGGCCCGCCCGGTCTCCATCAGCGCGCTGCTGCACAACCTGATCCAATTCCGCGAGGGCGATTGGAAAGCGTCGGGCATCCGCGTGCGCGATCTGACCACGCGCGAGCCGCTCTGGGTGTTAGGCTCCCAGGGCCAGTTGGAGCAGGTATTTCTCAACCTGCTGGTGCACGCGGAGCAGTCGCTCGCCGGCGCGTCGCAGAAGACGATCACCATACGGGCCAGCGTGCTGGGCAAGCGGCTGCTGGTGGAGATCGCGTTCACCGCCCCGCCGGAGCGGCGCAAGCCCGAGGAGAGCGCGGCGGTGCTGGGGGTGACGCGCAGCGTGATCGCCGGCCACGGCGGCGAGGTGCGGCTGATTGAAAAGGGCAATGCCGACCCGCGCTTCGAAGTGGAACTTCCCGCGGCGCCTACCCGCGAGCGGGCGCCGGGCGCTTCGGCGGACCAGGGGGCCGCGGCGGATTTCACGGGGCGCACCGCGCTGGTGGTGGAGCCGGACGACGCTCTCCAGCGGCAGTTGCTGGGGCTGCTGGCCGCGCGCGGCTACCGCGTGGTCCCCGTCGACAGTTCCGATGCCGCGCTCGATCTGGCGCAGCGCATGCGCTTCGACGCCGCCTTCTGCTCCGTTCGCGCGCCCGGTTTAAACTGGGTCGAGCTGTCGGAGAGGATGCAATCGCGCGTGGGCGGATTCGTGCTCCTCTCGGACGGCTACGACGCCGAATTGTCGGCCGATTTCGAGGGAGAAGGACGGTTCGTGCTGCCCAAGCCGGTGCAGGAGCAGGATCTGGAGCGGATCCTGCGGGCGCTGGCGCCGGCGGTTCCCGCCAAAGTAGAGTAGGCCCCCCGGTCTGCCTCCGCGCCGCCGGTGCGTTTCGCGCGCGGGGCAGGCCGGGAGGCCTACCCCACTATGGCCCCGGCTGCTTGCGGTAATGCTCGAACATGGCGGCGGTGATTTCGCCACTGGCCGGCCAATGGCCGCGCGTCTGACCGGCGTGCGTCTGATAGTCGTGCAGGCAGCCGGGATCGGGTTGCACCACATGGCCGTCTTTCAGAAAAAGCAGGCCGGCCTTTTCGGTGGGCATGCGCGCGACAAAGGCCTCGGCTTCGCCTAGAATTTCGCGTAAACGCATCATGGTTGCCGCGGGATCGAGCGGCGGATCGCTGGCGATGCGCCGGAAATCCGCGTCCGTGTAACGAGCCATGCGGCGAATCTCGTTGATGATTCCTTCGGGTGTGAAGCCCAGTGCCTTGCCAGCCGAAGCCCACACTACAGCGCCCAGCGGCAAAATGTGTTCATGGACGGTCAACAGGTCCACGATGTCGCGCGGCTCTCGACGCCCATAGGCAGCCGACACTTTGTTCGTGGCGAGGTCTATCGGGTGCAGGATATACCCGAAGGTCTCATCCCGGATCGTGGGGAAAAAGCGGAAATCGCTGTCGGCGACCCATTCCAGCTTGGTCGCCTCTGAGGCACGCTCGGCCAAAACCGCATAGATGGCTGGTTCGCGTCTGAGCCATCGCAGCGTGTAGCCGTGCTCTTCCAACAAGCCGCCATCCAGTTCCGCGGCTTGGGCTACTCGTTCCTCGCGGTCGTGGAACACATCGATGTCGGCGGAATAGCGCGGGGTGTCTCGATTTAGCGGCGTGCTTCCCCGAACATAGCTTTCCGGGTCGCGGTGCGCCGCCAGCAGGCGAAGAACGTCGGTCTGGATTTTAGATAGCGGCACGGCACGCCCGCTCGATCTGTTCCGCCAGACGCCGCGCCTTCAGATCGCCCTCAACCCGAAGGCTCGCGGTGATCGCCAGGGCGTCGGCCGGCGTCGGATCGGGCAGGGGCCTGCTGCTCCACAATGCCGATCGACCGAACTCTTCAAAAGCCCGGCGATAGAGGCTCACGAAGTCTGCCGGTTCTGTCGTCTGGTCGCTCATTGTGCCTGACTTTCCGGACAGCTTGTCCACGCGTTCCGTTTGTAGCATGGGACCGCTACTATTGCAATTGGAACGATCACCACGGTCCCCGCAGTTACCACACGGTCAGCTCCGCGGCCGCCCCCGCCTCGCAGCCGATGCGCTTCGCGGCCGAGCCCTGGTTCACGGAAACCTCGAAGTATCCCGAACTGCCGGCGATCAGGAACAGCTCCCCCGGGCCCGATTCCGCGTAGTGGTGCGCCAGCGTGCCGATCTGGTGCGGCCCGATGGCCATGGTGAAACCGCGCCGCTCCAGGTCCGGAAAATCGCTCGCGTGGAAGTTGGTGATGATGTTGCCGAAGCGATCGATCTTCAAGATCCGCCCGGACCAGGTCCGCTTGCCGCTGCGTTGCGGCTTGTCGAAGGACGGCCGCAGGTAGTCCTCGACGACCTTGCCCAGGCGCGCGGGCGTGGCGCCGGCGGCCAGGTGGGCCGCGGCCGGAGCGAAGATATCGCGCCCGTGAAAGGTCTGGCTCACCGGCTGGCGGAAGTAGCGCTCATTGGAAATCAGGCGGATCTTGTGCTTTTCGCGGGCATACACCATGGCCAGCACGCCGTTGTCGGGGGCCACGAAATACTGTCCGGCAGCCTCCATCACGATGGGGCGGCGCGAGGTCCCCACGCCCGGGTCCACCACCACCAGATGCACCGTCTTCGGGGGGAACCAGGAGTAGGCCTGGGCGATGAGCCAGGCGCCCTCGGCGATCTCAAACGGGCTCACCTGGTGGCTGATGTCGACCATCTCGGCCCGCGGACAGATGCCCAGGATCACGCCCTTCATGGTTCCCACGTAGTGATCCGAAAGGCCGAAATCCGTGGTCAAGGTAAGAATGGGTTTAGGCATTGCTAAAATGACTCTAAGTGCAGCGCTCTTATTTCGACCATAATGCCACCACTCCCCTGGCTCCGGAAGTCCTGGAGACGGTGGTGTCGTGTCTCGGTCAAGTGTATGGTAACGCCTCCAGCATCCACCATTTCGGCCAGGAGGCCAAGCAGCGGATGGAAACGGCCCGGCGGCAGATTGCTTCCTCGATCCACGCGGACCCGCGCGCGGTGGTGTTCACCGGCGGCGGCACGGAGGCGGACAACATGGCCGTGCTGGGCGTGGTGCGGGCGGCGCCGGGCCCCGAACGGCACGTAATCACCAGCGCGATTGAGCACCCCGCCGTCCTGGCGCCGTGCGCGCAGCTCGAACGCGAGGGCGTGGCGGTCACCCGCCTGCCGGTGGGCGCGGGCGGCGCGGTGAATCCGGACGACGTGCGGCGTGCCCTCCGCCCGGAGACGGTGTTGGTCTCGATCATGCACGCCAATAACGAACTGGGCACCCTCCAGCCGGTGGCCGAGATAGCGCGCGTGACGCGCGAGGCGGGCGTGCCCCTGCACGTGGATGGCGTCCAGGCGCTGGGCAAGATTCCGGTGGATGTGGCGGAGTTGGGCGTGGATCTGTACAGCATGAGCGGCCACAAGCTGTATGGGCCCAAGGGCGTGGGCGCGCTCTACGTGCGCCAGGGTGTGCGGCTGCAGCCGGTGGCATTCGGCGGCCATCACGAGCGCGACCGTCGCGCGGGAACGGAAAATGTGCCGGCGATTGCCGGCTTCGGCGCCGCGGCCGCGCTCGCCGCCGCCGGGCTGGCGGCGGAGAGCGAGCGGCTTGGAGCCCTGCGCGACCGTCTGGAGAACGCCATTGGAGAGCGCATTCCATCGACCGGCGTCAACGGCGCGCGGTGGGGCCGCACGCCCAACACCAGCAACGTCTATTTCGATGGAATCGATGGCGAAGCGCTGGTGATTGCGCTCGATCTGCGCGGCTTTGCGGTTTCCACCGGTTCGGCCTGTTCGTCGGGGGCCATCACGCCGTCGCACGTGCTGACCGCGATCGGACTTTCCTCCGAGCGGGCGCGATCGAGCTTGCGCTTCTCGCTCGGCCGCGCCAACACCGCCGCCGAGGTGGATGCGCTGGTGGACGCGCTCGAAGCTTCGGTGACGCATCTGCGCAGGATCTCGGTGCATGCCTGACGCCCCCATTGCCGTGGCCATGAGCGGCGGAGTGGATAGCTCCACGGTGGCGGCGCTGCTGGTGCGCCAGGGCCATCGCGTGATCGGGCTGACCATGCAGCTCTGGAACCAGCGGCGTCTTCCGGAGCTAGTGGCCGAAGGGGCGTCCTCCGGGCACGGCCGCTGTTGCTCGCTCGACGACGTCTACGACGCGCGGCGCGTGGCCGAGCAGATCGGCATCCCGTATTACGTGATCAATTTCGAGCGGCAGTTCGAGGAGCGGGTGGTGAAGCCGTTCGTGGCCGAGTACCTGGCCGGCCGCACGCCCATTCCGTGCACGCTGTGCAACAACTACATCAAGTTCGACCAGTTCCTGGAAATGGCCGATGGCGTGGGCGCGCGGCAAATCGCTACCGGCCATTACGCGCGCGTGCGGCACGATGCGGCCTCGGGCCGCTACCAGTTGCTCCGCGCCGTGGACGATGCCAAGGACCAGACCTATTTCCTGTTCGGCCTCACGCAGCAGCAACTGGCGCGCACCCTGTTTCCGCTGGGCGAGCTGACCAAGCCCGCGGTGCGCGAGCTGGCGCGGGCAATGGATCTCGCCGTGGCCGCCAAGGGCGACAGCCAGGAGATCTGCTTCGTGCCTAATGGCGATTACGCCGCGTTCCTGAGCGCCTACCTGAAGGAGAGCGGCGGCGAGGCGGCGCGCACGCGCGGCGAAATCGTGGCGACCGACGGCCGGACGCTGGGCGAGCACGCGGGCGTCCACCATTTCACCGTGGGGCAGCGCCGCGGCCTGGGCATCGCGACCGGCGAGCCGCTGTACGTGATTTCCTCCGACCCGGTAACGCAGCGCGTGACCGTGGGCGGCCCCGACGACCTGTTGCGTACCCGCTTGTTCGCCGGCGCGGTCAACTGGATTTCCATCGCCGGCCTCACGGCGCCGGTGCGCGCACAGGTGAAGATCCGCAACCGGCACGCCGCCGCGCCGGCCACGCTGCACGCGGCCAGCGACCCGGCGCGCGTCGAAGTGGTGTTCGACCAGCCGCAGCGGGCGGTGACGCCGGGCCAGGGAGCGGTCTTCTACGATGGCGACCTGGTGCTGGGCGGCGGCTGGATCGAGTAATGTCCACGCTCGCGCAGGATCTTCGCTACGCGCAGCGCGCCTGGGCGAGGAATCCCGGCTTCACGCTGGCGGCGCTGCTGTCGCTCGCCATCGGCATCGGCGCCAACACCGCCATCTTCAGCGTGGCCAACGGGCTGTTGCTCCACCCGCTGCCCTATCCCGACGCGGACCGCCTGGCGATTCTGTGGAACCGGTCCCCCGGCCTGAACATCGCGCGGGACTGGTTCTCCACGGCGCAGTATTTCGACATCAAGACCGGGCACCACGGCTTCGAGCAGGTGGCCATCGCCATCGGCGGCAACTACAACCTGACCGGAGACGGCGAGCCGGAGCGTGTCGGCGCCATCCGCGTCTCCTCCAACCTGCTCGACATCCTCGGCGCGCGGGCGCTCGCCGGCCGGCTCTTCCGCGCGGACGACGATGCGCCCGGCCAGACGCCGGCCGCGCTGCTCAGCTTCGGCATGTGGGCGCGCCGCTACGGCTCGGACCCGCGCATGATCGGCCGGTCGATCCGCGTCAACGGGCAGCCTTACCAGGTGGCCGGAATCCTGCGGCCCTCCTTCGCCCTGCCGCGGGAAGTGCTGCCCACGCTGGGCGGCGCCGCGCAGGCCGACATCCTGCTGCCGCTGCCGCTTGGCCCCGCCGCCGCCCAGGTGCGCGATCGCGAAGACTACAACATCGTGGGCAAACTGCGGCGCGGTGTCTCTCTGCGGCAGGCCGAGGCGGAGATGGAGACCATCACCGCGCGCCTGCGCCGCGACTATCCGGACGTGTATCCGCCCAACGGCGGCTTGACCTTCGGCATCGTGCCGCTGCTCGAGCAGGTGGTGGGCGATGTCCGCCGGACGATCGAGGTGCTGGTGGGCGCGGTCGGCCTGGTGCTGCTGGTGGGCTGCGCCAACGTGGCCAATCTTCTGCTGGCGCGCGCGGCGGCCCGCCGGCCGGAGATCGCCGTGCGCACCGCCCTGGGCGCCAGCCGCTCCCGCATCTTGCGGCAGTTACTCACCGAGAGTGTCGCCCTGGCTCTGGCCGGCGGCGCGCTGGGCGTCCTGTTCGCGCTGGGGAGCGTCCGCTGGATTCGCCTGCTGGGAGCGGGGAGCGTCCCGCGGCTCCAGGACATCGCCATCGACGGGCGGGTGCTGCTGTTTACGCTGGCGCTTTCGCTGCTCTCCGGCATCCTCTTCGGCCTGGCGCCGGCGCTGCGTATCTCCCGGCTCGATCTGTACTCCGTGCTGAAGGAGGCCGGCCGCGCCGGGGCAGGCGCGGGCGCGGTGTGGGGACGCGGCCGGAACTTTCGCGGGCTTCTGGTGGTGGGCGAGCTGGCGCTGTCGGTGATGCTGCTGATTGCGGCGGGCCTGCTGGTCCGCAGTTTCGCGCGCTTGGCGAGCGTGCCTCCGGGCTTCAATCCCCGGGGCGTGCTGACCTTCGACCTCACCATGAGCGGCCGCCAGTACGGCACCGCGCAGGTGGTCCTCGAAACCTACCGGCGGCTGTGGGAGCGCCTGGAGCGGCTGCCCGGCGCCACCGCAGCGGGGGGCATCAGCGCGCTGCCGCTCAGCGAGGCGTTTGCCTGGACGCCCATCACCATCGAAGGGCGCAACGCGCCGGCGGGCGAGAAATTCATCAACGCCGACGAACGCGTTGTTGGCGGGCGCTATTTTCAGGCCATGGAAATCCCGCTCCGCCGGGGCCGCTTCTTCAATGAACAGGACACGGCCGATAAGCCGCGCGCGGTGATCGTCGACGAACACATGGCGCGCCAGTTCTGGCCCGGGGAAGATGCCGTGGGGAAGCGCATACACATTGTGGAGCTGAAGTCGGGCGGGCCCTGGCAGACCGTGGTCGGGGTGGTGGGGCAAGTGAAGCACGAGGCGCTCGATTCGGACCCGCGCATCGCCTTCTACGTGCCGCAGAGCCAGTTTCCGGTGCGCGCCATGACCGTCGTGCTGCGCAGCGCGGCCGCGCCCGCCGCGCTCACCACCGCGGTGAAACGCGAGCTGGGCGCGCTCGACCGCGATCTTCCGATGTACGATGTGCGGACCATGGAGGCGCGCGTCGCCGAATCGCTGGCACGGCGCCGGTTCGCGAAACTGCTGCTGGCCCTCTTCGCCGCGCTGGCGCTGGCGCTAGCCTCGATCGGCGTCTACGGCGTGATGGCCTGCCTGGTGGACCAGGGGACGCGCGAAATCGGCATCCGCATGGCGTTGGGCGCGACCCCAGCCGGCGTCGCCCGGATGGTGCTGCGCCAGGGCATGCTGCTGGCGGTCGCAGGTGTGGTCCTCGGCCTGGCGGGAGCATTGGCCCTGACCCGCTCGATGCGCGCCCTGCTGTTCGGCATCGCCGCCACCGATGCCGCGACGTACACGACGGTCGCCGTGCTGCTGGCGCTGGTAGCACTGGCGGCCAGCTACATTCCGGCGCGCCGCGCCGCGCGCATCGATCCCATGGCGTGCCTGCGCTCGGAATAGCGGAAAGCATGGAACGGCCGGGCGGCCAGACCCTCGACTATGCTAGCTTCTTAGCTGGAATGCGACTCTTCTCTGCGTTGAGAATCAGTGTCCTGATCGCCGCCGTCGGCCTGTGTGTACAAGGGCAGAACACCCCAGGCAAGGACGCGCAAAGCGAAGCGAAGGGCCTGCCGCCGAGAGCGGCTCCTGCCGATTATCAGGCCCAGGGTCAGGCAGCCACGGTGACGGTTGCCGCCGAGTTCAAGGGACACGCGGTCCCCACGCCGCAAGGGCCCCTCTCCACGGAGGACTATGTGGTCGTCGAAATTGGTTTGTTCGGCTCGCCAGGCGCGCGCCTCAAGCTATCCTCCGACGACTTCTCGCTCCGCATCAACGGGAAGAAGGCGCCCCTGGCTAGCCAGCCGTACGGGTTGGTGGCCGGGTCCGTCAAAGACCCTGAGTGGGAGCCGCCTGTTCCAGTCGAAACGAAGTCGAAAACCAGCGTGGGCGCCGGCGGAAGGGGTCAGCAGGGCGAGTCCAGCGGGCCGCCCGCACCGGTCCAGATCCCGATCGGGGTACGGCGCGCGATGGCCCAGCGCGTTCAAAAGGCCGCGCTGCCGGAGGGCGACCGCACCCTGCCCCAGGCGGGACTGATCTTCTTCCCGTATCGAGGCAAGACCCAGAGCATCCATTCGGTCGAACTGATTTACGCCGGTCCCGAGGGAAAAGTCACCCTGACGCTCCAGCCATAGCGACGAGGGGCCGAACGCCGGGCCGGATATGAGACGACTTGCGGGGATCAAGGCGTTGGGCGTAGCGTTGGTGTACAATTGTACACGGATGCAGGTGGAATGGGATCCCGGCAAAGCGCGACTGAATGCACGCAAGCACGGGGTTGGGCTTGCCGACGCTGTTGCCGTCCTCGAAGACGAGGCGGCGCTGACCCTGCGCGACCCTTTCCCGGAAGACGAGGAACGCTGGATAACTCTCGGCTTGGATGCATTTGCGCGGGTACTGGTGGTCGTTTACACCTGGCGCGGCGAGGGCGTGCGTTTGATCTCAGCGCGCAACGCAACCGCGCGCGAAAGGCGCCGGTATGAGGAGAGCCATGAAGCGTGAATACGATTTCTCAAAGGCGAAGCGCGGACCGGTGATCCCGGTTCCGAAGGGAAAGACCAGGATTACGATCCGCCTGGACGAGGACGTAATCGCCTGGTTCCGCAATCAGGTCGACAAGGCCGCGGGCGGCAACTATCAGAGCCTGATTAACGACGCCCTCCGGCAGTTCATAGCGCACGCACGAGAGCCCTTAGAAGAAACCTTACGCCGCGTGGTCCGCGAAGAGATCCGCAGAGCGGGCTAGGCGGCGCTACTTCCCCGCGCCCGCACGCATCCCGCGGCGTGCCTGCGCTCTAATAGGGCTGCGCCATCACGACTCCTATTTTACCGGCGCGGGCCGGCCGCGCATTTTGCCGGCCACGAACGCACAATCCGCCGCCACGGGGCAGGCGCCGCATTTCGGATTGGTGCGCTTGCAGAGCTGCTGTCCGTGCTGTTTCAGCAGTAAGTAGGCGCGGCTTCGGGCGTCGAGCGTCGCCGGCACCTCCGCCGCAATGATCCGTTGCGCTTCGCTGTAGGTCCTGCCGTAATTCTCCAGCTCGCGGCCGATTCGGATGCGCACCAGAACATGGGGGCAGTTCGAGGGGACCGCCGCCACCGGGGAGATGCCGCCAAAGAGCAGGATGCGGTCGGCGCCCGGATCGGCGATATTCGGAAATTTCTTGAGCGCCGCGCGCACTTGCGCCAGGGACATCCCGTTGAGCCCCGCTCGCAAATCGCCGCCGAACTCTTTTTGAACCCGCTCCGCAATCCCCTGCAACCGCATGGCACGGAGTTCCGGCACCATTCCGCCGGGCTGCAAAGCGAGCGCCAGTTTTGCCGGATTCGCCGCCAGCAGCCGGTCCGGCTCCACCCCGATTCGACTCTGCAACGATTGCCAGCCCTTCGCGCAAGCGGCATCGCTCGCGGGATAGCCGCAGTGCCACCACACCAGGAAGAGATACGGATCCACCGGCCAGCCCGGTGTCTGTTCGCCGTGGAAGGCTTCCAAAGTATCCAGCAGTTGGGCCAATGGTGGCATGGCGCCGGCTCACACCTTCTTCGCGTCCTTTAGCAGCGCGGCCGGGTCTTTGAGGCCGGCTCCCGGGCCCGTGGGGACGTTCATCATCCCGTTGTTCACCGCGATCGGCGGGTCGAACCACGCTCCGTACTTCTCCATCCCCAGCTTGTACTCCTGGTACTTCCCGATGTCCGCCGCCACGGAGGCGAAGTGCAGCATGTACACGAATCCGAATCCGCCGGAGATATGAACCGTAGTGGGCATCTTCGCCAGCTCCGCCATGCGCGCCACGCGCAGCGAGCGGATCAGGCCGCCGTAATAGTACAGATCGGGCTGCACGATATCGCACACCCGATTGGCGATCGACCAGCGGAAGCGCCACTCGCTGTACTCCTGCTCGCCGAGTGCGATGGGGATGGCGAGCGCGTCCCGCACTTTCCTGTTGTCCTCCAGCGCGTCGAACTCGCAGGGCTCCTCGTAGTAGACGTAGTTGTACTCTTCCAGCATGCGGCCGACGGGGATGGCGTGCGCCGGATCGTAGCTCGAGTTGGAATCGCCGTGCAGGGCGAAATCGTCGCCGAAGACTTTGCGGACCAGCGGGATCAGCGTTTCGGTCCGGCCGGGCATGGCATCGGCATTGCGGTTCATGCGGCCGCCGAGCCGGAATTTCAGGGCCTTGGCCCGCGACTTCTCCACCAGCGTTTTCAGATACTCGATCTCTTCGGAGGGCGTGGTGTCGCGTCGGCCGCTGGCGACGTAGACGGCAATCTCCTTACGGCGCACGTCCCCCAACAATTGGCCGATGGATCGGCCGTTGATCCGGCCGAGCATGTCGAGGATCGCCATCTCCGTCCAGGCCAGCGGGCTCCATAAGGCGATGCCATAGAGCTTGTAATTGTCGCCGTGCCGGTAGGCGTCCCACAGCAGATTTTCGAGATCTCGAGCATCCTTCTTTACAAACACGGGCGCCACCAGGTCCTGGAAGATGCGGCCGAGGTAATCGGCGCGCGGCGGGTTGCAGACGGAGACGCCTTCGGCGCCCGAGGTGGAGCGGACGCGCACAAAATACTCCCGGTCCATCCGGAGCAGTTCCAGCGACTGAATGACGACGGGCGTGTCGAGGCCGTCGCGCTTCAGGACGGGAAGCGCAGCGACTCGCGCCAGGTCGTCCATCGAGGGTCCCTTGCGCGGTTTGACTGCGTAGGACGATCGGGCGGCGAGCGCCGGACGAATCGCCGCGCCCAGCGCGCCCGCCACGAATTCCCGCCGCCGCAATTGCATGCCCTTATTTCCGCTTGGCGATCTTGCGCCGTGCCGCCACCTGGTGTTTCGGCTGGTACAAGCCGAGCTTGCCGCCTCCGGGCAAGGACAACTGGGTCAGCAGGCCCCAGCGCATGTCCTTCACCGGATCGCACTTGACCTTGTGCTTTTTCAAGGTCTGCATTGCGGCGGCCACGTCGTCGCACATGAGGTAGACCTCATGCCTGCCGTTCTCCTCCGCCGGGTGAATGGCGATTTCGGCCGGCGGCAAGGCGAAGATGAGCCAGCCTTCGCCGGCATCCACCGAGGGAAAGGCCAGCACGTCGCGGAAGAATGCCCGGTCCGCCTCCGCGTCCGTACTGTAGATAATCATGTGCGCGCCCGAAATCATCGTGCACCTCGCAGGGGAAAGTATCGCATAGATCCAGATTAGTAAAATGTCCCCATGCCTGGCCCTTTCCAACCCGCTTTCCAGATACCGCTCGTGGACACAGAACGGCTCAGACTGCGGGGCCATCGCATTGACGATTTCATCCCTTGTGCCGCTATGTGGGCGGACCCCATGGTAACCCGGCACTTCGGAAGGCCCTTCGCCGGGGAGGAGTCCTGGACCAGGCTGCTGCGTTACGTCGGCCATTGGGCCTTGCTCGGCTTCGGCTATTGGGTGGTTGAGGAAAAGGCGACCGGCGATTTTGCCGGAGAGGTTGGATTCGCCAACTACAAGCGGGACATCGAATCTTCGCTCAAAGACACACCGGAAATCGGTTGGGTATTCGCCGCCCAATACCACGGCCGAGGATATGCGACCGAGGCCGCTCGCGCCGCCATCGCCTGGGGTGACGCGCATTTCTCTGGTTCCCGGACGAACTGCATCATCCGCCCCGAAAACCTCCCGTCCATCCGCGTCGCGGAGAAGTGCGGCTACCGGGAGTGTGAACGCACGACGTACAAGGGGGAACCGACCATCGTGTTTGTTCGTTAGCTAACAGGGGATCGATTGCATGATCGCCCGGGCTTGCGCGATCAGCGGGCCGCCCTGGCGTTTCGTCAGGTCCCCCGCGGCGATCCATGCGTTCACCTGATCCAGAAACTCCTCCAACACCTTGCAAGCTGCTTTCGGCTTGCCTTGATTCACCGATTTGAGCGCCTGGTCCAGCTTGCGGACGAGCGCGGCCACCTGCCGCCGGTCGAGCGGCCCGGCCGGCGCAGCAAGGCCCTTGACCTGGCCGGTCAGGTTGTACAGGAGTGCCTGCGCGGTCACAGGGTCCATGGTGATTGCCTGGATGCTGTGGCTCGCGAGCGCGGCGTTCCAGGTCAGGCCGCCATCGGTGGAGTGGAAGACTCCGCCGGGACCTCCGGCGTAAACCCGGTTGCCGTGCAGGGGATCGATCGCCACCGCGTTCGCGCCGGTCAGGCCGGCTGCCCCGGCGCTGGTGGGAGCCCAATGGGCGCCGCCATCGGTGCTCTTGAAAACGACCCCGGGCACATCTCCGCCCGCTCCGAGATAGACGGTCTGCGTCGCCTTCGGATCGATGGCCAGAGCGAAGTCGAACCAGTCGGTCAGGCCGTCGGTCGTCTGCGTCCAACTGGCGCCCGCGTCCACGCTCTTGGAGACCCCGAAGGGACCGGCGGCGTAGATAGTAGCCGGCTGGGCAGGATCGACCGCCAGGGCAAAGCCGAAGCCCGGCCCCGGAATGACGGTCCAGGAAGCGCCGCCGTCGGTGGTCTTGGCGGGCGAGAGACCCGTCACCCCTGAGAGATAGAGCGTCTGCGGATCCGCCGGGTCCATCGCCATGGCGCGAACGTCCAGGTTGCCGTTGGTGACCATGCCATTATTGATGGCGGCCCAGTGCGCGCCTCCGTCTTTGCTCTTGAAGACTCCCGTTCCCCACCGCCCCGTTCCGGCGTAGACTGTGGCAGGCCGGTGGGGATCGACCAGGAGGGCGGTGACGGCCGACTTCCAGGGCGGCTGGACGGAAACCAGATCCAGCCCATGATCGATGGCGGTCCAGTGCGCTCCGCGATCCGTGCTCTTGAAAGCGCCGATGGTGGTTCCCGCGTAGATCGTGGCGGGATCGGTTGGGTCGATGGCCAGGGCTAAGACCACCGTGGAGGTTCCGAGGCCGGTGCCGAGGTCGGTCCAGGTCTTTCCCCCATCGGTACTCCGGAAGATGCCGGCGCCCGCGGCGTAGACCGCGGTTGGCGCGGCGGCCAAACGCGGTGGAAGAGTTGCGCTCATAACTGTCCGAGGTAGTCCTCGGACACAGTGTAGTACCGCGCG
>JADGNR010000461.1 GCA_017883415.1 Bryobacteraceae bacterium | reverse complement strand
CTCGCCGCGCGCGGCTGCGTGGTGTACTCGCCGCCCTTCCACTCCGGGTCGCCACGGATGGCCTGGATGATCATGGCGCGGAACATGCGGTTGCGTCCGGCGATGGCCACCGGGGCGCTCGCCAGCGGCATGAGCGCGTCCATGAAATCGGGATACGTTTCGCCCCAGACCCAGGTGTGCATGGCGCCCATGGAGGTCCCCATCACCAGGCGCAGATGATCCACGTGCAGGCCGTCGCGCACCAGCAAGTACTGCGCGCGGACCATGTCGTCGTAATCGTAGCGCGGGAACTTCATGTGGAGACCGTCGCTCGGCTTGCTGGATTTCCCGTGCCCGATGGCGTCGGGAAGGATGATGTAATAGCGGCCGATATCGAGCGTCTGCCCCTGGCCGAACAGCATGCCGCCGAAGCCCGCGCTGAGGAAGCCGCGCCCGCTGCCCCCGGTGCCATGCATAATCAGCACCGCGTTGCGCACGCGGCCGGAGGCATCGCGCGCCGGAGTACCCAGCGTGATATAGTGCAGCCGCAACTCGGCGAGCTTTTCGCCGGACTGGAACTGGAAATCGTGGGCCACCCAGTCGCCTTCGACCGGCGGCGGCGTGTATGGCGGCTCGGGGGCGGCCTGCTGCGCCACGAGGGCAAGCGGCAGCAACAACAGTGCGAGCGGACGAATCATACAGCAGAGCTTATCACCGCCGGCCGGGACGCCTCACCGCAGCCGGAAGCGATCTCGGCCGGGGAGCCTCGACGGCGACCGGCCGACCGGCCTTCGTGCCGGGTTTGTGGCTCTGCCCGCGGGCGAGACCACCAGCCCCTCTCGACAGCCTTCACCGCCGGATCGGCCGGCGGACCCTCATCGCCGCGCAGAACCGAACCTCCGACGGAGTGCCGTCGGACCCAATCGTAAGCCCCACGCTGTCGGCGCCGACACCCTGCCCTGGTGACCCGCGGCGCGGGCTTAGGAGGAGCATGCCGGTTCCACCCTCGGCCGCGGCACGGCCGGCGGTCCCAGGGTTTGCGCAACGAGAGCGGACGCGGAGACCAAGCAGAAAGGGAATCGCCTGCTCACTCCCCCTGGATCACTGCAAGGCTGCCGGACTGTAAGCCGGTTCCTGTACCCTTGCGGGCGGTGGTCATTCCTCTGGGCCGGACATTACTGGCCGGCTCTAGCGACCTACCCGGAAGTCGAGCGGGGCGGGCCGCCCCTCCTCCCCTATTTGGTCTTGCTCCGCGTGGGGTTTTCCCTGCCGGCAGAATTACTCCTGCCGCGGTGCGCTCTTACCGCACCATTTCACCCTTACCTCACCTTGCGGCAAGGCGGTATATTTTCTGTGGCACTTTCCGTAGAGCCTTGCGGCCCCCCCGGCCGTTAGCCGGCACGCTGCCCTGTGGAGACCGGACTTTCCTCTCCCGTTGCCGGGAGCGACCACCCGTCCGGCAGCCTCACTCGATTATTGTCGCACCGTCGCCGTGGAATATGTACGTGGGAACCCCCATTGTTGAAAATAACCTCATAGAATTCTTGCGGATAAAGAGACCTCCTGTTGTATTCTAAACTTGACTGCGGTACGGGCTGGTGGGCGGAGCCCGCCGGATTACTGGAGGCAGTCCCGCCACGCAGTCGAACCTGAGCACCGAGGAGGACGGTTGTCGATTGACGAATCCGTTATCTTGCACATGGTGATCCAGTTGAGGAGAAATCGAAACCTATGAGCAAACTTGCAGTGGTGGGTGCAGTCGGGCTGATGGCCTCTTGTTTACTGGGCCAAGGTCTGACCACGGGCGGTCAAACCAAAGACGATTGGGAGGAGATCAACTTCGAGTTCAACTCCTCGATCTTGTCCGACGGATATCCTAGCCTGTTGCGCCTGGCCGACGTGTTGGGTCAGCACAAAGAGTACCGCGTGCGGGTTACCGGCCATACGGACTATGTCGGTTCGGGGGCCTACAACGAAAAGCTGGCGCGGGCGCGCGCCGAATCCGTCAAGGCCTTCCTGGTGAAGTACGGCGCAGCGCCGGATCAGGTCACGACCGCCGGCGACGGCAAGCGGAACCCGGAAGTGGACAACAAGAGCAAGGAAGGCCGCTTCATGAACCGTCGCGTGGTGCTGACGGTGACCGATCAGGGCGGCAAGGTAATCAAGGAAGGCACGATCGGAGAGGTTTTGCCCTTCCTCGCGGCGCTCCAGGAGATGGCCAAGAAGCAGGAGGAGTGCTGCGAGAAGATCCTGAAGCGCCTGGACAAGCTGGACGACATTCTGGCGGCGCTGAAGAACCTGCAAGGGGAGAATGACAAGCTGCGGGGCGAAATGGCGGACCTGCGCAACCAGCACAATATGCTGCGCGACCAGGTGGCTGCCCTGCCCAAGCCGCTCAGTTCCTCCGAGACGACGACCATCGCCCACACCGAAGCGCAGGGCGCGGTCGACGAGGCGCAGCGGCGCAATAAGAAATTTTCCAATGTAGGCATCGAAATCGGTCCGACCCTTGGCGCCGGACGAACGGGTACCGGCGGGCAGGGCGGCTTCACGGCCACCGCCCATGGCCGGTTCTTCTCGCCCTTCGGAGGCGACGGCACCCACGCGGTGCAGGCCCAGGGCGAATACATGTACTACCCGGGGCGGCAGGAGGGCCAGTTCGATATCGGTCTGGTCAACCGCTTCAACAATGTGCAGGTCGGCGCATTTGGCAGCTTCAAATGGCTGGACTTCAAGCAATTCCAGAGCGGCGGCGCGCTGGGCCAGGCGGCCTTCCTGGTGGATTACATTTTCAGCCGCGGCCGCTTTGGCGCGTACGGCACCAAGGGCTTCAAGAATTATGCGGTGTTGAACAGCGTGACGCTGGCCCCGGGCGCGTTCCTGCAGACGTTCGCGCGGATCTCCGACCAGGCGGGCGTAGACGCCCTGGTAGGAGTCTGGGGCGATGCCTATATCCAGGGCAACGTTGGCATCGTGGTGCGCCACTTCGGGAGCGACCGTCCGGGCTTCAATTTGAAACTCACGCAGCCCTTGACCGACCGCATCTCCTTTACGGGGGCGTTCGGCTGGAATGAGACCTTCATAAACACGAAGGATAGCGGCAGCCTCAAGATCGGTCTCGAGTTCGGCAATTACATGCATCCCAAGGATTACGCGGCGGTCAAGACGCCGGTGCCGATGGATGTTCCGCGCATACGGTACGAACTCGGGCCGCGGCGCGTCGGCGCCAGCCCGCCCATCGCCGACGCCGGGCCGAACCAGATTGGCGTCCCTGCCGGGCTGATTACCCTGGACGGTTCGGGGTCGTTCGATCCGCTGGGAGAAGTGCTGACGTTTAGCTGGGTGCAGACCACCGGTCCCACGGTAACGCTGTCCAGCCCCACCGCGACCAAGACCACCTTCACCGCGGCGGCGGGACAGACCTACACCTTCCGGCTGACGGTGAAGAACACCGACGGCTTGCAGGGCACGGCGAGCACCACGGTTTCTACGACGGCACTGGCGCAGGCCACCGTCGTCCAGTTCACGGCCAGTCCGGCGTCCATCCAGGCAGGGCAGTCTTCGACGCTGTCCTGGGTGATCAAGAACGCGACCTCGGCCAGCATTTCGCCCACCGTCGGCACGGTGGACCCGAAGACCGGCTCGGTCTCGGTGTCGCCCACGGCAACCACGGTATACACGCTCTCCGCGACCGGAGCTACCGGCACGGTGACGCAGACGGTGACGGTCACGGTGGGTAACGGCAATCCGGCCATTGTCCGGTTCGAAGCCAGCCCGCTGTCGATTTCGCCCGGTCAGAGCTCCACATTGAGTTGGGCCACGACGGGCGCGAGCACGGTATCCATCAACAACGGAGTCGGTACCCAGCCCGTGAACGGCAGCGTTCCGGTCTCGCCGACGCAGACCACCACCTACACCCTGACGGCATCGAGTCCGGACGGGAAGTCGGTGACCGCGCCCGTGACGGTTACGGTAGGGCCGCCCACGGCGCCGCAGATCGTTTCCTTCACGGCCACCCCGCCGAGCATTACCGCCGGCCAGTCCAGCCAGCTTTGCTGGAACGTGACCGGCGCCACCAACATCACGATTGCGGGCGTGGGTAGCAATCTCGCCGGGAACGCCTGCACCACAGTCACCCCGACGGTGACTACCACCTACACGCTGACGGCCACCAACGCCTTCGGCCAGGTAACGGCCAGCGTCACGGTAACCGTGGGCACGGTGAAGATCGACTTCTTCACTGCGAACCCGGCCTTTGTCACCGTGCTGGGCACCTCGACCACCCTGTCGTGGCAGACCGAAAACGCCAC
>JADGNR010000177.1 GCA_017883415.1 Bryobacteraceae bacterium | reverse complement strand
TTTTTTTCGCCCCAATCAAACGCGGCGGGCGTGCGTTGGTGAGCGCGAGCGTTGTGGCGAAGATTTTCTTCGCTTCATTCAGCCTCGATGTGACGATCGACGCGTTAGTGGGTAAGGCTAAGTCGACTGCGGCGTGATTCACCAACCAAGTGAAGGTTACTGCAACTATCTCCCGTCGATTCGCCACGGTGGAATAAGGGGCCTCACTGTGCATTATCTGTGTAGTATCCGACGCATTTCGAGATTGCACAGCGCTGCATAGTAACGCGCAACCGGCTTACTATGCAATGAGATAGTGCGCTCCTCTACAGCCGGCCTTGCATTGTGGTTCCAGTGGTCGAGGGTTCGAACCCCTCCACCCACCCCATTCAATATCTTATACTTAGAGCCCCCTCATCCGGCTGAATCCCCGGAGCGCGCGGTCGTTGTACCAACCGCGCAGCCGCACGGGGCCGCCACGTCCCCGGCGTTCTGGCGCAGGCCGGCCGGGACACGGAATCCCCTATCGTGCAGCCCGGGAGTGTTTCCGCCGATAGGTAGGATGCATGAGCAGGGTGCAGCAACTCGAGAAACCCGCGCGGGCAATGGAGACGATTACCGGATGGGCGGCGCCCGAGCCGCGTGCCGGCCAGAAAACGGTTTTCATTATTGACGACAATCCCGACAGGCTGCGCGCTTTGAGCCTGGGGCTGGCCGACCAGCCGTATCGCCTGGAGACGGCCCCGAGCGCCGAGTCGGCGATCCGGAAACTGTCTTCTTTCCACCCGGATTTGATCCTTCTGGACCCGAACGTTCCCGCCGCCGATGGAACGCGGCTGGCGCGCCATCTGCTTGCCGATGAGGATCTGGCCGCGGTGCCGGTCCTTGCCATTACCCAAATGGGCGCCGGTAGCCGGGGCAATCCCGAGGCGGCCGGCCGGTTTGACGGGCACATCGAAACGCCGGTCGATGGGCCCACCTTGTCGGGCCAGGTACGCGCATTTCTCGATCCTCCGCGGCGGACGCCGTCGAACCAACCGGCCGGCCTGGTTCTCCCCGATACCGCGGCCTCCGATCGCCGGAGCCAGGCCGCCACCCTGCTGCATGCCATGGAAGCGGGTTTGCCGGATTCGCAGTTTGCCCCCGGCGCGCAGCAGAGTCTACACCTGCTGGCAGAAGTTGTGGGAGGCCAGGCGTCTTACGAGCTGGCGGACTATCTGCAGCAGGCAACCCGGCTCGCGGACGCCGCCACGGTGAGAGCTCGCAGCCGCTTTCGGTTGGTGATCCGTCTCTGCCGGGAGATGGCGGACCGCGACCCCGAGGTAGTTCCCGGCCTGGCGGACCTGCGTGCCGGGTACCTGGATCGCCAATGCACCGAGATGCATGGCCTCGACCAGGCGCTGCAGAGCGGGGATTTCGCCGCTCTCCGGAAAGCCGGGCACAATCTGAAAGGCACCGGGGCCGCGTACGGCTATTCCGAACTCACGGACATAGGCCGAGCACTCGAGGCCGCGGCCCAAGGCGAGGACGCCGCCGCGGTCGAGGCCCTGCTGGACCGAATCGAGCTGTACATCCGCATCGTACGACCTTCACCAGAGCCCTGAGGGGTGCGGCGCCGCCCGTCTTGACCCGCTTCGCCGTAAAGCTTTCCGGCTGGGGTGCCGATAGCTGGGCCGGGAACAGAATCAGGCCGCTTCGGTATGGATGCAGGGCCACCAGTCCGGCGTGAATCGCCCCGGCCGGCTTTCGAGAGAGGAGGTAGGAATGCAATCCGGGCCTGCCGCTGAAGGAAGAACCGGGAAAAGCCCGCTTCGTGTGCTCTTTTTCGAGAACTGCGTCGAGGACATCGAGCTGTCCCTGCGGACCTTGAGATCCTCGGGCTTCGAGGTGACCTGGGATGCGGCCATCACTCCCGACGAAGTCGTCGAGCGGGTGAGTGCCGAGCGATACGACGTGATCCTCGCCGACTACCGGATGCCGGGCGCCACCGGCAAGGACGTCTTTGATCTGATCAAATCCAAGGGGATCGAAACGCCGTTTATCCTGGTGACTGGTTCGCTGGGCGAAGAGACGGCGGTGGAATGCCTGAAGCAGGGCGTGGCGGACTTCGTTTTGAAGGACCGCATGGCCCGTCTCCCCGTTGCCGTCCGCCGCGCCCGGGAAGAGGAATGTCTCCGGGCACAGCGCGCGCGGGCGGAAGAGGCGCTACGGGCTTCGGAGGCCAGCTATCGTTCGCTCATTCAAAGCGCCCCTTGCGGCATACTCCGATTGAGCGCCGCCGATGGACGGCTCCTCGATGCCAATCCCGCGCTGGCGGGACTGCTCGGGTACGGCTCGCCCGCCGATTTGCTGCAGGCCAGCGCCGGCGCCGGGATCGCGCTGGGCCCGGAAGTTCTCGCGTACTTAACGGAAGGCGCGGGCGATGCCGGAAGAGTGGTGGAGTGCGAGGTCCAGTGGAAACGCGAAGACGGGGCGCAGTTGCTCATCCGGCTTGCCGGGCGCCTTCTGCGCGACGACCACGGCGCTCCGACCTGGCTGGAGATGATCGCCGAGAATATTACCGAGATCCATTCCGCCCAGGAACGGATCGGTCAGTTGAACCGCCTGTACTCCGTGCTGGTTCATACCAGCGAGACCACGATGCGCACCCGCGAGACCAGCGTGCTGTTCCGCGAGGTCTGCCGCATCATCGTCGAGGAAGGCGGCTTTCAAATGGCCTGGCTGGGCCTGGTGGACCCGGACACGGGATTGGTGACTCCCCGTGCCGGTTGTCCCCGCCAGGAGGTGAACCGTATCCGCGTTTCGACCAGCCTGGAGACCGAAGGCCGCGGACCGATCGGGAGCGCCGTCCGGGAAAACCGGCATGTCGTTTGCAACGACGTGGCCGGGGACCCATCCATGGCCCCTTCGAGCGAGCGGAACCCTCGGCCCTCCTTCCGATCCCTGGCGGCGTTCCCTGTAGTCAGCCATGGCCGGCCCGTCGGCGCGCTGGCGATTTATGCCGCCGAAGCGAATTTCTTCGACCTCGAGAACGTGGCGTTGCTGGACGAACTCGCGGCCGACCTCTCGTTTGCCCTCGACAGCATCGAGACCGAGCAAGTGCAGCAGCGCGTTTCCAGCGAGCTGGATCAGTTCTTTGTGGTGTCGCAGGAAATGCTCTTCATATCCGATCTGGGGGGATATATCAAGAGGCTGAACCCGGCATGGGAAAAAACGCTTGGCTTCAGCCCGGCGGAGATGTGTTCCAAACCGTGGGTAGAGTTCGTGCACCCGGAGGACCGGCAGCGCGCGCTCGATGCCGCCGCCGGCCTTTGTGCCGGAGTCGAGGTGACCCGCCTGGAACTCCGCTTCCGGTCCAAGAGCGACTCTTACAAGTGGCTCCTGAGCAGTGCCACACCGGTACTCGCTCGGGGCGCGGTGTTCGCGGCGATGAGCGATATCACCGAACTCAAGCAACTGGAAGAACAGTTGCGCAGCCAGAACCTCGAGCTCGAGGGACAGAACCGCCGCATCGAAGCTGCCAGCCGGATGAAGACCGAGTTTCTGGCGAATATGTCGCACGAGCTGCGTTCGCCGCTGAACGGCATCATCGGGTTCAGCGAGATCCTATACGACGGGAAACTGGGTGCGCTTCCCGAGCGGCCCAGGGAGTTCGTCGGCCGCATCCATGCCAGCGCCTCGCACCTGCTGCAATTGATCAATGGCGTGCTGGATCTCAGCAAGATCGAGGCCGGCCACCTGGAGTTTCACCCCGAGCGGCTGTCCGTTTCCCAACTCATCCGGGAAGTAATCGGAATATTGAGCGGGCTGGCGGCCGAGAAGCAGATTCAGGTCGAAACTGAAATCGGCGCGGGGGTGGATGACGTGGTAATCGACGCCAGCCGGCTGCGGCAGATCCTCTACAACTACCTTTCGAACGCGCTGAAATTCACGGGCGAGAAAGGGCGCGTCGTGGTCCGCCTGAAACCCGAAAATGACACCGAGTTTCGCCTGGAGGTGTCCGACACGGGGATAGGAATATCGGAACAGGACATGACGCGGCTCTTCGTCGAGTTCCAGCAACTGGATGCCACGACGGCCAAGCGCTACCAAGGCACCGGACTTGGTTTGGCGGTGACCAAGCGAATCGTCCAAGCTCAGGGCGGCCGGGTAGGTGTGGACAGCATGCCGGGGGAAGGCAGCACCTTTTTCGCCATCCTGCCGCGGGTGGCTTTGGCGGCCTCAGCCAGCTACGATGTTGCCCGAATCCTGGTCGTGGACGAGCACGAGCAGGACCGGGAACTGATTACCCGTATCCTGCAGTCCAACGGGTATCTGGTGGCCGGAGCCGCGACCTCCGCCGAGGCGTCCGAAAGGTGCCGGCGGGAACAATTCGACGCCATCACACTCGACCTGCTGCTGCCGGATCGCCCGTGGTGGGAAGCCCTGGCCATGATCCGGTCTTTGGAAAAGTGCCGCACCACTCCGGTAATCGTGACCTCCTCTTGTGGCCGGACGGACCTGGGAATGCCGGCGGCCGTCGAAGGATTCCTGACCAAGCCCGTTCGCGCGGAAGAACTTCTGGGAACGTTGATACGGGTTGGTGTGCCGAAGAGAATTGCGAAGGTGGCCAATGAGTGAATCGATTCTAGTGGTGGACGACAATCTCGATAACCTGGACCTGACCCAGATCCTGTTGGAATGCGACGGCTTCCAGGTGCGGCGGGCCGAGGACGCCGTGCAGGCGCTCCACCAGCTCGAGGACTACCGTCCCAATCTGATTCTGATGGATGTGCAACTACCCGGAATGGATGGGCTGGAACTGACGCGCCGATTGCGGCAGGACCCTTCGTTCGACGGGGTGATCATCGTGGCATTGTCGGCCTACGCCATGGACGCGGAGAAGGCGAATGCCCGCGCCGCGCGTTGCGACGGCTACATTACCAAGCCGATCGACACCCGAACCTTTGCGAGCGTCGTCCGTGAATATCTGGAATTCCCGGTGCGGGCGTCTCTGGACCGCGGGTTCCCCTCGTGATCGCCATCGGGCACCGTCGCGGGCCCCATCGCATTCTAGGATCGCAGGCGCGGGCCTGCCGGCGCCTCTGACCCCATCTCGAGCAATGCCGCTCGCAGGCGCCGGTGGCGCTGCATCAGGCGAAGATAGCGCGCTTCCTCTCCGCTCTGCTTGGCTTCGAGAATCCGGGCCGCGGCGCGCCGCTCGTCGCTGCTCCAACGCGCCAGATCGGGGATCAGGCCCAGGACCAGCGCCAGGCCGCCCGACGATTCCGTGCCCACTGCCCGGGCGGTGTGGCGCCGGGCGGCACGCTTCAGCTTTTCCGGGTCGCCCCCGAAATGGCGCGCCAGGGCCCGCCCCACGGCCAGGCCCAGGTTGCGAACCCGGAAGTGGTCCCAGGCGCCCGGTTCGGCCCCGGGCCCTTCGAAGAGGATGTAGCCTTGGGCCAGCCTCTCCAGGGTGCGCTTCGTGCTGCGGTAGCCCGGCCGACGCCCCATCCTGCGTTCTTCCCGCTCCACCATCTCCGCGACTGCGCGGTCCACCGGCCGGAATCCCAGCTTGCGATAAAACCAGAACGCCCCGGAATCGACGGCTTCCGGGTTCTCGAGACCGATCTGATAGGGATCGACCGAAAAACAGGTCACTCCCAGGACCTGGCGAAACAGGCGCAGCGTGCGCGCGAAGAGCCACGCCGATTCGCCCTCGCGGAAGGTGTAGTACAGGTTGAAGCCGACCTCGGCGCGTTCGAACAGCGAAAGCAACTCGACATAGCCCGCCGGCACGCCGTTCTTGAAGAACATGCCGGCATGATAGGCCCGCAGCGGCAAGCGCCACTCGGGCGGCACGCCGAAAAAGAAGATCTCGACGCCCCGGCCCAAATCCGCGTGCCGGACGCCCCCTTCGTCCGGGTGGCTGAAGCCGTAGAGCTCGCGGTATCGCGCCGTGGAGGCGTCGAGAATGAGATCGAGGATCTTGCGCGCTTCCCCGCGGGGCACACGCCTCACGGCGAGCGGCGGCGCTTCGAGCTCACGGGCGAGCGAAACATCGCCGCGCCGCAGCAGCGGCTCGCGGTGACAGTAGAGACCGCGAACGGGCAGCCGGAGACGCGACCGCGAAGCGCGGTGGTCAGCCAGGCGCCAGGTCAGCGGCAGCGCCATGCTTTCGTAGAATTCCGCCCGCTCGCGCGGCGCAAGCGGCAAGGCCGCCAGGCGCGCCAGCAGCCACGCCAAATCGCTCCGGCCGCGCGGCCGCGCCGCCCGGATCCACTCACGAAAAGGAACGTGAGCTTCCACCGGCCAATCTTCGTCCACCAGCGGCAGGAATCGCCCGATGGCCGGGCCGAGCCGGTCGACTTCGTCGTAACGGTCCCAGGCGATCTCGACGGACCGCCGATGGCGGGCGGCCAGCCGCCGCGCCACTTCATAGCTGAAGACGGCGGAAAGCGAGGTGCCGGCGATCCCGGATACCTCCGGTTCCTCAAATGGAGAAAGATCCGCGCCCGCCGGCAAACTTGCGATGCGGCCGGCAAACGAAAAGAGAATCTCGTCGGCCCGCCGCGCGACTTCCGGATCGCGCGGGTAGGCGCGCAGAAACAGCAGGGTCTCGTGCAGGCGGATCAGTTCGCCGGGGACGCGAAACCGCCTTCCGGCAATCGCCGCCAGCAAGCGTTTCAGGGGGCCGGTTGCCGCCGGTCCAAAACGGCTCTTCCACTGGTCCAGCCGGTCCAGCAACTCCCGTGGCATCGCTCTTGAGCTTAACGCAAGCGCGACTTATTCTACCGGGGTTACTTCGAAATCACGAGTCTTGGGTACCGCCGCGGCGCGCCGTTGCGCCACGGTTTCCGCTTCCCGCGTGAGTAATTCCTGCATCTGCGCCTCGCTCGCGCCCGCCTGCGCCATTTGCCAGCGCGCAAACTGCTGGCTCATATGCTTCACGGTGAGCGCATGAACCTCCGCGGCCTGCTTCAGCATGGGGGTGCGCAAGGCCGTCAGGTCGATGCCCTCTTCGAAGCGCTCCCGCGGGAAGGTGCCCATGGACCAGCCGTCGATGGTGAGCTTGTATTGTCCCGCGTCCAGGCCGGTCACCCGGAGTAACTGCACATTGATCCCGGCAGCTTCGGGACCGCCGTCGCGGGTGAGTTCCGTGGGCAGGGGCAGCGCGCGATCGTCTTCGGACCACGCCACCACCCGATCCGACTCCAGTTCCCTGACGGTGGTATTCTGGCTGCGGACGACGCGTTTCGCTTGCGAGTCGATTTCGACCTCGGTAACCAGGGCCGGCGCGTTCCAGGCCTTGAGAAGCCCCACCGCGCCCGGGACGCCTTCCCCCGGCACGCGCGGCGCGCCGGCCGGGATGGCCTCCACGTTACAAATCAGCAGGCCTTTCTCGCGGGCCAATTCGCGATGGAACTGGTCGTAGCGTTCCGGGGCCGGGCCGGGGCCTTCCCAGGCAGCCGCGGCCCGGCGGGGGAGCGGCTGGACCATGGTGATCCGTAATGCCGGCAGGGCGGCCCTCAGTTTGTCGACCAGGTCTGTATAGGCGGTAACATAAGCCGCGAACGACGCCACATCGACGGCGCCCGGCCATGCCGGCGCGACCACGGCGACTGTGGGCCGGAGGGCCACGATCTCCCCATCCGCGGTGGGGCGCCGTTCCGTGTGTGGGCCCAGCCGCAGAGCGGACCAGCCCCAGTGAACAAACTCCACCTCGTATTGCGGGAACCGCGTGGTTACATAGGTCTCAATGAATGCGGCGTTCAATGGCCTGCCGCCGGAATCGTTGCCGTAAAAGATCACCCGGTCGGATGAATTCAGATAAAAATCGCCGTCCGCCCGCAGATGCCACGGCAGAGCAGCCAGAATTGCGGCTACGCACGCCAGACGCAAGAGCGGGACCATATAGGGAGCATATGCCGGACGATGGCCGGGAGTTGTCTCCATGTCTTCTCCTCACTCGTGACGGCCGATCCAACACGACCCATTACTCTTATAACATCCGGGCGCACGAGGCGAGGTCCGGGATCGTGGGATGAGGGACTCCGGGGACTACGGAGAACGGGTGCCAGGATGCCGTGCCTGCGGCATATCCCTCACATAAGCGGAGAATCCCCTATTGGAATTAGGGATTTCCACGTCGCGTGGTGCGTATTTCTACGAGTACCCGGCAATGGGATTCCAAGCTAACCTCAAAGTCGACCATCGGACAGTGGATGCCCAAGGGCGCCCTGCAGAGTGGAAATAAATGACCGAGGAGACGGCAAACATGAGCGCTTTCAACAGACGGGATCTTCTAAAGTACAGCCTCGCGGCAGGTGGCGGAGCCCTAGCGTTGCGGACCGGCATTGCAGGAAGTTTGGGCTGTGACAGTTGCAGCACCAGCGGCGGCGTGGTCGCGGGCAGCGTACTCACTTCCAGCAGCGGGCTGTCGAGTCCTCCGATGAGGCAGTGGATCGACCCGCTGCCGATCGCCCAGGATGCAGTGGAGTATTCCAATGGCGCGGCGGGTTACAACCCTCCGTTCGACGTGATGGAGAGCGTGGGGCGCGACTGGTGGGCCACCAACACAGCCGCATCGTACCCGATCGTCAACGGGCTGGCGCACCAGCGGTACAACGAATTTCCGGCACGGCGCTGGTACCAGATCGATGTCAAGGACACGCCCTGGTATTTCCATAGCGACCTGAGGACTCCGGCGCCGATGTTCGCCTACTGCGGCGTCAACGGTCCCAGCGTCCCGGGGCCGATCATCCGCGCGCGCTACGGCGAGCCGATCATGGTCCGCATCAATAACATGCTGAACAAGAACCATTTCGGCGTGGGCGTGCCGGAGACGGCCACCCACTTGCACAACCTGCACTCGCCCTGCGAGAGCGACGGCTTCCCCGGCGATTTCGTGACCCCCGGCAACTATCGCGATCACGCCTATCCCATGATCCGCGCGGGCTACGATCAATACGGCGCCGGGCCCAACGGCGGCGGCGACTTCCGCGAAGCTCTGGGCACGCTGTGGTATCACGATCACCGCTTCAACTTCACGTCGCAGAACGTGTACAAAGGCCTGTTCGGATTCTTCAACGCCTTCGACGATTACGATTGCAACGACGAAACCGGCACGCTCTCCCCCCAGACCAACCTGCGGCTGCCCAGCGGCAAGTACGACATCATGCTGGCCTTCCAGGATCCGCAGTTCGACAATTCCGGGAATATCTTCTTCAACGTATTCGACACCGACGGGCACTTGGGCGACCGCATCGCGGTCAACGGCAAGATCTATCCGTACCTGAACGTGGACCGCCGCAAGTACCGCTTCCGGCTGCTCGATGGCGGTCCGTCGCGCTGGTACCAGTTCTGGCTGAGCAAGGGCCTGCCCAAGGCCGGCGTCAACAGTTGGCAGCCCATGGCGGTGATCGGCAACGACGGCAATTTGTTCGAGAACCCGGTCAAGCTGAATAGCGTCATGCTGGGCGTGGCCAACCGGTACGACGTAGTGATCGACTTCTCCCAGTACAATGCCGGCGACACCCTATACCTGGTGAATCGCGCCGAGCAGATCAGCGGCCGCGGCCCGACGTACAACACCATGGATCCGGGCGTGCCGGTCCTGAAGTTCGTTGTCGGAAGCGCGGTGGTGGCCGATCCCAGCATGCCGTGGTTCTCGATGGCCAATTTCCCGACCAGCGGCGTGTCCATGCGGCCCCTGCCTCGGCCCACCGCCGCCGAGTTGTCCACCGCGGTGCAGCGGTCGTTCAACTTCAACCGCATCAGCGGCGGCTGGTCCGTCAACGGCAAACTGGCCGACATCTCCGTCCCCACGGTTTCGCCCAAGCAGGGAACCTGCGAGGTCTGGACCATCATCAACTCGTCGGGAAGCTGGTCGCACCCCGTGCACATCCACTTCGAGGAGTTCCAGATTCTCTCGCGCAACGGTGTGGCGCCGGCGCCTTACGAAGTATGCCGCAAGGACGTGTTGCAGTTGGGCCCCAACGAAACGGTCCGCTGCTTCTTCCGGTTCCGCGACTTCCTGGGCCACTACGTCATGCATTGCCACAACGTGGTGCACGAAGACCACGCCATGATGATCCGTTGGGACATCGTGAAGTAAGAAAAGAGCTCTCAGCGATCAGCCTTCAGCCTTCAGCTACTCCGGAGGCTGATCGCTGAAAGCTGATAGCTGAAAGCTGAGAGCTTCTTTTGACTTACTAAGTAACGAGGATATTACACCATGTTAAATCGAAGAGGATTCTTTGCGAGTCTGGCGGCTGCTGCCGCCGCTCCCGCGGCTCTTGTTTTGAGCCGCAAATCGGCTTCGGCGAGCATCGTCCGCGCCGTCGGAGAGGGCAGGCGCAACATTCCCAATAACCTGGTGACCGACCAGGATGGCAAGACCTATCACTTCTACGACGACCTGGTCAAAGGCAAGACCGTCATGTTCAACTTCTTCTATGCCGACTGCAAGGGCATCTGCCCGCGCCAGACCAGCGCCCTGTTGCGGATCCAGGCCATGTTGAGCGACCGCGTGGGCAAGGACATCTTCATCTACTCCGTCAGCCTTAAGCCGGAAATCGACAAGCCCAAGCACCTGAAAGAGTACGCCGTGATGCACGGCATCAAGCCGAACTCCGGCTGGCTGTTGTTAA
The DNA here is from genome assembly GCA_017883415.1 of Bryobacteraceae bacterium. Classification (GTDB taxonomy): domain Bacteria; phylum Acidobacteriota; class Terriglobia; order Bryobacterales; family Bryobacteraceae; genus JADGNR01. Next base: position 505 of record JADGNR010000177.1, on the reverse strand, counting down.
ACGCCAGGCGCAAAGACATGGAAATCATGCGCGAGCGGCTCGGGTTCAAGGATTCCGACCCGGTTCTCGATGCCGACATCAACCAGCACACCGGCATCCTGCGCTTCGGCAGCGACATCAACGACCGCTGGTCCGGCTACCCGCTACTGGGCAAGGCCGAGACCATCGCCGAGATGGTGCGCCAGCTCGATCCCGACTACGTGAAGAAGCCCTTGTTCGATCACCCCGCGTCGTAGACCAGGTCTCCGACCGTGTGATCCTGTGCTCAAACCACTCCGTTACGGCCGTGGCTCCTTCAGAGCCACGACCGTAGCTGCCCCCATCCTCACCCCCACTGCCTCCATCTCCGAGCCTTAGGTACCCCAGGTACCGCCTACCCGGGTACTAGAACTATATTCCGGAGTACCGTGCAACGCTATACGGACTAATTGCACTAACATAGTGTAAACTACCGAATATTGCTCCAGCAGGGAAGTCATTCGGCCGGTGCAAGTTCGCTGGGGGG
>JADGNR010000176.1 GCA_017883415.1 Bryobacteraceae bacterium | reverse complement strand
TTGACCGACGGCCGCGTAATCGAGAGAGATCTCGAACCCATGTAGTGGGGCGATGGATTCCAGAGGCGTTCCACCCCGAGCCCGTTCCCAGTCTGCTCTCTATCTCAACGAGGCCTCGTACTCGCCATATTCAGCATGGAAATGTGCCGGACTGTGGTCTCATCAAGCCACACCACGTATCCCGCGCGTATCCGACACGCGCAAACTTGAAGACTTGATGAGAGGAATCGCATGAACAGCGACCTCGCCGCCGCCAATATTCCTCGTCGGGGATGGCCGCGGCAAACACACGTAGCGCCGTCCCAAAACTGTGACTAATGTTACAGCGCGGGGAGAAAACTGCTCGGCGTGGTGGTCGGCGATGGAAAGCGGCGTGTACTACGTGAGTGACCCCGCGGTATGAGGCCAAGGGAAGGGCGCCGGGTCCGGCCCCATGGAACCGGCAGCGCCGGTGAGCAATTCGCGAATCACCGGATTCACCGCGGAGTGCGTTTCCAGGTAATCGACGCCTTCTGCGGTCAACCCATAATCCGAGTTGTCCTCCACCTGGACGTATCCCTTGGCCTTGAGGTACCAGAGCGTGAAGTCCAGGTACTCTCGCGGGAACGCCATGCGCTTTTCCAGATCGAGCAGGGAGATGCCTGTGTTGGCTTCGTTCCTGCGCCGGCGATGGTAGAGAATGGCCAGCACCCCCAGGCGGCGGTTCGCCTCGCCGACGATGCCGTCGACGAACTCTCTCAGCTCGAATATGGGGAGCGGCCCCTCCTCGTAATTCTGGCGGCTGGCATCGTACTGAGCGCGCTGTTCCGGATCGGAGAGGACCTGATAGGCGTGGCGGAGCAGAAGAAATCTTTCCGTGTTGCCGGTTCTGGGGTTATCGGGGTGAAACCGGGACGCCATGATGCGATAGACCCGATGAATCGTCTCCATATCCGCGCGCCGGCTGATTTGCATCACTTCATACAAGTCAGCCCACGATCCGCCCGCTTCCTGGCCGATCATCGTGCCACCGCCATCCGTTTGGGTATCATGCTGTCGGCGAGCAACGCTTCGATCTCCGGCGTCATGCATCCGTGCTGTTCACAATGTTCCGCCAGATCGCGGAGCGTGCTAAGCCGGTGCGCTTCGACGCGGTTGAGATACGTGATGGCGCACTCCCGCTGGGTTACGGTAACCGCCCAGGACAGATGGCGCCGCGGCTCGGCTACTTTCTCCGCCGCCATCAGACACCCAAGCGCGAACTCCTCGCGGACACTACAGAACCCCACGCTTAGAGAATAAAGGTTAGTTGTCCTTGTGGATAGTCCTTACTGTACCAACTCTGGTACGCATTACTTTTGTACTGATTTATATACTCGTTCGCTGTAGTTTTGGGTTACTTCTGGCGGGAATGGAGGGCCTGGCAGAGATGCCGGCAGTTCGCGGCCATGCAACGAGCAGCGAGGTATGTGGTACGTCTATTACGTCCATAACCGTGCGATCAATTTCCACCCGCGCCAGGCGATTCATAAAGCGGCGCTGGGCCAGGGAGCATGCGGCTGCGCGAGGAGGACCGCCCGGGTGGCGTTTCGATCAGCCACCAGCCGGCGGAATCGTAAGGATCTGGCCTGGCTGGACGGTTTCCAACGCCTCTAAGATCGCATTCACCAGGGGCAAAAGGTCTTCGATCTGATTGGTTCGGGAGCGGATCAGGATGATCGACAACCCGCGACCGGTGACGCGCTGTTGGCGAGGTATCCCCTGGTCGACCGTGAGCAGAACGTTGTAGCCGGCAGCCTCGGCGGCCTGCAATAACTCTCCGTTCTTTTTACTTTTCAAACCCGCCCATTGGGCGGTATGGGCATCGTGGTTGGGAAAGCTGTGCCGGAAATCGAGTGGCAGGCACTCATCCAGCAGAATCTTTATGCGATTCTGGCTAGCAGCGAATCTTTCGCTTCCTCAAGAGCCTGGATTGCCATTTCACGCGAGACTGCAGGGAATTGCTGGAGAAACTCACCCAAAGAATGGCCGCCCTCGAGGTAGTCGATGAGGTTCTTGAACGGAACCCGGGTATCGCGAAAACAGGGTATCCCGTTCATGACCTCCGAGTCGATCACAACCACTGGTTTTATCATCGTCGCCTTCCATTGTACCGTCTCCAGACTGCTTCCAAGGCGTTAGGCTGGCGCGATCGGGTCGATCTCCCGGATCTTAGTCACTTCACGTTCAAGGCCGTGCGTGGCGCCAAACGCGTACGCGGCTCTCAAGGGCAGGGTTTGCGTCGCCTCTTCGTTCCTGTTCGGTGCCTTATCGGCATCGGCGCTATCGCCCATTACGCCGCCGGAATGGCGGCACTTGGTTCGGTCGCGACCAGCGCATCGTATCGCGTTCCTGCTGGACGGGCAAACGCAAGCCGGTCGCGGATTTTTCGCGCGCCCTTGGCGCTGGGGCAGGCCGGGAGGCCTACCCCACTGGCTTGTTAGAATAAGTCGATGGCGGATAATCAGGCCGGCGCGGAGCCGGTGGCATCTTTCGAGGCCGGCCTCGACGAGCTCGAAAAGGTCGTGCAGGAACTGGAGGCGGGCGACCTCTCGCTCGAGCGCTCGCTGGCGCTCTTCGAGCGGGGCATGAGCCTCAGCGACACCTGCCGCAAGCAGCTCGAAGAGGCCGAGACGCGCGTCGAAATGCTCATCCGCAAAGAGGGCAAGATCGCGGCCGAGCCGTTCCGCCCCGAAAAATCCGAGAAGGCATGAACCTGCGCGAATACCTCGCCCAGCAGCGACGACTGGTGGATGCCGAACTCGACCGCCTGGTCCCTCCGGAGGCGGCGGCGCCGGAAACCATCCATCGCGCCATGCGCTACAGCCTCTTCGCCGGCGGCAAGCGCATCCGGCCCATCCTCTGCATCGAAGCGGCACGCGCCGTGGCCGATGCGTCCGATGGCGTGGTGGCCGCCGCCTGCGCGCTCGAGCTCATCCACACCTACTCGCTCATCCACGACGACCTGCCCGCGCTCGATAACGACGATTACCGCCGCGGCAAGCTCACCAACCACAAAGTGTTCGGCGATGCCATGGCCATCCTGGCCGGCGACGCGCTGCTCACGCTCGCCTTCCAGGTGCTGGCCGCGCTCGATACTACCGCCGAGCGCAAGACCCGCCTCATCGCCGAACTGGCCGCGGCGTCGGGCACCGTGGGCGGCATGATCGGCGGCCAGGTGGCCGATCTCGAAGGCGAGGGCAAACTGCCCACCGCGCACCTGCTCGAAACCATCCACCGCGCCAAAACCGGGGCCCTGCTGCGCGCCAGCCTGCGGCTCGGAGCCATCTATGCCGGCGCCGACGACGCCCGCTACGCCGCGCTCTCCTGCTACGGCGAGCGCGTCGGCCTCGCCTTCCAGATTGTGGACGACATCCTCGATGTGGAAGAGTCCTCCGCAGCGCTGGGCAAGACCGCCGGCAAGGACGCGCAGCAGCACAAGATCACCTTCCCCGCGGTCTACGGCCTGGAGGCGTCGCGCCGCATGGCCGAGGAGGAATGCGCCCGCGCGCACCAGGCGCTGGAAGCGTTTGGCCCGCGCGCCGAGCGCCTGCGCGAGCTGGCGGACCTGATCGTCCACCGCAAATCATGAAGACCCGGCTGGACCGGCTGATCGCCGCGCGCGGACTGGCCGAATCGCGCGAGAAGGCGCAAGCCCTGATCATGGCCGGCGAAGTGCTCGTCGACGGCCGCAAGGCCTCCAAGCCCGGCCAGCCCGTCTCCGACGAAGTTTCCATCGAGGTCCTCGCGCGCCCGCTCTACGTGGGCCGCGGCGGGCTCAAGCTGGCCGCCGCGCTGGAACACTTCGCCATCGACCCGCGCGGGAAAGTGTGCCTCGATATCGGCGCTTCCACCGGCGGATTCACCGACGCCCTGCTGCAAGCCGGCGCCGTTCGGGTGCATGCCGTGGATGTGGGCGCGGGGCAGATCGCCTGGAGCCTGCGCACCGATCCGCGCGTCGCCCTGCATGAGGGCATCAACGCCCGCCGGCTTTGCTTCGAGGATATCGGCGAGCTGGTGGACCTGCTGGTCTGCGACGTCAGCTTCATTTCCGTCACTTTGATTCTGCCCGCCGCCGTCCCCTTGCTACGGCCCGGCGGGCAAATGGTTATACTGATCAAGCCGCAGTTTGAAGCCGGCAAAGGGCAAGTGGGCAAGGGCGGGATTGTGCGCGAGCCGGCGCTCCACCAGGCCGCTTGCCAGCGGGTCGACCGGAGCGCGCGGGAGTTCGGATTCGAAACCAGCATCATGGAAAGTCCCATCCTCGGCGCGGAAGGGAACAAGGAGTTCCTGCTCTATGCCCACCATTGACACCGTCGGCATCATCTCCAAGCCCGGCGCCGAGGCCGCCGTGGAGATCGTTCCCGCCCTCATCGAGTGGCTGCGCTCGCGCGGCATCGCGACGCGCATCGACGAGCAGACCGCCTTCTATGCCGGCGGCCAGGGAGGCATCCCGCGCGAGGACGTGCCCGAGGGCTGCGGCTTCGTCATCGTGCTCGGCGGGGATGGCACGCTGCTCTCCGCGGCGCGCGCCATCGGCCGGCGCGAAACTCCGCTCTTCCCCGTGAACCTGGGCGGCCTCGGCTTCCTCACCGCCATTACCGTCGACGAGCTGTACCCCGAACTGGAACGCGCCCTCCGCGGCGAGCACCGCGTGGCCAAGCGGAAGCTGTTGAATACCGAAGTGGTGCGCGAGGGCCTGGTGGTGGCCTCCTACGACGCCCTCAACGATGCCGTGCTCACCAAGTCCTCCATCGCCCGCATGATCGATCTGGAAGCGTACGTCGACGAGCAGTTCGTCTGCTCCTACAAAGCCGACGGCCTCATCATCGCCACCCCCACCGGCTCTACCGCCTATTCGCTTTCCGCCGGCGGCCCCATCATCTTCCCCACCGTGCCGGCCATCTGCCTCACCCCCATTTGCCCGCACATGCTCACCAACCGTCCGGTGCTGGTGCCCGAGACCAGCGTGGTCCGCGTGATTTCCAGAGGCCCCGATGAGAGCGTCTATCTCACCATCGACGGCCAGGTGGGCACGCACATCCAGGAAAGCGACGCGCTGGTCTGCCGCAGCTCGCCGTACTCGCTCCACCTGATCCGCCCGCCGCACATGATGTTCTTCGATGTGCTGCGCCAGAAACTGAAATGGGGGGAGCGATGAAGCGTCTGTCGCTCACCTCCTGGATTTTTATCGGGATGGCCGCCGGCATCGCCGTGGGAATCGTGGCCCCGGGGTTCGCCGCGCACCTGGAGCCGGTCAGTCATATTTTCCTGCGGCTGATCCGCTCCATCATCGCGCCGCTGTTGTTCGCCACCCTGGTGTACGGCATTGCCGGATCGGGCGATCTGAAACAGATGGGCCGCATCGGCCTCAAGGCCATCGTCTATTTCGAGATTGTCACCACGCTCGCCCTGTTTCTGGGCCTGGGCGCGGTGAACCTGGTGCGCCCCGGCGCCGGCGTTCCCATCTCGCGCACCGCCGCCGAAGCCGCCCTCCCCCAGGGCCCGATCGCGTTCAAACTCGAAAACGTCTTCCCCACCAGCCTGCTGGACGCCATGGCGCGCAACGATGCCTTGCAGATCGTGGTCTTCGCCTTCCTGTTCGGCGCCGCCTGCGCGGCCATCGGCGCCAAGGCCGAACCGGTGGTCAAATTCTGCGCCTCGCTCGCCGAGGTCATGTTCCGCTTCACGAAATACGTGATGTACCTGGCCCCGCTGGGCGTAGGCGCCGCGCTGGCGGTGGTGATCGGCAGCAAAGGCGCGGGCGTGCTGTTCGGCCTGGGGAAGCTGATCGCGACCATGTATGTCTCCGCGGCGATCTGCATTCTGCTGGTGCTCGCGCCCGCGCTGGTCCTGTTCCGCATCCCGGTGGGCGCCTTCTACCGCGCCGTGCGCGAGCCGTTCCTGATCGGCTTCTCCACGGCGTCGAGCGAAGCCGCCCTCCCCCTGGCGCTCGAAAACATGGAGACCTTCGGCGTGCCCCGGCACATCGTGGGGTTTGTGATCCCCACCGGCTACAGCTTCAACCTGGTGGGCAGCGCGCTCTACCTTTCCCTCGCTTCCGTCTTTGTGGCGCAGGCCGCGGGTATCCACCTGTCGTTCGGCGAGCAACTGGCCATGATGCTCACGCTCATGCTCACCAGCAAAGGCGTGGCCGGCGTCCCGCGCGCCGCCCTGGTGATCCTCGCGGCCACGCTCACCACGTTCCATCTGCCCATGGAAGGAGTCGCCGTGCTCCTGGGCGTCGACGCCATTCTGGACATGGCGCGCACCTCGATCAACGTGTTGGGCAATTGCCTGGCCAGCGCCGTGGTGGCGCGCTGGGAAGGCTACAAACTGGCGCAGTAGACTCCCCGAGCCGGAGCCGCGGCCGTAAGGAAGCGGTGGTCAAGATGCTCGTTTCCGAAGCAGGTCTCCCATGTCGTCGATCTTCTCGTCCAGCAGATTCAACTTGCGCGCCAGCCCTTGAATCTCGGATTCGGCGCGGCGATTGACGTCGTAATCCAGCTCGCCGCGCAGACGGTCCTTGGTGTCCTGCCGGTTCTGGCTCATCATGATCACCGGCGCCTGTATGGCGGCCAGCATCGACAGGAACAGGTTCAGCAAGATGAACGGGTACGGGTCCCAGGCCGAATGGCCCAAGGTAACATTGATCGCCGTGTAGATGGCCAGCACCACACCAAACGATATGATGAACTTCCACGATCCGCCAAAACGGGCGACGGAGTCGGCGATGCGGTCGCCGTGGGTCGTCCGTTCCTCGATCAGTTCGTTGGGATCGCGCGTGGCACGCAGACGCACCAGTTGCTGGGAGGCGTGGAACTGGCGGCCCAGCACGGTCATCATATCCAGCCCCGCGAGCGGCTTGCGCTGCAACAGAACGGTGATATCGTGGCGGTCCACTTCGATGCACACGGTTTCCTCGAGCGCAATCGCTCCGGTCTGGTGCGGCGTCTGGTCGAGCATGGAAGCGAAGCCGAAGAAGTCGCCGCCGGCGGGCTCGTCGATCACCACCTCCTGCTGATCTTCGTCCACCGTATTCACCCGGACGTGCCCGGTAACCATCACGTAGGCGGGCCCCGACGGGTCGCCGATCTTGTAGATGCGTTCGCGCAAGGCGAACCTCTTGAGTTCGACCTGTCCGGCCAAGACTGCCAGCTCGTCGTCGTCCAGCAGGGCAAACAGCGGTACATGTCTCAGCACGTCTGGGTTACACGCCATGGATTACCTCGTCCGTATGAGCATTCCATAAACGAGGTGGACACGACAACCGGCGCCCGGCCTGCCCCGCCGGACCAACCTGGTCTGAGGAATTTTTCCCGGTCTTGAAAACGCAACACTTACGGGGCGTGCCCGGACCAACTTGGTCCGAGGGCGGCGGGGTCACGGCACCAGCAGCACCGGCGCCTGCCAGAACGCCGCTCTTTGGCCGGCAGGATCGACCACGCTGACCTGGCAGTTGTATCGGCCGGGTGGAAGCTGCTTCAGCGCCAGGCTGAATCGCAGGGGCACCGTTTTGAGCTTGTTGTCCATGCCTTCGGCCACCTGGAGCGGTGGCGTCTCGAAGGCCTTGGTCTGCCCGCGATAGAAGCTCACGAAGGCCACCAGCGGCTGCATGCTCGCCGCGCCTCGCTCGTATGCCTGGAGATAGACGTACATATCCCGGCTCTTGCTGAATACCCGCGTCACGCTGGGAATCAGCTTCTGTCCGTCCTGGATCAACGGGTTCGCCGTGGGGGCCTTGTCCTTTCCGGCGGTGTAGAGCGCATCCTTCAAATCCACGCGCTGGCCGCTCAGGACCACCGAGCTGATGGGGATCCGCTTCTGCTCCTTGTTCAGGTTGGGAATTGCGAATTTGCCGATATAGGTTCCGATCCGGCCGGTCTCGTCGTCGCGCGCCAGGAACTTCAACGTATAGCTTCCGGGCAGCAGGGTGAGGCCGGTATCGTATTGAATCGGCTGCCGGGCCAGTTGCGCCGCCGTCGCGCCGCTCAGCCTGATATCCACCTTGTCGCGCACGTTGGCCACGGTGACGCCGTACTCGTCCTTCACTTCGCCGATGAAATCGATCAGCGTCCGCTCGGCGCCGCCCTTGCGCGCCAGCGCCAGCTCGCTGCCCGGGATCTTGGCCGCTACCCCGACGAAATACTCGGCCGAATTCAGTTGGAAGTAGTCCACCTCTAACTGGATGGTAAGTTCCGTGATGGGGTCGCCCAACATCAGCGCATCCTGTAGCTGCCGCTCCTTGTCCGCGGAAGTGAACTTACTGAATAGCTTCCCGGCGTAGTAACCCTGGCGATAGGCCAGCTTGGCGGCCGGGTCGCTGTACGTAATCCTGATGCGGCGGAAGCGCCCGTCCAGGGCCGCATTCGCGGAGTAATAGCCGATGATGTAGTAACTGGAGATGGACCGCTGGGCCTCGACCACTCCGGCCGCCAGGTCGTTATTGTCCAGCAGCGCTTTGCCGCCCGTGTCGGCGGCCAGGGCATACAGCGTATCCTGCGATCTCTGAAAGTTGGCGGCCGCGGCCAGCGCCGACCGGCCGGAGTACATGCCGATCCCGCCCGGCGATCCCTGCGTGGCGTCGCCCATGGGGGCCTGCGCCACCAGGCCGCGCGCGTCGATGGGGTAGAACGAGACATTGGCGCGGATGGCGGCGTTGGTGGTGGCCTGGAATTGCGCCTGGTTGTCCACGCCGTTCAGGCGCAGGCCGCTGGCGAAGTAGATCAGCACCTTCTTTTCGTTGAGCGTCCCCAGCATTTTGACGGCGGTCTGCAGGGCGGCCAACTGGCGGTTGGTGTTGAACAGGTTGAACTCGCTGTCGTCCTCGCCGAAGGCGCTTCCGGTGTCGGCGCTGCTCTCGTCGTTGGCGGCCTCGTCGAAGCCCTCGGCCTCCCCGATGAAAAGCTTGTTGATGGTCTTCAGGAGATCGTCGCGATTGTCGGTGAAATCCTGCAACACCTTCACGCTGTCGGAGAACGAGATGATGGCCATCAGGTCCGCCGGCGTCATCTGGGTCCGTATGAACTTGAGCGCAGCGATCTGCGCGCGCACCTGGTCCTGCACGGGCATGGCGCTCATGTCGAAATACAGGGCCATCAGGCGGCGGTCGCGGTAGCGTAGGTCGCCCGGCGATTCGGGCGTAATCTGCGTGCGCACCACCGGATCGGCCTTGGCTTTTTCCGTCTGCGGCTCCGGCCGGGCCAATGGCAGCGGCCCGGGATTCTCCGTGAGCTTCTGGTACTCGCAGAAACTGACGGTTTGCCGCACGCCGTCCTCGGTAACCACGAAATCCTTCGCCGTGAGGCCTTCCACGGGCTTACCGTCCTTGCCGGTGACCGACACCGCTTCGACCACCAGTTGCGCGTTGGCGGTGAATTTCACGGGAACATTGGCGGCGGGCGGCGGGCTCTGCGGCACAGGCTTCTGCTGTGCTGCCAGAATGCAGGAGAGAATCAGCGCTACGATGGTCCGCCGCATCCTAAAACCTCATCCGCACCGTGGCCTGCACGCTGCGCATGGCGTTGGCCGTGGTGGGCAGTCCGAACTGGGCGCTGGTCCAGGTGGTGTTCCAGTTGGGGTAAGTGACATGGTTCAGCGCATTGGTGGCATCCAGGCGCACGTCTACGATGCCGAATGTGCGCGCCATCGAAGCGTTCAGATTAAACTGGGACGGGCCAATAATCGAGTTTCTCCCCGCCGTGCCCCATTGGCCCGCGGCGGGCGGAGCGAAGGCGCCCGGGTTCAGGAAACGTCCCGCCGGCGCGGCGTACACCGCGGCCCCGGTGTAGTCCGGCCGGATGCTCCCGGTCACGCCCGTGCCGCCCACCGCCGCGGCATAAACGGGCGTGAGCGGCGCTCCGCTCCCCCGCGTGATGCTCGAAACCACGGTCCAGCCCTTGAACACCGCGCCTTGCCATCCGCGCAACAGCGTTCCGCCGCGGACTCCCATCCCGGTGGTGTACTGCGCCTGCACGGCCAACAAGTGCCGCTGATCGAAAGCGGAAAGGCCGCGCTCGGCCGCCAGGTCAAGCCAGTTCTGCGCGATCACGGCGCCTCCCTGGCCCTTTCCGCCGAGGGCGGAATCGTCGATGGCTTTGGCGTAGGTGTACGACACGCTCGCGGTGAACCCGTTGTGCAGCCGGCGGCGCAGTTGCACTTGCCCGCTCTCGCGGGTCGAGTTGCCGTTCGAGGCCAGAAAAGCGTATCCCGCCGGGCACGTGGCACAGGGATTCGGCGCGCCGGCCGGGTAGGTATTGGGCAGGAATTCCTGCATGCCGCGCGTGCCCTTGATCCCCAGATACGTGGCCGTCGCCACCATCGATTCCGCCAGGTCGCTTTGCACCGATACTTGCCAGTTCTGCGAGTAGCCGATGCGGAAGTCGGGATCAACGGCAAACGTGTTCCCAGGAGAGGACGCATTGAAGCCGTCCGCCAGCGTGAGCGGAGTGTCCGGACTATTGGACACGCTCAGGCTGCGGGAAAGCGGCGATTGCTGCGCCATTTGCGCGGCGATCTGCTGGTATACCGAAGTGTTGTAGTAGACGCCGTATCCGGCGCGGATGACCAGCGAAGAGCCGAAGTACGGATGCCACGCGAGCGCGATGCGCGGCTGCACCGCGTGCTTGTCGGGCGCGGCCAGCGACGCCGGGTAGCGCCTGCCGGTAAGCGCGCCGATGGGGGTATTGGCCACCACCGGAGCTACCGCCGTGAAGCCCGGCGCAATGTCCAGGTTGACCAGGCGGCCGTACTTCTCGACGATCGGCGACCAGTATTCCCAGCGAACCCCCGCGTTGATGGTGAGGCCCGACGCGATGCGCCAGTCGTCGCTGAAATAGGCGTCGTAGGACGATGCCCGAAAATATTTGTCGGCGTTGCCGAAGGCCACCGAACTGGTGTCCGGTATCCCTAGCAAAAAGTCGGCGAAATCGGAACCGGTGCCGGCTACCGGAAGCCCGTTCGAAATCGCCTGCGTGGCGGCCCCGGTGAAGCCGAAACTGCCGCGGGCGTCCTGCTGCGCCAGCGCGTTGAACTGCTGCCGCCGGAAATCGCCGCCGAAGGTGATGGTGTGCGAGCGCGGCATCCATAAGACCGAAC
>JADGNR010000460.1 GCA_017883415.1 Bryobacteraceae bacterium | reverse complement strand
GGGGTGGCGGCGGGAGTGAATTCCACGCCCACCCTGATCGTCTCCTCGGGTGTAAGACGGTACCCTCTTCCCTCCCCCATCGCGTATACTTTTTTGCGGTCGTTGCTCGATGGCCTCCTCAAGTAGGTTGGCGCGTCCCCTGCTGCTCGTGTTGCGGATGGCGCTGGGGGCGGTGTTCCTCTATGCCGCGTGGACCAAACTGCGCGAGCCGTGGCCCATCTTCGCCATGGCCATTGACGCGTACGGCGTGCTGCCGGAGCGGGCCGTAACGATCGTGTCGCGCACCCTGCCGTGGGCCGAGTTGGCCCTCGGCCTGCTGCTGATCGCCGGCCGCTGGCTGCGCACCTCCACCGCCGCGGCGTCTCTGCTGCTGCTGATGTTCTTCGGGTTGATGGTGCGCGCCTACGCCAAGGGGATGCAGATCGATTGCGGCTGCTTCGGCCTGGGAGAAGCCATTTCGTGGCGCACCCTGGTGCGCGACGGGGGCTTGCTGGCGGGCTCTCTGCTTTTGACCCTGGTGAGCCTGCGCGGTCCCCGGAAGACGGCGTGAGCATAAACACCCCGGACCCGCGCGTGCTCGCGCGCGAGCTGGAATATCACGAAAAGCTGTACTCGGGATTCGCCCAGGCGCACTTCGCGCGGCCGGCCGTGCGCGCGTTGCGGGCGCACACCGTGGCGCGCATCCTGCGCATGACCGGCGCCGGTGCGCGCTCGCGCGTGCTGAGCCTGGGGTGCGGCATCGGCGATACCGAACTGCTGCTCGCCCCCCATGTCGCCGAAGTAGTGGGCGTGGACCTCTCGCCCGCGGCGGTGCGGCAGGCCAGGGCGGATGCCGCGCGCTTGCGGATCGGCAACGCGCATTTCCTGGAAGGGACCGCGGCCGAGGGGACCTACGACGTGGTGATGGCCGTTTTTTTTCTGCACCACCTGCCGGATGCCGCGCTGGCCCAGCTTCCCCAACGCGTGAAGGACTTGCTGGCGCCGGGCGGCGTATTCTATTCGCTCGATCCCAGCCGGCGGCGGCTTTCGGGCGTGGTCGGGAGGCTGTTGATCCCGGGGCTGATGAAGAAGTACCAGACGCCGGACGAGCGTGAGCTTTCGCCCGAAGGTACGTGCGACCTGTTTCGCGCCGCCGGGTTCGAAGCGCGCACGGAAATTTACGATTTCGGTTCGTCGCCGCTGGCGGGACTGTTTCCGGGATGGCGCGCCGGGTACCGCGCGGCCCGAGTGCTGGACGACTGGCTGCTGCGCGTTCCCGCCCTGCGCCGCCGGGGCAGCAACTTCGAGGTAATCGCGCGCACGAATTGACAGACGGGGGGCAGGCGCTTTCGCCTGCCAGCCTTCACAGCAATATTTCGGCGGTAGTGGCCAGCGCTCCGCCCCGTTCCCGAATCTCCGCCAGCGCGCGCCGCGCATCCTCCGCCCGCAGGGTTTCGATGGCGTCGGTCACCACCGTGACCGGTTTCGCGCCCCGCAGCAGCCCGCGCGCGGCGTACAGGACGCAAATCTCCGTGACCACGCCATACACCACGTAACGGTCCGCCTGGAGGCGCTCGAGGACGCGGCTCAGGTTGCGCGCCAGGAACACATCGACGGTCTGCTTCTCGACCACGATCTGCTCGGCGCCCTCGAGCGCTAAGTCGCAATCGCGGTTGGGTACCACGACGCGCCGGTCGAGCAGGGTCGCTCCGGCTTTGTGCTGTCCCGCCGTGCCGGCAACACAGTGCGGGGGCCAGGCGGCGAATTCCGGATCGTCTTCCGCGTGCGCGTCGGTGGTGGAGACCACGGGGATGCCCCGCTCCGCCGCGAAGCGGTTCAGCCGCGCAATGGCGGGCACGAGGCGCTCGGCTGAGGGCACGTACAGCGCGCCCGCGGGGAAAAGAAAATCGAGTTGCGTATCGATGTCTAAAAAAACGGTTCTCATCCCAGCAGGTTGCGGCGGGTGCGCTCGATCAGCTCGCGCAGCTCGCGGCTGTAGACGATCGGCCAAGGCTCCGCCGTTTCCAATTGTCGCAGAGCCGCAGGGAGCCCGGCCAGCGATTGGGCGGCGCGCGCGCGGGCGCTTTCGAGCGTGGGCAGCGGCTCGATCAACCGGCCCCCGAGAATGACGGGGCGCATCAGGGCTTCGCCTTTGCCGCACTCCCCGGAGCGGGCCACGACGTCGCGCGCCACATCGCGGAAAACCTGCTTGGCGCCGGGCATGGAAAGCTTGTCTTCGCTGTACTTCGCCGTGAAGCGCTTGATGCCGCTGATCTCGAGTTCCACCAGCTTATAGGTGGCGCTCAGATACGGCGCGTCGGCCGAGGTGGCGAGTTGCGTGCCGACGCCGAAGGCATCGATGGGCGCTCCGGCATTCACCAGGTCGCGGATGCGGTATTCGTCCAGATCGCCGCTGGCCATGATTTTGGCGTCGCGCCTTCCGGCCTGGTCGAGGATGGCGCGCACCTCGCGGGAAAGCGCCAGAAAATCGCCGCTGTCCAGCCGCACGCCCCACATCGGCCCCTCCGTCTGCGCCGCGCGCCGCGCCCCCTCGAGCGTGTCGTAGGTATCGATGAGCTGGACCGTGGATTCGCCCAGCACGCGCTGGAGCTGGCGGAACGCTTCGGCTTCCGCGGGAAACGACATGACCCAGGAATGGGCCGAGGTCCCCATCACGGGGATGCCGTATTGAAAGCCGGCCAGCGTGTTGCTGGTCCCGGCGCAGCCGCCGAGGTACGCCGCGCGCGCGGCCGCGACCCCGGCTTCGGGGGTATGCGCGCGCCTGGTGCCGAACTCCAGCACGCCGCGGCCGCCGGCCACTCCCACGGCGCGCGCCGCCTTGGTGGCCACCAGCGTCTGGAAGGCAATGGCCGAAAGCACGTACGTTTCCGGGATCTGCGCTTCGATCAGCGGCGCCCGCACGGTCAGAAGCGGTTCGCCGGCGAACAGCGGAGTGCCTTCGGGCACGGCAAACAGATCGCCGGTGAAGCGAAAGCCGCGCAGGTAATCGAAAAACTCCCCCGCAACGTGGCGAAACTGCGGCAGGCCGCGCAGGTACGCGATCTCTTCGCCGCCGAAGCTCAGATTGAGCAGATAATCCACCACCTGCGGGAGGCCGGCCGCCACCACGAAATTGCGATGCGGCGGCAGCTTGCGGATGGTGAATTCAAAGGTGCCCTTTTCAGCGGCCTTGCCGGCTTCGAAGTAGCCGGCAGCCATGGTGAGCTCGTAGAGGTCGGTAAGGAGACCGTTCATTTTTTGACAGGGCAGGCCGGGAGGCCTACCCTACTTACTTCTTCTTCGCGGGTTCGGGCGGCGCTTCTTTCACGCCGGCAGCGGCTTGTTGCAGGTCGTCCACCGCCTTGCCGTCTAATTCATAGATGCTCGGTTCGTTCTCGCGTTGCGCGAAAAACTGGGTTTCCCGTTTCCGGATGGTGACTTTCTCGACGCGTTTGCCGCTGTTCGAGGTTACGGTTACTTCGAAGACCGGCTCCCCCGCGTCCGTTTCCGCGAATTTGGACGCGCTGAGGTCGCGCAACTTGTCGATCAGGTTCTGGACGGTGGCATTGTCCATCCTCTTGGCGCCGGACATCCATTTGTCGCCGCTCTTGGTGTAGGTCGCGTCCTTGAGGTCGACCCGGCCCGGGTCGCTGAAGCCGAAATCGAACAGCTTCTTGTTGCGGAAATCGTCCAGGCCCTTGTCCAGCGCGTCGCCCACGTCGGAAGGAATTTTGTGGACCCCTTCCACCGCGGAGCTCCTGGCGTAATAGTTCTTGTCCTTGTCTTTGCGGACTTCGAGCGTTTGCGTGCCGCCGGCATCGGTCATCTTCACGGTGGCCACTCGGGGCGCGTCGGCGAACTTCGCGGCGGCGTCTTTATCGGGAGCGGTGAGATCCATCTTGGCATCGCGCAGCTTGCCCACCAGGGTCTCCACCTGGGAACCGTCGGCGCGCAAGGGCCGCGGCTTCAGAATCTGCCACTCGTTCTGGCCGTTCTTGCCGAATTCCACCGCCGCTCCCTTGGCCTGCAATTCCACGCGCGTCAGCTTGTCCTGGTCGAACGTGAGGAGGCGCTTGTCGCGCAGGTCGTCGGGCCGCTTGTCCAGGCTCGATTTGGTAAAGGTGGCGATGGTGAAGACGCGCGGGTCGTTGGCCAGCTTGGCGTAGGCGCCGGAACTGGTGAGGGTATCGTCGCCGATCAGAACCTGGTCGGTCTTGCCGTCCTTCTTCACCACGCGGATATCGAGCGTGGGCATGTCGAGGCCGTATTGCTTGAGGTCGGTGGCCTTGTCGTCGATCAGTTTGACGGAACTGAGACTGGAAAGCGTC
>JADGNR010000175.1 GCA_017883415.1 Bryobacteraceae bacterium | reverse complement strand
CAAAAACGCCATCGTCTTGACGCCCGAAATATCGAAGCGCTTGCGGCAGCGCAGGTTCTTGCACGCCACCTTGTCGTCCAGCAGCACCATGTAGCTCTGCGCCTTCTGGAACTTGGCGCGGTCCCGCTCGTCGGCGCCCGGCGGTATGCGGTCCTTCTTCTTCCGGACCGTCCAGTGCAGCTCGTAGGTCTCCGCGCTCCGGCAGTAGGGACAGTTCAGCACCGCCGGCTTGGTGGTCTGCGCATCGGTATAGAAGGCTCGTTCGTCCATGGTCAGCGTTCCCCAATCGGAATCCAGGTCTGCCCGTCGGGATTGCCCTTGTACTCGGCGCGCGGCCGGATGAGACGGTTGTTGCGGTACTGTTCCAGCACGTGCGCCGTCCAGCCCGCCATGCGGCTCACCGCGAAGATCGGGGTGAAGAGATCGATCGGGATGCCTAGCGAATAATACGTGGAGGCGGAATAGAAATCCACGTTCGCATCCAGGCCCTTGATCGACTTCACCGTCTCTTCCATGCGCTTCGAGAGCCGGTACAGGCTCTCGTGGCCGGTCCGCTTGCCCAACTCCTCGGAAAGCACGCGCAGGTGCGTGGCCCGCGGGTCTTCGGTATGGTACACGCGATGGCCGAAGCCGGGAATTTTGACCTTCCTCGCGAGCGTGTTCCGCACGCGCTCGACGGCGGCATCTTCATCGCCCAGATCGAGCAGCCATTTGATCACGTCCTGGTTGGCGCCGCCGTGCAACGGCCCCTTCAGCGCGCCGATGCCGCCGGTGATGGACGAGTAGATGTCGGAGAGCGTGGCCGCGATTACGCGCGCCGCGAAGGTGGATGCGTTGAGCTCGTGATCGGCGTGCAGGATCATGGCCACGTCGAAGGCGCGCTCCATCACGTCGTCCGGCCGTTTGCCGCTGAGCGTGTACAGGAAATTGGCCGCGAAACCGAGCTTCGGGTCGCCCTCCACGGCCGGCTTGCCGTTGCGCAGCCGGTCGAAGGTGGTCACGATCTCCGCGGTTTGCGACATCAGCCGGACCGCCTTGCGATGGTTGGCCTCCGCCGCCATGTCCTGCGCTTCGCCGTCGTGCACGCCCAGCATGGAGACCGCCGTGCGCAGCACGTCCATGGGATTGGCCCGGGTGACCGTCGCCAGGAAGTCCGTGACCCCCGCCGGCAGGCGGCGCTCCGCCACCAGGCTTTCCTTTAGCCGGTCCAGCTCGCCCGGTTTGGGCAGCCGTCCGTCCCACAGAAGAAAAATGACTTCCTCGAACGTGGCGTTGTCCGCCAGGGTGTGAATGTTGTAGCCGCGGTAGCTGAGGATGCCCCGTTGTCCATCGATGTAACAGATTTCGGACTCCCCCGCGATGACGCCTTCGAGACCCGTCGCTATCGTTCCCATGGCACGCTCCCGCTCTGATTCTATCTTAGGCCCGGCCGCGCTACTTCACGGAGATGCCGCCGGCCGGACACACGGGGAAGGGCGAAAACCCGGTCGTGAGATCGTGCCGCTCCACCCACAGCTTCTCCTCCTGGTTCTTCCCGAAATCCACCGTGAGAATTACCCCCGAGCCGCAGGAACGGCTCTTGGCGATGTGAAAATTGCCGACATCGCCGCGCCCGCCGGTGGCGCCCCAATCCTGCATAAACGCCGACATCGGGTAATCGCGGCATGGCTTGGCCTCGGTGCAGCCCCACAGGGCGTAGGCCGACTGATACTCGTGGGCGGCCAGCAGCGCGAAGAAGCGTTTCACCTGGCCTTCCTGGCGATAGTTGTAGAACAGGAAGGTGAGGGCCCCCCCGATCGCCACCAGCGCCACCAGGGAGATCGCCACGGTCTTGACAATCTTTTCCCGACGCTCGTCCCCCGCGCCGTATTGATCCAGATAGCCGGCCATCGCCTTCGCGCCCGGTTCTATTTCTTGGCGGCCGGCGCCGGCGGGGTCACCGGATAGGTCTTGTTGTACGCGGCAATCGCGTCGTTGGTGATGTCCATGGCCGGCTTAAAGTAGAGCGTGGTGGACTTCTCCACCACCAGGTCGTAGCCCTTTTCTTCCGCCACCTTCTTCACCACCTCGGTCATCTTGGCCGAGGACCGGGACAGAGTTTCGTTGCGGTAGCGTTCCGCATCGGCTTGCAGATCCTCGTTCATGCGCGTCAGGTCCACCTGCTTGCGCTTGCCCTCGGCGTTGAGATCGGCTTCCTGCTGTTGCGTCATCTTGCCCGCGTTGGTCTGCAACTGCTGCGCGATGGTGTTGATCTCCTGCTGCAACTTCTCGGCGACCTGTTGCCGCGGCCGGAACGTAGCCTGCATATCGGCATCGGCCTTCTTGATCTCCGCCGATTCGAACACCGCGCGTTGAATATCGACGATGGCGACCTTGGTCTGGGCCGGCGCCAACTGCCCGGCCACAAGGAGGAACGAGCAGGCCATAAGCGGCCTGATTCCTGTGAAAGACATGGAAGCAACTCCTGGTTGTTGGTGTGTAGACCCTCAGGGTATCACACCTTATTCCAACACTCCCAGAATCTCGTCTTCCTTCAGCATCAGGTATTCCTGGCCCGCGATCTTGATCTCCGCGCCGGAATACTTGCCGAACAGAATGCGATCGCCGGCCTTCACTTCCAGCGGCGCGCGCTCGCCCGACTCCAGCAACTTGCCGTTGCCCACGGCCATCACCTCGGCCTGCTGCGGCTTCTCCTTGGCGCTATCGGGAATGATGATCCCACCGCGCTTCTGCTCGCCTTCGTCGAGGCGTTTCACGAGCACGCGGTCGTGTAGAGGACGTAAATCCATAGCTCGATTATACAGTGGTCGCTCGCGCAATTCGGAGGTGGGGCGCGAACTGTACACCCCCTGTACATCCAGTTCCATCGCCCTGTGCCCACGAGTTGTACACAAAACCGCAATTGTCATCCTAACCCATTGATTCCATGGAAGCACAACTTCGGGCATAGGAATGCACCTTAGGGAACTTCGATCGGAGGCCCCATGTTGCGAATCGAAGCCAAACAGCCCAACCGTAGGCGGAAATTGCGGTTTGCTCTGCAACGCGAAGTGACCTACAAGGTCTTGCAGGGTGACACCGTGGTGGATGGCGGAATCGGGAAGACCATCAATATCGGCAGCGCAGGCGTGGCTTTCTCCGCCCCACAACAGCTCCCGGCCGGCGCTCTGGTTCAGCTCGCCATCAGTTGGCCGGTGTTGTTGAATGAAGGCTGCCCCATGCGGCTGGTGGTGTTCGGACGCGTGCTGCGCAGTTCCGCGGAGCGGGCCGCCTGCTCCGTGGACAAGTACGAGTTTCGCACGCAGGCGCGCGTCCCTCAGGCCATCCCGGCGGGGCGCAACGATTCCCTGCTCCAGCGCTGGGCCGTGAACCTCCGCAAGGAAACTGCCCGGGCCGCCAGCGCCTGACCTGTCGCGGGCGCGGCACGCCGAGTCCCACAGCCGGACACGCGCCGCCTTCCCCTGCGCTGAAAACGCAAGCCTTCCGGCCGGCTCGAAAATTGCATTCCGTCGGGAATGTACCTACGTTATGCGGTGCCAATGTTGGTCAAGTCGCCAGGGTTTGCGGCCGTCGCGGTCGTAACCCTGGCGCTCGCGATCGGCATCCACACGGCGACTCAGACCGCCTTCCGAGCCCGCGGCCGTGAGGGAGCGGTGGCCGGCACTCCCTAAGTTTTGCCGGGCTTGGTATCGGTCTTCGACTCGCTCTTGGTTGCCGGCTTCGATTCGCCCGTTGATTCCGGCTTGGATCCGCTCTTCGCTTCGCTCTTCGATTCGCCCTTCGATTCGCCCTTCGATTCGCCCTTCGATTCGCCCTTCGATTCCGATTTCGATTCGCCCTTCGTTTCCGGCTTCTTCCCGTTGGAGTCGCGCGCGGATTTGCTGCTGCCGCGGCCGTAGTCGTTCACGTACCATCCGCTGCCCTTGAACGACAAGGACGACCGGGAAATCAGTTTCTCCACCTCGCCGCCGCAGCCTTCGTGTACCACGATCGGTTCATCGGAAAACTTCTGCCGCACCTCAAACGTCTCGCCACATCGGCGGCAATTGTATTCGTAAATCGGCATACAGCTCCCGAAAACCCCTGTAAATCCTTTATTATTGTAGCAAGACAGCCCCGCGGCAGAATCGTCTCGCCGCCAATTCCTTCCCCCGGGCTAACCTCGGCCCGCGCCCTTCGTCTTAACAACAGGATGCTTCAAAAGGCTTACATCATCGGAGTTTTGGCGCTGGGCTCGGCCGTCACCGCGGTCCACACTTCCCCGATATATGCCCGGCTCGTGTCTTCCGCGCGGAATTTCCAGCATTCCTTCCAGGACCTGAAAACTTCGCGCAATTCCTTGAGCCCGCTCGAGCGCTTCGTCGTCAGCCTGGTGCTGGCCGGCCGGAATCGGGCGGCGGCCGAAGCGCATGGCGCCGCGCCGGTGGAGCGCACCTGCGAGCTCTCACGAGACCAGCGCGCGCACGACAATCCACGACTTCTCCAGCAGCGACAGCCGCACCCGCCGGCGGAACACATCGTAGTTGCTTCGTTCGATCCGCTCCAGCAGCCGCGAATAGATCGTTATCAGCGCCCACAACGAGGGCCGGCTGCGCGGATGGATCAGTTCCAGCAGCGGCTGCGCTTCGTCGTAGTGAGCGCGCGCACGCGCTGCCTCAAAACGCATCAGGCGCAGGAACGCTTCATTGCGCTGGCCCGCGCGCAATTCGTCTTCGGTCACGCCGAAGCGCCGCAGATCTTCGGTAGGCAGATAGATGCGGTCGCGGGCGGCGTCCTCGCGGATATCGCGCAATATGTTCGTTAGCTGAAACGCCACACCGCATTTTTCGGCCAGCGGCAGCGCCGTGCGCGTATCGAACCCGAAGATATGGATGATGGTCAGTCCCACCACCGACGCCACCTGGTAGCAGTAGCGATAGAGCTCGTCGAAGGTCTCGAAGCGGCGCGGCTCCAGGTCGGAAACCACGCCATCGATCATCGCCCGGAAATACTCGTGCGGGATGCCGAACCGGCGCACCGTGTGATGGAACGCCGGCCACACGGGATGCCCGCTGAACCGGCCCTCCAGCGCCTCCTCCATTTCGGCGCGCCAGCCGTCCAGCGCCGCGCCCGTGGCGCCGGGTTCATCGCTCAGGTCGTCGCAATGCCGCATGAAGGCATAGATGGCGCACATGGCCTTGCGCTGCTGCGCCGTCAGCAGCAGGAAGGAGTAGTAAAAGTTCTTGGCCCGCCGGCGCGCCACCCGGCGGCAGTATTGGTAGGATTGTTCCACCGCGCGCATCACGCCGCCCGGGAGAACGCGGCGCGCGCCAGCGATCCGAGCAGCAGGCGCACCCGCTCCGTCTTCGAAATGGCCGGCCGCGCGGCCAGCACGTCGAAGCCCTGCCGTTCGATCTTGGAGAGCACGCGCAGGCCCCCGCGGCTGAACAGGTCGATATCAATCGCCAGGCGCCGGTCCACCATCCGCGCCAGAGGCAGCCCTTCCAGAAACAGCCCGCGCGCCTTCTCCACTGCCTCGCGCATCGCTTCGCGGAATGCCGGCCGGAACCGGCGCGCCTGCAGTTCCTCCGCCGTGTAGCCGTGCCGCTCCATGACCTCGAGCGGAAGGTAGATCCGGTCCTTGCGCAGGTCCACGGTCACGTCCTGCCAGAAATTGGCGAGCTGCAGGGCCGTGCAGGTGGCGTCGGAAAGCCGCTGCCGTTCCGCGTCCGGGTAGCCGCAGAGGTACAGCACCAGGCGGCCCACCGGGTTGGCCGAATAGCGGCAATAGCCTAGCAGCTCCTCCCAGTCGCGGTAGCGCGTCACCGTCTGGTCCGCGACAAACGCCTCGATCAGGTCGGCGAACGGCTGGCGCGGGATGCTGTGCTTCCGCACCGTATCGGCCAGCGCGACAAACACCGGATGGCCGGCGCGCCCCTGGTACATGGCGTCCAGTTCGTCGCGCCACCACCCCAGCAGGCGGAGGCTTTCGGCGCGATCGCCGGTTTCGTCGCCCAGATCGTCGGCCCAGCGGCAATACGCGTAGACGTTATAGAAATCCTGGTGCAGCCGTTTGGGAAGCAGCCAGCTCACCACGTGGAAGTTCTCGTAGTGATGGGTGGCCAGCCACCGCGTATAGGCGCGCGCTTCCTGGGGCGAATAAATCCTGCCCAGAGCCTCGGCCGAGCGGACGAATTCGACTGGGGAAAGAGGCATGGTCCGGCACCCCGCCCACGCGCCTCCTACGGAACGATGGCCGTCTTCAGGTGCCCGTTGTGGCTCATCAGGTGGCGCATCACTTCCAGCAGGTTGGCCAGCGGCTCCTGGCTGTTCACGAAAAACGAGGCCGTGATATCGCCCGCCGAGATGATGTCCAGCGCTTTGCGAATGTAGGCCGGCGTATGGTGGAAACTCGCCTTGCAGGTGATCTCCGAATAGTGCAGCAGCGCGGTATCGAGCTTCACCGTGCTGTCGTTGGGGCAGCCGCCGAAAAAGTTGACCGTACCGCCGCGCCGCACCATGTTCACCGCCCACTCCCAGGTCTGCGGTTTGCCCACCGCTTCAATGGCGATGTCCACCCCGCGGCCGTGCGTCAGCGCGCGGATGGCCGGTACCGGGCTCGCGCCGTCGCTCCCCACGATCAGCTCGTCGGCGCCCAGCACGCCCGCGCGGTCGAGCTGCGTCTGGCGCCGTCCCACCGCGATCACGCGGCAGCCGTACAGCTTGGCCAGCTTCACGAACATCAGCCCGATGGGGCCCAGCCCCACGATGGCGACCGTATCGCCCGCCCGCGGCGCGCTCTCTTCGAAGCCCCGCACCACGCAGGCCAGCGGCTCCACCAGCGCCGCGTCCTGATACCCCACCTGCCGCGGAATCAGATACGTATTCCGCTCCACGATGCGCGCCGGAATCCGGATGTATTCCGCGTACGCGCCGTTGTTGAACAGCAGGTCTTCGCACAGGTTCTGCAATCCACGCTTACAGAAAAAACAGTCCTCGCAGGGCGCGGAATTGGCCGCCACCACGCGCTGCCCAATGGAGAATTTGTTGACGCCTTCGCCCACCGCCACCACGTCGCCGGCCAGTTCGTGCCCGAATACCGCCGGAGGCACGATCATGCGGGCGTGATACCCCCGCCGGAACACCTTGACGTCGGTGCCGCAGGTCAACGCCACTTTCACCCGTACCAGTATGTCTCCGCTCTCAATCGTGGGAACGGCGACCGGCTCCACCTGCAAGTTTTCCTTGCCGTACAGCACGGCCGCCATCATACGGTTATTCACTATGAACACCTCTGTGGCTGAACGATTATTTTCAACGATTTAGGTCCTGGATGCAATGCCAAATCGAATCCTGAACGGATTTTAACCAAAGGCAGACGGTGCGAGATCAGCTCCTCCACCGGTAATTCCCCGCCAAATACAAGATGCGCGGACTCGCTTTGCAGTTCCACCGAAGCACTATAGCACCCGAACAGGGTGCGCTCGCCCACGCAGATGTCGGCGCCGGAGGCCTCGATCCGCTCGGTGGCGGAAGTCTGCGCGAAAAGCAGAATCCGCGAACCGGGCCGTGAGCAGGCGATCGCCTGGTCCACAATCCCCGCGACCGATGCCGCCACAATCACCAGGTCGGCGCCGCGCCCGCCCGTCCGCCGCTTAATCTCCGCGGCGACATCAAGGGCGCCCGGGTCCCACGCAAATTCCGCGCCGCACCGCGCCGCAATCTCCCGGCGCTCGCCGATGGTATCCGTCACCGCGATGCGCGCCCCGGTGCGGTGCGTCAGCATGGTGAACATCAGCCCGATGGGCCCCTGCCCCAGGATGGCGACGAACTCCTCCGGCCGCGGGTCGCACTGCGTCACCGCCTTTAGACACGTATTCAGCGGTTCCACCAGCGTGGCGCGCTCGAAGGAGACCCCGTCGGGGATCTTCTCCACGCCGCGCTCCACAATCCAGTCCATCACGCGGACATACTGCGCGAACCCGCCGCCCGCCGGCTCGAAACCGGCGGTGATGCCGACCTTCTTGTACACCGCGCACTGCGCATAGTTCTTGCGCCGGCAATAGAAGCACGCCTGGCACGGGATGTGATGAAAGGCCACCACGCGATCGCCCGCGCGAAACCGCGTCACGCGCGCTCCCACCGCCGCCACTACCCCCGCCGTCTCGTGGCCGTAGATGCGCGGCGGCTCGAGCAGGTTGTACTCGATCTTCTTGAGATCGGTGTGGCAGATGCCGCAGGCCTCCACCCGGATCAGAATCTCGCCGGGTCCGATCTCCGGAGTGGGCACTTCCTCCACACTCACCACGCTCCGGCCGCGGTATACCGCCGCCTGCATAGTCCCGGGTATGGCGCCCTGTTCACAATCGGCAATCGGCAAAAAATTCTCCCAGTGTGTGCGAGGCCCACGCGCAACGCTTTCGCAACCGGAACAGTTCCGGCAAGCGTAGCGAGGGTTGATGCAAAATACGCCTAAGAATAACCATTGTATCGAAATGGCCGTCGGAACGGAGGGCCGAATTGAAATCGTTCGCCAGGGTCTCTCCGGCCAGGTCCGTTACCGATCGCACACAGTAAAACGGCAGGCCCAGCGCTTGCGCCCGGCCGGCCACCCCCGCGGCTTCCATTTCCACGGCGATCGCTCCTCCGCCGCCGAGGCGCCGCTTCTCTTCGGCGCTCTGCGCCACGTGGTCGATGGAGCAGATCGTGCCGCTGTGGTGCGCCCGGCGGCTGTCCACCGGGCGTCCGGGATAGTTCCCCTCCGCGCCCGCGATTGCCGTACCAACCACTACGTCGCCTACCGCCAGCTCCGGGGACAGCGCGCCGCAAAACCCCGCGCTCACGATGGCCTCCGGCTGGAAGCTCTCGAGCGACGCGTCCACGGCCTCGGCGGCGCGTTTCGCCCCCGCGCCGTTGGCCACCAGCAGGAGCTCGTGCTCCCCCATCCGGACCAACCGCGCCCAATCCGCGCGCACGCGCGCCCGGCGCGGCCGCTCCGCGCGCGCCAGGATGCCCTGGTATTCCCTGCGGTCGGACGCCACCACCAGCAGCTTCATGCGGCCCCCGCCCGGCTGAACCACTCGACTGCGTGCCGCAGCGCCGCCTCCGCCGGACGCGGCTCGAAACCTAGCTCGCGCCGCGCCTTCTCATGCGTCACCCACATCTTCTTCCGCGCCATGCGCACCGCATCCAGCGGCACGCGCGGCGGAGTCCCCGTCATGCCCGCCCACGCCGTGCTGCAAACCCCGGCGCAGTACGCCACGGCATAGGGCAGCCGCATGGTGGGCGCGCGCCGCCCGGTGATCGCCGCCAGTTTCTGCAGAATCTGCGCCAGCGTCAGGTTTTCCGAGCCCAGGATGTATCGTTCGCCCGCTCTGCCGCGCTCGCAGGCCAGCAGGTGACCTTGGGCGACATCGCGCACGTCCACGATGTTGAGACCGGTGTCGATGAACGCCGGCATGGCGCCGGCCAGAAAGTCCGCCACGATCTTCCCCGTAGGCGTCGGTTTCACGTCGTGATCGCCCACCGGCGCCGTCGGGTTGACGATCACCACCGGCAATCCGCCGCGCGCATACTCCAGCGCCGCCTGCTCGGCCAGGAACTTCGAGCGCTTGTAGTCGCCGGCCATGTCTTCGAGCGTCACCGGCGTGTTCTCGTCCCCGATGCCCCCGTGCGGCACGCCGATCGCGCCCACCGTGCTGGTGTACACCACCCGCTCCACGCCTGCGTCCTTCGCGGCCTGCAACACGTGGCGCGTGCCCTCGACATTGGAGCGGTACAGTTCGCCCGGATCCCGGGCCCACAACCGGTAATCCGCGGCCACGTGAAACACGAGCCCGCACCCGCGCGTGGCGCGCTCGACCGATGCGGTGTCGCGCAGATCGCCCGTGACCGGTTCCACATCGAGCGCATCCACCCGGCTCCCCGCCCGCACCAGCGCCCGCACCGGGTAACCCCGCTCCCGGAGCACACGCGCCACGTGCCATCCCAGAAACCCGGAAGCACCGGTGACGAGCACGGGCTTCATGCGACCAACTGAGCCGGGACCGTGAGGTTGACAGACGAAAGCGTCTGTCTCACGGTTGGTGGGGCAGGCGCTTTCGCCTGCCAACCGGTTTTTTCACAAGTCCTGAGTCTGAGAAAGGGTTCCGCCGCTAGGAACCACTCCCTCAGGGTCGTGGCTCTGTTTGGAGCCCCTACCGCAGCGTCCATGCCAGCATCTTCAGATTGTCCGCCAGGCCGACGTTGATGCCCAGCGCCGCCGAGGGCTCAAACCCGCAGTGCACCATGCAGTGCTCGCAGCGCGGATCGTTGCCGTGGCCGTAGCTTTCCCAGGGAGTCTGCGTCATCAGGCCTTCGAAGGTCTTATAGTGCCCGTCGGTGATCAGGTAGCACGGCCCCTTCCACCCCTTCACGTTGTACGTGGGGTTGCCCCATGCCGTACAGGGCAGGTCCCGTTCCCCCTTGAGGAATTCCAGGTAGATCGGCGTCTGCCGCACGGCGAACTTCTTGGCGATCCGGTCGATGTCCTTGAACTTCTCGTGCACATCCTCGCGCGTCAGGAAGATTTCGCGGTCGTTCACCGCCGAATAGCCGTAGGCCGGCGCGATCTGGTGGCCGTCCACGCCAAATTGCCGCAGGTAGGCGAACAGCTCCTCGATCTCGCGCATGTCCGTCTCTTTGTAGACGGTGGTGTTGGTGCACACCTGGAAGCCCGCGGCCTTGGCGGCCTTGATGCCGTCGATGGCCTTGCGGAACACCCCCTCCTGCTCCACGCAGATATCGTGGGTCTTCTCCATGCCGTCGAGGTGTACGTTGAAGTAGAACCGCCAGTCGGGCTTGAACTCGTGCAGCCGCTTGCGGATGAACATGCCGTTGGTGCACAGATAGATGTGCCGGTTGCGCTCCAGGATGCCCGCCGCCAGCTCGCCGATTTGCGGATACATCATGGGCTCGCCCCCGCAAATCGACACCACCGGGGCGCCGCATTCCTCCACCGCGAGCAGGCACTCATCCAGCGGCACGCGCTCCGTGATGGTGGATTCGTACTCGCGAATGCGCCCGCAGCCCGTGCACGTCAGGTTGCAGGCGTGCAGCGGCTCCAGCATCAGCACGATCGGAAAGCGCTTGTCGATCATGGGATGCGGCTGGCGCTTTTCGCCGGTCTTGGGCGGCAGGATGCGGAACGGGTTGGCGGCGTC
>JADGNR010000174.1 GCA_017883415.1 Bryobacteraceae bacterium | reverse complement strand
TGATCGTGCTGAGGGATGCCGACCTGGAGCGCACCGTGGATGGCGCCATCCGCGGCTGCTTCGTGGCGGCGGGGCAAGCCTGCATCTCCATCGAGCGGATCTACGTCCACGAATCGCTCGCCGAGCGCTTTCTGAGCCTCTTCGTGGAGCGCATGCGCCGGCTCACCATCGGCGCCGCGCTCGATTATTCCGTGGAGATCGGCTCGCTCGCCTCCCCCCGCCAGCTTTCCACCGTCGAGGATCATGTGCGCGACGCCCTCGACAAGGGCGCGACCCTGCTGGCCGGTGGCCGCGCGCGCCCCGACCTGGGACCACTCTTCTTCGAGCCCACCGTATTGACCAACGTCCGGCCCGATATGAAGGTCCATTCCGAGGAGACGTTTGGGCCGGTGGTGTCGGTTTACCCCTTCGCCACCGAGGCCGAAGCCATCGAGCGGGCCAATGCCACGCGCTACGGCTTGAACGCCAGCATCTGGACGCGCGACACCGGCAAGGGCGTGCGGCTGGCGCGCCAGATCCGGGCCGGCAGCGTCAACGTGAACGAAGCCTACGCCGCCACCTGGGGCTCGGTGGATTCGCCTTCGGGCGGCATGAAGGAGTCGGGGCTGCGGGCGCGCCACGGCGCGGAGGGCATCCTCAAGTTCACCGAAACGCAAACCGTGGCGGTGCAACGGCTTATTCCCATCGCCCCCTTCCATGGCATGAGCGCCGCCTTCTACGCGCGCTGGATGACCCGCCTCATGAAGCTCCTGCGCCGCATCCGCGTGCTGGGATAACGGTCATACGAGTGCTAGTAGTACCGGCGAGGGGACCCAATGCCGCTGACTATAGTACTGGCCGACGACCACGCCGGATTTCGAGCGGCGCTGAAATCGCTGTTGCAAGGGCGGGGAATGAACGTGGTGGGCGAAGCCGCCAATGGCGCCGAAGCCGTTCATCTGGCCAAGACGCTCCGGCCCGACATCGCGGTACTGGACCTTTCCATGCCCGTGATGAGCGGCCTCGACGCCGGCCAGAGGATGCACGCCGCCTCTCCCCCGACCAAGTCTATCCTGCTGACAATGCACAACGAAGAAGAGTACATCCGGCAGGCCGCCGCGGCGGGAATCGCGGGCTACGTCTTGAAATCGCGCGTCGCGAACGATCTGTTGGACGCCATCGGCCAGGTGGCGCGGGGGGGCGTCTACCTTAGCCCGTGCCTCTCCTTAATGCCGTTCCAGAGCTCGGCGGCTTAGGACTACCGGCCTCGCTTCGCAGGGAAAATTCTACATGCTTGGGAAACGCTTCAGGTGCAAGTTCTGCGCAACTCCCGTAGCAACAGCCGCGCTTCAGGCGCATTCCGCCCGTCGCCGCCGCGTCCCGTTTCCGTTGCTTCGCGCCCTGGCCAGGCGCCGGGCCACGATCTCGTAGACGATGGCGTTGAACACCATGCCGATGTGGGTGGCCGAAACCTCGAAATCGATGTCCGGTTTCCCGGTCTTACAGACCTTCCAATCCACAATGCCGTCCGTCTTGGTATAGATGGCGGTCTGGAACACCGATTTCGGGAGCTTCTCCGTCAGCGATTCCAGGAAATCGCAGGTGCAGGCGCCGGTGTAGCATCCCGGCAGCACGCGATCGCCGTGCCGGTCGAGGATCTGCCCGCGCACGATTTCGGCGATACGCAGGATGGTGGGATGCAGGGCCACGCCGCGGAAGGGCGCCCCCAAGGTGATCACCGAAGCGATGCGGTCGGGCATCTGCGACGCCACCGAGCGCGCCAGCACGCCCCCCAGGCTGTGCCCGATCAGGTGGATCTTGCGCCCTCCGGTGTCTTTATACGCCCTGCCGATGGTCTCGTTGAGGCGCTGCTTGATCAGCAGGTTGGGGCATTCCGCATTCAGGCCGATGCCGGAAAAGTAGGATTTGTAGCCGATCCGGCCCAGCCACGCGCGGAACTCGGTGAGATAGAGATCGGTCCCCATGAAACCGGGGATGACCACCACCGCGGAGCCGTCTCCCTCCGGCACGCCGAACCCCCAATACACCGGCGAAACCCGCAGGTAAACCATTTCGATGCCGACCAGCAACTCCTGCCAGATGGGCAATGGAACGGCCTCATAATCTCTTCGAACGGGGGAGCGGCTGGCCATCAGTGGCAGTTTAGCGCACGGAGCGCCGTTTCGTCAGCGGCTTTTTTGGGGCTTTGGGGGAGTCAACGCGGCCGGCTTCGCCGGAAATTCGCGAGTTTGTTCAGGCCGTCGATATAGGCCCTGGCGCTCGCCTCGATCACGTCCGTCGAGGCGCCTCGCCCCACCACTTTCCGGCCCTCTTCCTCCACCTGCACCGACACTTCGCCCATGGCTTCGGTGCCGCTGGTCACGGCGCGAATCTCGTATCTCTCGAGGCGGGCCGAGGTCCCGGTTACCGCCGCAATGGCCTTGCACACCGCATCCACCGGACCGTCCCCGATGGCGGCCCCTTCCCGCATGGCATCTTTGATCCGCAGCCGCACCGTGGCGGTCGGAATGGCGGACGTACCGCTGTTGATGTGCAGGTATTCCAGGTGGTACAACTCCGGCACGGGATGGATCTGGTCGTGCAGGATGGCGATCAGGTCCTCGTCGAACACTTCCTGTTTCTTGTCCGCCACCACCAGGAATCGCGGATAGATCTGGTTGAGCTCCTGCTGCGTGAGCGTGTATCCCAGCTTCCGCAGGCGATCGCTGAGCCCGTGGCGCCCCGTGCGGGCGGTCAGCACCACGCGGCTTTCCTGGATGCCTACATCTTCCGGACGCAGGATTTCATAGGTGGTCCGTTCCTTCAGGAATCCATCCACATGGATGCCCGAACTGTGTGAGAAAGCGTTGGCGCCCACCACGGCCTTGTTGGGCGGAACCACGATTCCGAGCATATCGGAGACCAGCCGGCTGGTGCGGTGCAACTCGCGGGTATCCACCCCGGTGTGTACCCCAAAGTAGTCGGCGCGGGTGCGCAGGGCCATGACCACTTCTTCGAGCGCGGCGTTGCCCGCCCTTTCGCCGATCCCGTTGATGGTGCCTTCCACCTGGCGCGCGCCGTTCAGGACCCCGGCCAGGGTATTGGCCACCGCCATGCCCAGATCGTCGTGGCAGTGCACGCTCACCACCGCGCGCGCGATATTCGGCACGCGCTCCCGCAGGGTCTTGATCAGGCAGCCGTATTGCTCCGGCACGGTATAGCCGGTGGTGTCGGGGATATTGACCACGGTGGCGCCTGAGTCGATGGCCGCCTCGATCATTTCCAGCAGGTACGCCAGATCGGCCCGGCCGGCGTCCTCGGCGTAGAACTCGACGTCGTCGGCATATTCCCGAGCCAGCTTGACGGCGTCGATGGCCATGCGCAGGACCGTGGCTTTCTTTTCCCCCAGCGTGGCGCCGTACCGCTCGTCCTGGAACTTCCCGGCGATATGGATATCCGACGCGCCGATTCCGGTGTGAATGCGCGGGCGCGCGGCCTTGGCCAGCGCTTTGCCGCAGGCTTCGATGTCGCCAGGGACGGCGCGGGAAAGGGCGCAAATCGCCGGACCGGCGATCTCCCGGGCGATGAGCTGCACCGACTCGAAGTCTTCCGGGGAAGAAGCCGGGTAGCCCGCCTCAATCACATCCACCTGCAACTTGGCCAGTTGCGCGGCGATGAGCAGTTTCTCCCGGCTGCCCAGGCGCGTTCCGGCCGCCTGCTCGCCGTCCCGCAGCGTGGTATCGAATACCGCTATCTTCTCCGACATGACGGAACTCAGCTTTCAGCTTTCAGCTTTTAGCTTTCAGCTTTTAGCTTTCAGCTTTTAGCTTTCAGCTTTCAGCTTTTAGCTATCAGCGTTCAGCTTTCAGATCGCAGGCGGCACCGCCTGCCAAGCCCGTGGACGGGCGCTTGTTTTCACGGCCTCGGCGTTCAGCTCTCAGCCTTCCGCTTCTTCGCTGTTCGCGGATCGCTGAAAGCTACTCTTCCTCACCCCACCAGAACCGGTTCCAGCTCGGCGGTAAGGTCCTCCGCCAGCTCGGGCGCCTCTTCCGCCACGAACTCCGCCGGGGGCTGAAGCTCGAGTGCCGGCGGGTGCTCCGCAGCCGCGACCTTCGCTGCCCGCCGTGCGCGGGACTTGGGCGGCGCGGCCTCTTCCCGGGGCTCGATCGCCGGCGGGTGCTCCACTACCGCGGCCTTGGCTGCCCGCCGTGCGCGGGACTTGGGCGGCGCGGCCGCGGCTTTCTTCGCCGGCGCCCGCTTCGGCTGCGCGGGCGATACTCCGGCCGCCTGGCGCAGTTCCACGAAAGCCTGGTCGATGAACTCCCGGATGCGCGCCACATCCGGGACCACGGCCGAATCGGCCGTCAAGCCGATGTAGAACGTGCCGTCGTAGCTTTGTATGGCGCAGCAGAAGCCCATTTCCGTCCCGATGGGCACATAAGGATAGCTGCGCAGCATCTTTTTGCCGAGCAGATAAAGCGGCACCTGCGGCCCGGGCACATTGGTGCAAACCATGTGAAACGGCGGGAAGGGCAGCCGATTTCCCAGCAGCCCGAACATCGCCTGGAACGGGGGCGGCGTCGCGCTCAGCCAGGCCGCACCCAGGCTGATCAGATCGAGGACGTGGGACCGCTTCAGAGCTTGCGTCCGCTCGTGGACCGCCTTCAGCAGTTCCAGCGGATCCTCGATATCGAGCGGGGTCGTGACCGGCAGGATGGAAATCTTGTTCCCCATGCCCTCACCCCCGCCGGGCGGCCGCAGGTTGACCGGCACCCAGTAGCGCAGCAGACGCCCCGCCACCGGTTGGCCATGCAGTTCGGCGTACCGGCTCACCGCCCGGGTGACCACGGCCAGCACCACGTCGTTCATGGTGGTGCCGCAGGCCTGTTTGATGGCGTGCGTTTCGGGGAGCGAGATGTCCGTCCAGATGTGCTGGCGCGGGCCGAGGCAGGGCGCGTTGAAGGGCAGCCGGTCCATGGACTTCATCAGGTCGGGAACCATCCCGGCCCACTGTTGCACGGCCTCCGGCGCATGGTTCCCTATGAGCGCCTGCACCAGGTTCATGGCCGCCGCCTGGGCTTCGAGCAGGCAGGCGATCGCCTCCGAGGTGGAGCTGACCAGCGCGTCCATGAGCGATGTGGTGGCATCGGGCAGCGGCGGCGGCTGGAACGGCTGCCTCCTGGGCAGCGGCGCGACCTGCGGGCTGGCGTCCAGCACCAGGTTCAGCAGCGCGACGCCGGAGACGCCGTCCGCCAGGCAGTGATGCAGGCGAAAAATCATGGCCATGTGGCCGTGCCGCAGGCCATCCACCAGGGTGATGTCCCACAGCGGGCGGTTGCGGTCCATGATCTGGCTGAGGACCTTGCCCGCGAACGCCTGCAGTTCGCCATCGGTGCCGCGCTTCAAAGTAACCATGCGGATATGGCGGCGGATGTCGAATTCGGGATCGAATTCCCAAGTCGGATGGCCCAGGTTGAACGGCGGGATGACGATGCGCTGCCGGTAGCGCGGAATCAGCGGCAGTTTCGATTCGACGAAATCCGTGAACGTCTCCAGCGGGACGGCGCCATCGAAAATGGCGACGCACCCGATGTGCAGCGGCATTTCGTTTTTTTCCAGGTAAAGGAAGATCGCGTCTTCCGAAGACAGGCGATCGCTGGGGCGGGAAGGCGGCATGGGCAGTACTCCGTTTCGAACGCGCAGAATGCGCCCGGCCGGGCGCCCCGTTCCGTAAAAGCAACGGCGCACCCGGCAGGCGATGGGCAGTTCGCACCGGAACCGCCCTAAAAGATAAAGATACCTCTATTTCCGTTAGGGCGGGGCGAAAACTTTCGCTTTGCCCGTCTACGCCGCGGCATGCCGGGCGCGCTTGTGCGCGTGGGGCTTCTCCGGCATGTGGGCGGTGTGCTTGGGCTTGGCCATCACATCCAGCAGGGCCTGCTGGGCTTCCACAAAGCTGTCCACCGTTTGGCGCATCAGGTCCGTCAACATGGCCGGCTGGAACGGGTTGATCACATCCACGGTCTTCTTGGCCGCCTTCAGGTTCACGGACATCTGCTGCGCGGCCACATCGAGCAGTTTCTTCTGGGCGTCGATGAAGGCTTCCGCGCCCTGGTTGGCCAGTTCCGTCAACTCGGTTTTCTTGCCCGCGCTATGGCCGTTGGTCCCTTCGGTGGCATGGGCCGTCTCTTCGGCTACCACGTCCAGGAACTTCTTCTGGCTGCGCACGAATGTCTCCATCCCTTCGCGCGCCAGTTCGGCCAGGCCCTTGCCGTCGAACGGGCTGCCGCTCTTGGTGGCATCGATCCAGATGTCGGTCTGTTTGGCCGCCATGGTCAGGAAATGCTGCTGCATGTCGATAAACGTATCCACGCCGCGGCGCACCAGGTCGATCATGGCGGCGGCAGGCGCCGACGCGCCGGCTCTCTCTTTCACGCCGGTGGTCACGATCTCGTTCTGCCGCTGGGCCAGGTGCAGAATCACGCGTTGCGCGGCGATGAAGTTCGAGACTCCCTCACCGGCCATCTCGGTCAGGGCGGCGGCGGGGGCGGAACGAGCTTCCGCCAGCCGTTCCCGGACGACGTTCATTGTGTTAGCGTTTTGCCGCATCACCAGATCCAACAGGATCCGCTGTGTGGCGAAGAAACTCTCCGTTCCCTGCCGGACCCACTCCGACAGCATGGCAACGGGAGGAAATTCCCGGGCGGCTTCTACGGGCTCGGGTTTCATTTTGGCTGGCATGTAAGACTCCTTTTGATATGCTGCATTGCAGCATCCAATTACACTATAGACCTGCATGCGTTTATGTGTCAAGATAAATCTAGAATTCCGCAATGCAGCAAGGAGGAAGCCGTGGAAGGCACCACCGTGGTCATCAAGAAATACCCCAATCGCCGGCTATACGACACATCCGCCAGGCGTTACGTGAATCTGGAAGACCTGGCCGCCATGATTCGCCAGGGCCGCGAGATCCAGGTGGTGGATGCCCGCACGGGCGAGGACCGCACCCGCGTCATCCTGACCCAGATTATCACGGAGGATGCCAAGGGCCAGCCCACGGGGCTGCCCATCGACCTGCTGCGCCAGTTGATCGTCACCTCCGACCGGGCGGGGCAGGAATTCATCATGTCGTATCTCAAGTCGGCCGTGGAGACGTACCAGAAAGTGCAGGAGTCGGTCGAAACCCGGCTGAGCGATGTGCGCTCGGCAGCGCTGACGCCGCTGCACATGGTGAAAGATTTTCTCACCGGATCGCCGCCCCCGGCGGCCCCCTCGGCGGCCGAAGCCGAGCGCGACGAACTCCGCCGGCAGGTGGCGGAACTGAAGGCGCGCCTGGCCAAACCAAAGCCGAAGCGCAAGCGTAAGAAAGTGGGGTAGGCCTGGCGGCCTGCCTCGTAAGAGTTGAACCGGGCAGGCCGGGAGGCCTACCCTACTAGAGAGGAGCGGTCGTGAGTTCGGCAACGCAGTTCGATATGTCCGTAGTGGCGCCGCTGCTGGCGGCGATTGGCCCGGCGGAGATGAGCGCGATCATGCTGGCCTTCACCCAGGGAGATCGCGCGGACCGCCTCGCCGCGGTCGAGGCCGCCTTGCATGCCGGCGGCACAGCCTGGCGCAAGGACGTCGGGCGCTGGGTGACGGGGCTCGTCCCCGTCGAGTTGCTGGTGCCCGAGATCTACCGCCACTGGCGTCCGCTGGTGGAGGACGCCATGCAGTTCCTGTTCGGGCGCCTGTCGGACCGGCGCCTGGCGGGCAAAATCGTCGAACAGATCGAATTGCCGCCCGAGGCAACGTCCGAGGTGCGCCTGCTGCAGCTGATCTCGCGGATGCCCGGCCTGCAGAAAATCGGGCAGGTGGTGGCGCGCAACCGCAGCCTGGCGCCTTCGGTGCGCGAGGCACTCTCGGTGCTCGAAAATGGCCTGAGCGATGCCACCGCCGGCGAGATCGGCGCCATCCTGAAGGATCGCCTGGGGCCGCTGCTCGATACCTATGCCGTCAAAATTCAACCGTCCATCTTCCGGGAAGGGACGGCCAGCGCCATCGTGCGCTTCACCTGGAAGAAACCCGATGGCGACCGCGAGCGCGGCGTCTTCAAAGTGCTCAAGCCCTATGTGCCGGCCTGTTTCGCGGAGGATCTGACGCTGATCGAGAAGCTGGGCGAGCACCTGGCGTCGCGCCACCGGCGGTACGATTTCGCGGTGCACGATGTGCGCGAGATGCTGGCGGAAGTCCGTCTGCTGCTGGAACACGAGTTGGATTTTCCGCGCGAGCAAGCCACGCTGCTGGCGGCGCCGCGCACTTTCCGCGCCAGCATCGGCATCCGCGTGCCGCGCCTCATCGCGCCGCTCTCGACTCCCGAGATCACGGCCATGACCGAGGAAGACGGGGTCAAAGTCACCGAGGCCTTCCCCCGCTCCCCCATCCGGCGGAGCCGCATCGCCGAGCAGTTGATCGAAGCCCTCATCGCCGTCCCGCTGTTCTCGCGGGAAGACCCCGCCATGTTCCACGCCGACCCCCATGCCGGGAATCTGCTCTACGACCAGCCCAACCGCGAGCTCATCATTATCGATTGGGCGCTGGCGGAATCCATGAGCCTCGAATTGCGCCGCCATCTGGTGATGTTGTGCCTCATGATGATCCTGCGCCGGCCCGAGGGCGTACGCCGGGCGATCCATGCCCTGAGCCTGGTGGGCCCGCGCCGTCCGGCGGCGCACGAGGGCGTGATCGACCGCTATGTCGCCCTCTTTTTCGAGCAGTTCCCCGCCGAGCGCTCGCCCGGCGTGCTGGACGCCATGCTGCTGATGGACGACATCGCGCTCGCCGGAGTCCATTTTCCGGCGCCGCTGTTCATGTTCCGCAAGATCGTCTTCACGCTCGATGGCGTGCTCCACGATATCGTCGAAGCCGGCGTGCGCATCGACCTGGTGATGGCCCGAGAATTTCTCACGCGCTACATCGCCAGCCTGGGCGTATTTCACGCGCCGCTCGGGGTCAAGGACCTGGCGAGTGTGGAGTGGAACGCGCTGCTTTATCCCGCGCGCTCGTGGGGCCGGACGCTGTGGGGAGGCGAAAAGGCTGGAGCCACAGTCCGGGCTTGAACCGGAGACCTGCGGTTTACGAAACCGCTGCTCTACCAACTGAGCTACTGTGGCCCACCCTCATTAAAACAGGAGGCGGGGGGATTATCAACTGTGGGTGCGGCGGCATGTTGAGCCTCTCGGTCTTCATCCAACTACGACAAGCTCGTGGCTGGCGGTGGGAGGCACGGCACGCAGAGATTCTTCCCGTCTGTGCTCCAGAACGAGGGAGATGGCCTCACGGAGGTTGGCGAGGCATTCTTCCCGCGATTTGCCCTGGCCGTTCGCGCCCGGCACTTCCGCACAGTGCGCGATGTGCCATGGGCCGTCTTGCTCGATGATCGCGGTGAACTCGTTGTGCATTCGTCCATTCTAGCGCCGCAGGCAGGTTCGCCCTGCGGTACCACCCGACCAGCAGGTTCAAAGTGCTAGAGTGTCTCCAGGATGTCGTGATCCCATGCAGGTTACCGTAACCATCCCCGACGAACTTGCAGCCCAGGCGCAAGCGCGTGGCCTCTCCGTGGAGGCGTACGTCGAGAGCCTGTTCGAAGAGGCCGCACGCCGATTGCTTTCGCCGCGTCGGCCCAGGACGCCAGAACAGATCGATGCTTTCTTCAAGGGGATGGCGGAGGGAGCGCAACCGCTCCCGCTTTTGCCGACGGAGAGCTTCACG
Source organism: Bryobacteraceae bacterium (assembly GCA_017883415.1). Classification (GTDB taxonomy): domain Bacteria; phylum Acidobacteriota; class Terriglobia; order Bryobacterales; family Bryobacteraceae; genus JADGNR01. The sequence continues at coordinate 1,479 of JADGNR010000174.1, read as the reverse complement.
CGCGAGAGCTTCTACCGGGATCGCAACTGAGTGACCGCCTACCTGGTCGATACCAATGTACTGCTGCGGTTCGTGAAGCCCGATGACCGGGACTATCCACTCGTGCGATCGGCTCTACAACAGCTCTGGGCGGCTGGCGAGGATCTCTGCTACACGTCGCAGAATTTAGCCGAGTTCTGGAATACCTGTACCCGCCCCGCCGAACGGAATGGCTACGGCCTTTCCATTCCAGAAGCGGACCGTCGTGCCCGGCTTGTAGAAGAAACGCTCACTTTTCTGGAAGACAGCAAGGCGGTGCATCGGGAGTGGAGGAAATTGGTGGTCGCTCATTCTGTATCCGGGGCACAAGTGCACGACGCGCGGCTGGTGGCGGCCATGCACGTTCACCAGGTCATGCACCTCCTCACATTCAACACGCGGGACTTTGTGCGATATCCCGGAATCATCCCTGTTCATCCGCAGGACGTCGAGCGGAGCCCCCAACAGCCCTGATACGCGCGCGTTATCTGCCGCGCGGCGTCAGACTCAATCAGCTTTTGACCGATTTCGGGATCAAGAGGAGCTCGGACGGCGTGGCGAGTGTATGCCGGCGGCACGTATACGGTGAGGCCATTCACGGCCCCCAAGGCTTGGAGGCCAAGAGCCGTGATCTGATCGGCGACATCGCCGTATGAGATAAGCACTTTCATATCGTCCCGGCCTCAATCCTGGCGTAGTACGTCCTAAGTCCTGTGGGGCGGGCAATCCTGCCCGCAGCCGGCCTTCCGGCCGGCTGGACCCGCTGGAAAGCGGGTCCGCAGGCTGAATAGCCTGCCCCACGGTCGCCGCGCTGTACAATCTGAGGGATGCTGGCAAAGCTCGCGGTCCCTTTCTTTCTCCTGGCAAGCATTCCCTTCGCCGCCGAGGTGCCCACGCCGGAATCGGTGCTCGGCCACAAGCCGGGCGACGATTTCTACCTCGCCAATTACGACGAGTCGCGCGCCTACTTCCACCGCCTGGCCGCCGCCTCCGACCGCATCCGCGTGATTTCGGTGGGCAAGACCACGCGCGGGCTGGATTGGGAGATCGCGCTGATTTCTTCGCCGCGGAATCTGGCGCAGTTGGATCAGTACAAATCCATCTCGCAGAAGCTGGCGCAGGCGCGCGGGCTCACCGACGAATCCGCCCGGGCGCTGGCGCGGGAAGGCAAGGCCATCGTGCACATCGATGGGGGCATGCACTCCACCGAGGTGGCCGGCGCGCAGCAGTCCATTCTGCTGGCCTACAAGCTGGTGGCGACCGAGGGCGATCCCGAAATCGACGCCATCCTGGACAACGTGATCGTGATGCTCTGGCCCACGCTCAACCCCGACGGCCAAAACGAGGTGGTGGCCTGGTATCGCAAGAACCTGGGCACGCCCTACGAGGTGAGCCCGCTGCCCGACCTCTACCAGGAATACGTGGGCCACGACAACAACCGCGACGGGTATATGAACAACA
>JADGNR010000173.1 GCA_017883415.1 Bryobacteraceae bacterium | reverse complement strand
CAGAAGGGGAGCAGATGTTCGCACGAGCCGACGCCAATGCGCAAAAATTCCCGAATTTGCAGCTGAGCATCGCAGCGTCGCGCGCCGCGCTGGCTTTGACCAGGCGGCAGTATCGAGAGGCAGTCAGCGCCTGCCGCCGCACGCTCGCCGCCGCTCCTGCTCCCGACGAAGCGGTACGCCTGACCGCCATTCTGGGCGTGGCCCAGGCTGGATCCGGCGATCGGCAACAAGGCCTCCGCAACTGCGAGCTCGCGTTTTCGCAAAGCCAGAAACTGGGCGATGTCCCGCTCCGTCTTAGCGCTCAACTGTCGCTGGCCGAGGCGCGCCTCGACAGCGGAGATCCCGCTGGAGCGCTCGCCATGATTCACGAAATCGAGCCGTTGGCCGCCAACCTGCCCCTCTCGCATTGGTACGTACTCGCCATGGCCGCCAGCGCCGACCACGCGAGAGCCCGTGAGTACGCGGAGGCGGCAAAACGGCAACTCGATGGCATCGAGCGCGAGTGGGGACAGCCGGCCTTTCAAATCTACCTGACGAGACCCGACGTGCAGACACTCTGGCGAAAGGTCTTACGCCTTGCCCAAGGCGACCCCAGATAAGGAGAAACGAGAATGCCCACGAACCACACGCGAATGTCCCTGCAGACCAAGCTCCTGATCTCCGGCGGTGCGATCGTGCTTTTGATCGCAGCACCCATCCTATACTTGAAACTCCGCGCCGCCGGCCCCCCCATTGAGGTCGGCGACGGCTCGATCACATTCCAATATCCCGATGGGATAGATAAGAAGTCTAATCACCAGATCGAGGTGAGCAAGGTTTTTAGTAAAGTTAGAACGATCAGCATAAGTGACTACAATAGTCTGCCCGGCGCCCCCCATCAGGATATTGATGTGGACGGAAGGGAGTGGGTGTTGACCAGTAACGACACCCCTCAATTCATGATCACTTTGCGTTCTCACGCGGTGGACACGGGAAAAGGAGTGGGCGGTACGTGCGCGTCTCCCGCAGGGTGGGTTGGAACCGGATCGTCTTACACCTGTGTTCCGACGGTGGGGACCAAGTTGACGCCCGCCACCCTCACGTTCACTGATGGAGACCTTTGCCCGATACCGGGGTCGAAATCGCCGAGTTGTCCGATCGATTGTTCGAGCAAGAAGTGCGACGTGCGATTCTACTACAAATGAAGCCACCAATGAGGCTAACCCGATCCAGCCGGCCGGCTTCGCTCCACGCCTTCAGGAGTTGCCCGATCCTCGTCGCGCGGGTATCGGCTCGCTGCACTCGTGGCCTTCTCACTTCAGCCGAACCGGGCCGAGCGTCTCGTCCAGCCATGCGTGCAACACGGGAAAGAGGATTTGAGGGCTGGGCCTGTGTCCGCCGTCGAAAATCTTGATCCGCTTCGGTTCGCGGAGCAGGCGAAAGAACGGTTCCGCGTAGGTTTTTAGAGGGTTGTCCTCATCGTAGCGGCCCTGCAACACCAGCTTGGGCGCTCGAATCAAGGGGAGAAAGTGAATCGGATTTGCTTCCGGCCTCCACGCCGCTTGTCCCCTTTCGATCCCCGTGCCCCAGAGAAAAACCGAACGGTAACGGTCTTCGAGGGCGGGCGCGATCAGGGGGATCCCGCCGGCGCTGGCCATATAGAAAGCGATGCGGCCCACGTCGATCTCGGGCCGTGTCGTCACATAATCCAGCCCGCGCCGCAGGTCCACCACCCACTGTGCGGCCGCCTCCGCGAACTCCACCGAAGCCGCCGATGACACATTACCAAATGGCGACCGTTCGCGTTCCGGATAGCCCGCCAATACGACGCTGAACACGGCCCGCCCCGACCGGATCAGCGCCGCAAGAGTCGCCTCGATCGAAGACGGAAGCGAGCGTATGCCGTGGGAGACGTCGCCCCCCGGAACGACATGTACCAGTTCGAGCGGCCTCGGGAAGTTGTTCGGCAGGTAAAGATATGCAATCGCCCGCTCTCCCCCGCCGCCCACGTAGGTAATCTTCTCGCGCCGCCAACCTTCGGTTTCCTTCACTTCGACGACCCGCGCTTCGAGCGGTGTGCGCTGGTAGTCGTAGCGCTGCCGCCACGCGGCCGGCACAGGCAAGGCAGTATATTGCGGGACCTCATCTTCCAGGCGGATCCACATCGCTCCCTGGTCCCCGGCCGCGCCCGGGCCGGTCCACGCACACCGGAATCCGAGCCGGTCGGAACTGTGGAGAGGCGGGAAAATACCATAGTCGCCGAAAATGTATTCCGGTTCTCCCCATGAGCCCCCGGCGGTAATGAAGCCGCGAGACGTTTCGTTGAAGCACCACTCCGCGACGTTGCCCGCCATGTTGTAGCAGCCGAACGGGCTCATGCCGGATTCAAAGGCGGCGACCGGCGCCGTCCCCTTCTCTCCGAAGTTCGCGCGCAGTTCGTCCCCCGGGCGAGCCAGGCCCCAGGGCATCGTCAGACCGTAGGGTGTGCTGATGCCATTGCGCGCGGCCTTCTCCCATTCGAAGATGGTCGGCAGCCGCTTTCCACGAAACGCCGCATAGGCCGCCGCCTCGTGCCAGGTCACGCCCGTGACCGGATGGTCCGCATTGCCTTCGGGGTAGGTCTGCTCGGACCAGCCGCGCGGTCCCGGTAACCCGGTCCGGTCTTTCAACTCCTTCATCGCCTCTTCCCAGGCGACCGGCCTGCCGTTTTTCTTGAATGGATATCGCCAGTATTCCTGCTTCAGGTAGCCGCCCGCCCTGACGAACTCCCGATATTCGCGATTGCCGACCTCGTACTTATCGATGAAGTAGTCCTGCAGCCGGATGCGCGCATCGGTGGGCCGCGCCCATGCCATGAGTCTGTAATCGCCGCCCGGGACGCGGACCATGCCGGCAGGAATCCGGCCCGCGGGGGTGAGCGTCACGTCCAGCCGAATTGGGCGCGACGCTATGAAAGCGGTCGTTTCCGTCGCGGGTACGCCCGAGATAGTGCGTTCCAGCGCGGCGTACCCGTCTTTCTCGATCGTGAGCACATAGTCGCCGCGCGCAATCTCGCGGTCGCGGATGGGAGTGCCGCCCAGCAGTTCCCGAGCCGGCGCGCGGCTTCCCTCGATGCGCTTCAAGTACACGCGCGCGGCCGGCGGCTCGGTAGCGACCGAGATGCGATCCGAGACCGGCGGCAGTACCCGCGCCAGCTCGGGATCCGCGGGGATGTAGCTTCGCAACCTGACCCCCAGGTCATACGCTTCGAACACTCGCTGTTCCCGCGCCAGCGCTTCGATGCGAGGGATTTGCCGGCGCGCCCACGCGGCCGCCGCGATTTTGCCGAGCCACCACGCGCCGCCGGCCAGCAGCAGAACCATCGCGGCAACCAGCGCCCACTTGTCGACCCGATGCGGCGCCGGTGGCGGCGCCTGAAGACGCCGCAAGCCCGCGATGACATCGTCAATCGACTGGTATCGATCGCGCGGGTCCTTCGCCAGGGCGCGATCGATGACCTCGGAGAGTCCCGGCGGCACGTCCGGATTGAGCTGGCGCGCCGGCACCTGCGGCCGTTCCACCACAGCCTGCAACGTTTCGCGAACAGATTCGCCGCGGAATGGCGGGCGTCCCGTGGCCATCTCGTAGAGCACGGCCCCCAGCGAGAAGATGTCCGTGCGGTGGTCCAGATGGCTGCCACGCGCCTGCTCGGGCGACATATAGGCTGGTGTTCCGGCCACCCCGATCGTGCGGGTAACGTCGCTGTCACGGTCGTCCAGCGCCTTCGCCAGACCGAAATCGAGCACCTTGGCCTGGCCGCCCGGTGTGACCACGATGTTCGCCGGCTTAATATCCCGGTGGATGATGCCGAGCGCGTGCGCGGCCGACAGTCCGTCCGCCACCTGGAGGATGAGCGGGAGCATCGTCTCGATGGCGAGCGGCCGGCCGCCGATCGACTGTTTGAGCGTCTGGCCCGTGACGTACTGCATGGCGATGAAGCAGTGCGGCCCGTCCTCGCCCACCTCATAGATCGTGCAGACGTTCGGATGATCGAGGGCCGCCGCAAGCCGCGCTTCCCGCACCAATCGCGAGCGGAGCTGCACATCTCCGGCCAGCCCCGGGGGGAGCAGCTTGAGTGCAACCTTGCGTCCGAGCCGGGTGTCCTCGGCAAGGTAGACACGGCCCATGCCGCCCGTTCCGAGAATTCCCATAAGCCGGTACGGGCCGATCGCACTGCCGGAGAGAGTCGGGCCGGCTGAGGCGGACAGCAACTCCGCATACGCTTCGGCCGCGGGCGATTCCAAAAGGCTGGCGCCCGTCTCGCCGGCCCGGATCAGCGCCTCCACTTCGATGCGTAGCGAGGCGTCGTCCGCACACGCCTCATCGAGAAAAGCAGGACGGTCCCGGCGATCGCGTTCGATCGCCCGCTGGAAGATCGTCTCTATCTGCCGCCAACGGTCAGGCGTCACAATTCTGCATCCCCCCTGCAAGCGGTCTCGAAGAACGCAGCCGCTCGTCCAGCCCGCGCTCCCGTCATCTTACCAGCCCGATTCGTGATAGTCTCTATCGCCCCCCGGCAGGAAGAGAGGGCGACTGGCGAGTGGTTGCGGCAACGAACGCCCAAATCATCGTGGTTTCAGAAGCGTGGTCCAGCCGCTCAGCAGAGTAAGATGCGGAGCGTAGCTGGCCCTCCACACTCACGTTCACCGATGGAGAACTTTGCCCGATACAGGGGTCGTCATCGCCGGACGCGATCCTGCCGGCCGGCTTCCTTATATCCCCAGCCGGAGGCAGGCCTCGTTCCCCGCCGGCGTCGCCTTGGCGGCGGAGTTTCTGGATTCCGCTATCGGAAGGAAGTAGTCCTGCCGCGCGGGCCTCATGTTACTATTGTGGCTGCCGTAAGTAAAACGGACGTGCCCGTATGAAATTAGGCTCGAATTCTATGCTTCGCTTCATGGGAATATTTGGCTTGGGCACCATCTTTCTGGTGATTTCTCCCAAATTCCGGGAGTCGGCGCTCGCCGGCCTGGCTTTTGTGGTTAAAGCGATCGTCGACTACGGCCCGTACTCCTATGTCGTGCTGGCGCTGGCAGGGATCGGCGGCATGGCAATCGCGCTCAAGTCCGTGCCCCGGCCGCGCTGACACGTTCCGCGTCCTGCGCCGCCCGCGGCGGCCACCCACATACGCCTTGGCCTACCGTGCGCCCACCACATCGGCGCGATCCTGCCCGCCCACATCCTTCCTGTCCGCCAGTCGCTGGTAGGCCTGGTTCAGCAGTGCCGTCGCCCGCAGCGAGTGTTCCGTTTGAATGCGCTGGTTCGGTCGGCTTGGGTGGCGCTCCGATGGGGTCGCGGAACCCCCCGGACCGTCACATGCGTTGACATCGGCAATGCCCCATGAGGGAGTCTTGCTGCCGCGGCGCTTTGCGTAGCCGCCGTGTGCACAGGAGCCGGCACCCTCCCCGAACCCCCTCCGCAGGCGCAGATACCCGCCATAGGCGACCGGGACGCGGAGCGCTGCCTTCATCGGATTCCTAATTTGAAGAACCCCAGAGGTTACCTTTTCCCCGGTCCGCACGCCTTCATAAGATCGTTCCCCATCCGAAATAAGGAGACCAGATGACCCGAAAGGCTTTCGCTTTTCTGCTACCCCTGTGTGCAGCGGCCGTGCTGTGCGCGCAAGATACTCCGCCCGAACCGCAGCAGCCGGCGCAGCAGCAGGGCGGCGGCGGTGGACGCGGCGGCCAGAACGCCGGCGCCATCCCCGACCCGCAGCCCTACGACCGCGTGATCACCAAGGACGCCAAAACCACCAAGGGCCTGTTCACGGTGCATCAGATCAAGGAGCGCTATTACTTCGAGATCCCCAAAAGCGAGCTGGGCAAGGAATACCTCTGGAACTCCCAGATCGCCAAGACCGCCATCGGCGTGGGCTACGGCGGTGGGCAGTTGACCAACCACGTAGTGCGCTGGGAATTGAAGGGCAACCGGGTGCTTCTGCTGGATGTGGACTATTCGGTGGTGGCGGACCCCAAACAGCCCATCGCCAGGGCCGTGAAAGCCGCCAATAACGAAGCCATCATCATGGCCTTCCCGGTGGCGGCCTTCGCCAAAGACGGCGACCCGGTGGTCGAAGTATCGCGCCTGTTCACCAGCGACGTGGCCGAGTTCAGCGCCCGCCAGCACCTGGGCGCCTCGGCGGTGGATGCCACGCGCTCCTTCATCGAACACCTCTCGCCGTTCCCCGAGAACATCGAAGCCGAGGTCACCATGACCTACACCAATACCGCCGCCGGCAGGGGCGGCGCGACGGGCGGCGGCCGCGGCGGTTTGGGCGGCGGCACCATGCGCGGATCTACGGCCACGGTGGTGCTGCACCATAGCATGGTGCGCCTGCCCGAAAAGCCCATGATGCCGCGCCTGTTCGACGAGCGCGTGGGTTACTTCACCACCAGCACCATGGACTACACCCACGATGAGTACAAGGCCGACCGCGTGCGCTACATCGCCCGCTGGCGTCTGGAGAAGAAGGACCCGGCCGCGGCCATCTCCGAGCCGGTCAAGCCCATCGTCTATTACATCGATGCGGCCACGCCCACCAAGTGGGTGCCGTGGCTCAAGAAGGGCGTGGAGGACTGGAACCAGGCCTTTGAAGCCGCCGGATTCAAGAACGCGATCCTGGCGAAGGAGGCGCCGACGCCGGCGCAGGACCCCTCGTGGAGCCCCGAAGATGTGCGCCACTCCGTAATCCGGTGGCTGCCTTCCACTACCGAGAACGCCAGCGGGCCGCACATCTCCGATCCCCGCACCGGCGAAATCCTCAACGCGGACATTCAGTTCTATCACAACGTGATGCAACTCGCCCGCGACTGGTACTTCGTGCAGGTGGGGCCGCTCGACCCGCGCGCCCAGAAACTGCCCCTGCCCGACGACCTGATGGGCCGCCTGCTGGAATACGTGGTCTGTCACGAAGTGGGCCACACGCTCGGCTTCCAGCACAACATGAAGGCCAGCTCCATGTACCCGTTCGAAAAGATCCGCGACAAGCAATGGCTCCACGACATGGGGCACACGCCCTCCATCATGGACTACTCGCGCTTCAACTACGTGGCCCAGCCGGAGGACGGCATTCCCGTCGAGGACCTGGTGCCGCGCATCGGACCGTATGACATCTGGGCCACCCACTGGGGCTATGCGCCGATTCCGAGCGCCAAGGACCCGGACCAGGAAAAGGCCACGCTGCACAAATGGGCGAAGGAGCAGGACGACAAGCCGTACCTCCGTTTCTCCACCGCCAACGCGGCGGGCTCGGACCCGGGCGAAGAGACCGAGGCCGTGGGCGATGCCGATACCGTCAAAGCCACCACCCTGGGAATGAAGAACCTGCAGCGCGTCGCGAAGATGCTGATGCCCGCCACGGCGTACAAAGAGGGCGATACCTACGACGAGCTTTCCGGGCTCTATGGCCGCATGCTCGGCCAGTGGACGCTCGAGATGAGTCACGTGGCCCAGATCGTGGGCGGCTTCAACAGCCAGGAAAAAGCCGTGGGGCAGGAGGGCCGCATCTTCAGCCTGGTGCCGAAGGAGCGCCAGCAGGAGGCCGTGAAATACCTTCTCGACAACGCCTTCACCACGCCGCTGTGGATGATCGACGAGGAGATCCTGCGGCGCATCGAGGCCGTGGGCGCGATTGACCGCATCCACAACGCGCAGCAGAGCGTGCTGACCCAGTTAATGAACGGCCAGCGCTTCGCGCGCCTGATCGAGCAGGAGACGCTCGATGGCGCCCGCGCCTACTCTCCCACCGAGTTTCTGGCCACCGTGCGCAAGGGCATCTGGAAGGAACTGGACGCCCCGCAGGTGAAGATCGACGCGTACCGGCGCGGGCTGCAGCGCTCCTATCTCACGCTGGTGAACAACAAGGTGAACCCGGCACCGGTGGCGGCGACGCCGGCCATCCCGCAGGCCGAGCCGGCGCCCGGGGGCCGTGGAGGCCGCGGCGCGCCCACCGCGAGCGGCGATGAGAGACCGATGTATCGCGCGGAACTGCGCACCCTGAGCGGCGCAGTGACGGCCGCCCTGGCCAAGACCACCGATCACGAAACCAGAGCGCACCTGGAAGGCGTGAAGGACGAGATCGCGAAGATTCTCGATCCCAAATTCCTTCCACCGGCCCCCGCCGCACCCGCTGCCGCCACAGGCGGCCGCGGCGGCATGCGGTAGGAAGATTTCAGCTCTCAGCTCTCAGCTCTCAGCTTCCCGCTGAGAGCTGGCGGCTGATCGCTCCTTCAGCACGCGCGGCAGCTTATCGCGCAGCATGGTCTGCACCTCCTGATGACGAACCTGTCAGCGAAGCCGACGCCGCAGCCATCCTGCGCGTGCGCGAGGAGCTGCGCACCGGCAAGGTGGTTTCTCAAGACGAGCTCCTGCGAGAATTCGGTCTGCTGTGAAGTTCATTTGGCCCGAGTCGGCCCGGTCGGATTTGCGGGCTATCGGCCGTAAAGAGGCGATTCGAATCCTGCAAGCGCACACCCGGTACGGGGAATCGGGCGCGCTGGCGACGTGAAGGCACTCGCGGCAGAGTGGCAGGGCCATTTCCGCCTTCGGGTCGGCGACTACCGCATCATCTTTACAATACTGCCGAATGAAATCACCATCGTCCGTGTCAGTCATCGCTCCGCTGCATATCGGTGAACTGGCCGAGTCGGAAAATTTCGAGCGGTTTGGCGCACAAAGCCGTCATATTTTCGAGCGCTGCATCGTGATACACATAGACGACAGTCGTGTACCGTTTCACGTGAAACAAGACAGCGAAAACAAAGGAGATCGATGACATGATGCGAGCACTGGCGGGTGCGGTTTTGATGGTCCTGACTTCGACGGCCGGTTTTGGCCAGGCCGGGGCCCCACCGGCTTTCGACGTGGCTTCGGTGAAGCCCGCGCCGCCGCCCACCGACGGCCGCATCATGCGCCGCTTGGGTGGCGATCCCGGCATGGTGAACTATAGCAATGTCACCCTGAAAATGATGATCGCGCGCGCCTACGACGTGAAAGATTACCAGGTCTCGGGGCCGGACTGGCTCGAGAGCGAAGGCTACGACGTGGTCGCCAAAGTGCCGCCCGGTACGCCCAAGGAGCAGATCCCGCAGATGCTGCAAACGCTGCTGGCGGAGCGCTTCAAACTGGCGCTGCACCGGGAAACCAAGACCCTTCCCATGTACGCGCTGGTGGTGGGGAAGAACGGATCGAAGCTCAAGGAAGCCGAACCGGAGGCCCCTGGCGATGGCGCCGGCGGTCCCGCGGCTCCGACCGGTGGATCCGGCCCGGCCTATGCGGCAGTGGGGGGCCGCGGCAAGACTCTGTCCGGACCGGGCGGTCCCACCGGCAATATCAACATGAATTTCGGTCCCAAGGGACGCCAGATGAGCGGCAAGATGACCATGGCGCAGCTTGCCAACGCTTTGGGAAACCTGACCGGTAAGCCGGTAACCGATCTGACGGAGATGAAGGGCGTCTATGAGGTGGAGTTGAACTGGATGCCGGACGACCGGGAGCAGGGCGGCATGGGGTTGGGCAAAATGGCGGCCATGGGCGCACCGCCGCCGGCGGGAGCGGGCGATGCGTCGCCGCACGCCAACGAGGCGTCCGACTCCGGCCCCAGCATCTTCGCCGCGTTGCAGGAGAAACTCGGACTCAAACTGGATCCGCGCAAAGGCCCGGTGGAGATTCTGGTAATCGACCGCGCCGAAAAGGTTCCCACCGAGAATTAGGGCGCATGCGTATTTCCTTCCGGTGCGCGGCCGCGGCCTGGCTGGCCGTATTCTCGCTCGCGGCCGCGGAACAGCACGGACAGGTCAGATTCGGCGGCTTGCCGGTCCCGGGCGCTACCGTGACGGCCACGCGCGGCGACCAGAGGTTGGTCGCCGTCACCGACCAGGAAGGATTCTATTCCTTCCTCGAACTGGCGGATGGCGTCTGGACCATGCGAGTGGAGATGCTGTGCTTCGCCCCGCTCAAACTGGAGGTGGGCGTGGCCCCCGGCGCTCCTGCCCGGGAGTGGGACCTGACGCTGCTCCCGCTGGAGCAGATCAAGGCCGAGATCAAGCCTGCCGCGCCCACGGCCGCGCCGCCCACGGCCGCGCCACCCACCGCCGCTGCCGCTCCCGCCCCGGGATCGAACGCGCCGCCGCCGCGCAAAGGCAAGCAGGCCGAGGCGCCGAAGGACGGGGCGCTCACCGGTTTTCAGCGTGCCGACGTGAATGCATCCTCGAGCGGCGATTCCCCCGTGGAAGCCAACAGCCTGCCTCCGGCCGACGCCAGCTCCGACGCCGCCAACGCCTTCGTGGTCAACGGCAGCGTGAGCAAAGGAATCGAGGGGCGCGCCATCGGCAATTTCCGCAAGGGCCCCGGCTCGGCGTTTCGCGGCGACCTGTTCGCCACCGTGGACAATTCCGCCCTCAACGCGCGCCCGTTTTCGCTCACCGGCCAGAACACCACGACGCCGGCCTATAACCGCCTGCGATTCGGCGCTTCGTTCGGCGGCCCGGTCATCATTCCGCATTGGCCGCAGAAATACCGCGCCACCTTCTTCTTGAACTACCAGTTGGCACGGAACCGCAATGCCTCGACGCAACCGGCCCTCATGCCGACGGAAGCGGAGCGCGGCGGAGATTTCACGCACGTGCTGAATCCGCTGGGACAGCCCGTGCAGATTTTCGACCCGCGCGGCGGAGCGCAGTTCTCGGGCAACCTGATTCCGCCGAACCGCATCAGCGATCAGGCCAAGGCGCTGTTGCGCCTCTATCCGCAGGCGAATTTCGATCCTGCGGCGCGCTACAACTACCAGATTCCCATTGTGGGCATCAGCGATCAGGACACGGTGCAGACCCGCCTGAACAAGCAAGTCGCCCGCCGCGATTTCGTGAATGGCGGCTTCGCCTGGCAGAGTACCCGCACCGAAGGGCCCAACCTGTTCGGGTTCACCGACCGGACCGGCGCGTCGGGACTCAACGCGAACGTGAATTGGCGCCATGTCTTCAGCCAGCGGATGAATGCCAATCTGGGGTTCCAGTACAGCCGGTCGGCGCTGCGCGCCACGCCGTTCTTCGCCAACCGCGAAAATGTTTCGGGCGAGGCGGGCATCGCGGGCAACAACCAGGACGCGGTGAACTGGGGCCCGCCGAATCTCTCCTTCGCGGGCGGGATCGCGGGCCTCGCCGACGGGCAAGCCTCCTTCACCCGCAACCAGACCGC
>JADGNR010000172.1 GCA_017883415.1 Bryobacteraceae bacterium | reverse complement strand
AGGTAGAGGGTCATGCGCTCGGCGACGTAGCCGGGGCTCACCCAGAAGGAGGCCAGCTTGCGCCAGGTGCGCGCGCGGTAGCCGGTCTCCTCGATCAACTCGCGGCGGGCGGCCTGCAGCGGCTTTTCGCCGGGATCGAGGCGGCCGGCGGGCAACTCCCAGAGGTATTTTCCGGCGGGCAGGCGGTATTGCCGCACGAGCAGCACCCGGCGCTTCTCATCGACGGCCATCATCACGGCGGAGCCGACATGGCGCACTACCGACCGGTTAATTTCGAAGCCGGAGCGGGGATCTCGGGCGCGGTCTTCGGTGACGCGGAACAGCTTGCATTTATATACTTCGCGGGAGGAAGCGATTTTCATGATTGTGTTTCGAGCGCGGCGGCGAACTGGTCCACGGGCAGCGTGTTCATTACGTCGGCGGGTTCCAGCCAGCCGCGCCGCGCGGTGACGATGCCGTAATGGATGGAATCGAGGTGCTTGGGGTGGTGCGCGTCGGTGGAGATGGTGAAGCGCGCACCTTTGGCGCGAGCCGCACGGACCAGCGCGCCGTTGAGATCGAGCCGTTCCGGGCTGGCGTTGATCTCGAGCCAGACGCCGCGGAGCACGGCTTCGGCCACGATGCGGTCGAAATCGAAGGGGAAGGGATCGCGATGGAGCAGCATGCGGCCGGTGGGGTGGCCCATCACGCGCAGGTGCGGGCAGGAGAGGGCGCGCAGCAGGCGGTCGGTCATTTCGGCGGCCTCCATCTGCATGTGGCTGTGCACGCTGCCGATGACGAGGTCGAGCTCAGCCAGCGCACCGTCGGCCAGATCCATGGCGCCGTCCTTGAGAATGTCGCACTCGATGCCGGAGAAGACGCGAATGCCGAGCCCGTTGCGATTAATCTCGCGCACCTGTTTGGCGAAAGCGACGGCGCGCTTCTCGTCGAGCCCGTTGGCCATGGCCAGGGCCTTGGAGTGGTCGGTGATGGCGATGTACTGGTAGCCGCGGCGGCGGGCGGCTTCGGCCATCTCTTCGAGGGTGGCGCGGCCATCGGTCTCGGTGGTGTGCATGTGCAGGTCGCCGCGGATGTGTTTCTCTTCGACGAGCGCGGGGAGGCGGCCTTCGGCGGCGGCTTCGATTTCGCCGCAGTTTTCGCGCAGCTCGGGCGGAATCCACGCCAGTCCCAACGCCTGGTAGACGCCGGCTTCGGTCTCGCCGGCGACTTTGGAATCGTCCTCGACGCGGAAGAGTCCGTATTCGCTGAGCTTGAGACCCGTCTTGACGGCGCGTGTGCGGATGGCGACGTTGTGGTCCTTGCTGCCGGTGAAATACTGCATGGCGGCGCCGAAGGTATCGGGCGGGAGCGCGCGCACATCCACCTGCAAGCCCTCGTGGCCGACTTTGGCGCTGGCCTTGTTTTCGCCGCGCCCGAGCACTTCGGTCACGCGGGGGTAGGCGATGAACCGCTCGAGCGCGGCAGTGGCTTGCGGGCCGGTGACCAGCAGGTCGAGATCGCCCACCGTCTCGCGGCCGCGCCGCAGGCTGCCGGCCGGGGTGACGGAGTCCACTCCGGGAACCTGGCGCAGCTCGGCGATCAGCTCCGCGGCTACGCCTTCCGCGTAACTCAGCAGGTAGCGGCCGCTGCGCTGGCGGTACTGGGCGATGGAGCGCAGCACCTTCTCTTCGAGCTTGGCGCCCATGCGCGGCAGCACGCGCAGCTTCTGCTCCTGGCAGAGGCGTTCGAGCTCGTCGATGGTGCTGATGCGGTAGTGCTCGAAGATGAGGGCGATGCCTTTGGGGCCGAGTCCTTGAATCTTGAGAAACTCAAGCGCGGTGGGAGGGAAGCGCTGCAGGAGAAGATCGCGGCGCTCGCAGGAGCTGCGCTCGACGATCTCCGCCAGGACGGTGGCCAGGCCTTTGCCGATGCCGGGGATGTCGGTGACTTTGCGATTGGGATCGCGAAGGATGCCGGCGATCCGCTCGGGGTATCCTTCCACCGCGGTGGCGCCGTTGCGATAGCTGCGGATACGGAAGGAGTCTTCGCCGGCGATCTCCATCAGGTCGGCAGTCTCCCAGAGCACGCGCGCGATTTCCTTGTTTTCCAAGCGGGAACCCTCGATTCAATTGTAGCGGCGGGGCAGATGCTTGCGCCGGCAGAGTCCGCCCGAGAGCCGGACCAGGGGGTCCGGCGCGGACGAGGGCGTCCGGCCCACGGCGCCGACACCTATTTCAGCTTCACGGGGTCGGGCGGCCGGGTCGGGAGGGTCGGCGGGTTGGACTTCAGGCGCGCCATGACTTCGGCGACGGCGCGATCGAGTTGGGGGTCCTTGCCTTGGATCACGGAGCGGGGATCGTTGTCCACTTCGATATCCGGATCGACGCCGTGGCCCTCGATGATCCATTCCCCCCTGGTGTTGGCGAATCCAAACTCGGGCACGTTCACGTGGCCGCCATCGATCAACTGGCCATGGTCGGAGATGCCGACGGTTCCGCCCCAGCTCCGCTTGCCGATGAGCGGTCCCAGCTTCGCTTCGCGGAACATGGCGGGAAAGATATCGCCATCCGACGCCGAGTTTTCGTTGAGGAGCGCAACCATGGGGCCGGCGAAGGCGTCGGGGTAAACGAACGGGGTCTCCACGGTCCGGGCGAATTGCGCAGCGAGTACGCGCCGGGTGAGGCGTTCGATGACCATGCGCGAGATGTTTCCGCCGCCGTTGGCGCGGACGTCGACAATGAGCCCCTCTTTGCGAATCTGCGGATAGTACCACTTGACGAACTCGCGAATTCCGTCGGCCCCCATGTCGGGCAGGTGGAGGTAGCCGATGCGGCCGCCGGTCATCTCCGTCACTTTGCGCCGGTTGGCGTTGACCCAGTCCAGGTAGAGGAGCTTGGTTTCATCGGTAATGGGCCGGAACGTCACGGTGCGCGAACCCGCTGCGGCCGGCTGGGAATTGAGGGTCAACTGGACGGGGCCATCGGCCAGGTTGCGCAGCAGCCGGTAGGGATCGTCCTGGGCGGTGAGTTCCTGGCCGTTGATGGCGAGCACATAATCGCCCACCTTGGCGTCCACCCCGATTTCCTTCAAGGGGGAGCGATAGATGTCCTCTTCGTTCTGCCCCTCGAAGATTCTCGAGATGCGGAACCGATTGGAGGCCCGGTCGAGCTCGAAGCGGGCTCCGGGCAGGGCGACGCGCGGGCGCGGCGGAGCGGCCCGGTCGCCGCCATCGATATAGGCGTGCTGCACGGTGAGCTCGGAGATCATCTCGCTGATCACGTAGTTGAGATCGGTGCGGTCGGCCACGTGTTCGAGGAAGGGGCGATACTGTTGGCGCACGGCCTCCCAATCGTAGCCGTGCATGTTGGGGGCGTAGAAGAAGTCGCGGTACCGCCGCCACACTTCATCGAAGATCTGGGCCCATTCCTCGGCCGGGACGCGGTCGACGAACAGAGCCGCCGTGGACACGGTTTTCTTGCCGGCGGCGCCCGAGGGAGTGGCGTCCATGATCTGGTACGAGGCCCCCTGAGAGATCAGGACCTTCGAGCCGTCGCGGGATAGTTGGAAACCGCCGGCGTCTTCCATCAGGGTGGTCTCCTTGCGGTCCTTGATGGAATAGATGCGCACGGAGTTCTTGATCTCCGCGGCCCGGCCATAATACGGCGGAGCATTGACGGTATAGAGCAGATGGCCGGCCTTGGCCTTCAGGTCGGAGTAGTTACTGGCCTCCAGCGGGACGCGGACCACGCGGGATTCCAGGCCGTCGAAGTCGATCGCCAGGTCCTTCTTCTCTTCGGCCTTCTTCTCTTCGGCCTTCTTCTCTTCGGCTTTCTTCTCTTCGGCTTTCTTGTCTTCCGGCCCGGTGACGCTCACCTCGTCGCTTTCGAAAGGAAACGGGCTCTTGACGCCGGCGCGCAGGGCGAGGGCATAGAGGTTGGCCTGGCGGTTGGTGGCGAAATTGAATTCGACGCTGGAGAGCAGCGGCGCGAAATCGTGGTTGGCGATGAAGTAGAGATAATTTCCGTCGGGGTCCCAGGCGGGCGAGTTGGAATCGAAATAATCGCTGGTGACGCGATGAGTGCGGCCCTCGCTGCCGCTCCAGACGTGAATGGTTCCGAACGTATTGGGGTTGGGGAGGGTGTACGCCAGGAACTCGCCGCGCGGCGCCCACTGATAGTCGCGGATCTCGCCGTTGGTGGAATGGGCGATTTCGGCGAGCTTGCCATCGGCGACAGCGGCCACGAAGAGCCGCCCGTCTTTGTCGCTGAAGGCGATCCGTTTCCCATCGGGCGACCACTCCGGCGCATAGCGCATGGCCTTGCCGCCGTGGGTGAGCTGCTGGGGCTTTGCGGCGCCATCCTGGGGCGCCACCCAGATCTCCTCTTCCCCGCTCTGGTCGGAGAGGAACGCCACCCTGGCGCCGTCGGGCGACCAGCTCGGCCACTTATCATGCGCGCCCGAGGTGCGGGTGAGGTTGCGCGGCGTGCCTTTCTCGACGGGAGCGGAGAAGATGTCGCCGCGCGCGGCAAACAGCACGCGCTCGCCTTTGGGGCTCAGCGATGCGGATTCGATCAGGTTGCCGGCGGCCACGCGCGTGGGCCGGCGCGCCAGACCGTCATCGGAGACGGTGATGGGAATCGGCGTGCTCTTGCGGGTCTGAACGTCGAAGACCTCCAGGCCGCCGTTCCGCTCGTACACGATGCGGCCCTGGCGATCGGAGCTGGGCCAGCGGAGGTCATAGGTGGCGCTGAAAGTGAGCTGCGTGGTTTTGCCGCTGGGCACGTCGTAGGAGTACAGGTTGAAGTGGCCGTCGCGGTCGGAGTCGTAGTAGATGGCGTTGCCGATCCACATGGGATCGCGGCTGGCGCGTTGGCCCTCGGAGATCTTCTTGGCCTCGTACGTTTCCGTGTCGAAGATATAGAGCTGGTTGGCCTGCCCGCCGCCGTACCGTTTTTCGGTGCGAAAATCGCGGGCGCGTGGGGAGTAGACCAGGCGGCTGCCGGAGGGCGCGAACGTGCCGGCGCCGGATTCGGGCATGGGCAGAGGCTCGGCGGGTCCGCCCTCCAGGGGGACCTGGTACAGGCGGCTGAAGCCTGGAAACCATCCGTCGCGCAGGCTGCGAAAGAGAATTTTCCGCCCGTCGTTGGACCATCCATAGACCTGGTTGTCGTAGCCCCAGCGCGGCGGAAACGGTCCGCGCGCCGGATAGAAGGTGAGTTGCCGGGGCACGCCGCCGGTGGACGGCATGACGTACACCTGTTCATCGCCGTCGTATTGGCCGGTGAAGGCGATCCACTTGCCGTCGGGTGAGAAGCGGGCGAACAGTTCGAGGCCCGGATGGGCGGTCAGGCGGATGGCCGTACCGCCGTCGGCGGGGGCGGTCCAAAGATCGCCGCCATAGGTGAAGACCACCTTGTCTCCGTGGATATCGGGGAACCGGAGCAGTCTGGTATCGGCGCGCAAAGGCAGCAGAAGCGCGCCGGCGGCGGTGAAGGCGCAGAGCAGGCGATGAAGCACACAACCTCCCGGGGACGTTCGACGGCGGAAACGTTCTTAGGATAGCAAGTGCGGGGGCGATACCGGAGCGGGACGAGGGCGTCCCGCGCGGTCCAGGGGGACCGCCCCACCAGGCTGCTGGCTTATGCCACCCTGAAGGGTTCATGCCCGAGGGATCCTACCTGTACTGCGACGTGAGCCTGCCGGTGCCGCTCGATCAGCCGTTCACGTACGCGTTGCCGGAGACGCTGCGGCACCGCGTACGGGCGGGCAGCCGGATGGTGGTGCCGTTCGGGCCGCGCAAGCTGACGGGGGTGATCCTGCGCTGCCACGACGAGGCGCCGGCCATGGCGGTGCGCGAGGCGCTGCGGCTGATCGATGCGGAACCGGTGCTGAGCGCGGAATTGCTGGCGCTGGGGCGCTGGATCGCGGGGTATTACTGCGCGCCGCTGGGCGACGTGCTGCGCGGCATGCTGCCGCTGGCGTCGGAGATCCGGCGGGGGAAAGTGTGGTCGCTGACCGATTCCGGCCGGGACGCCGCACGGCAGCTTCTGCTCGATTCGGCGCCCGACGATCCGGTGGCGCAGATCCTGCGCATGCTGGAAAGGCGGCCGCTCTCGGCGGCGTATCTGGCGAAGTCGCTGCCGCTGGCGGACAAGGCGGTGCGGTCGCTCGAGCGCAAGGGGTTCATCGTGGCCGAGCAGGTGCAGACGGAACGCGATCCGCTGCGCGCGCCGGCGGAGCGGCTGCGGGTGGAACTGGCCGGCGCGGCGGGCGACCACAAATTGAACAAGCCCGAGCGGGAGCTGCGGGCGTTCCTGGAACTGCATCCGGGCTCGCACAATCTGAAAGATCTGGAAGACACGGTGAAGCACGCGAGCCCGGCGGCGCGCTCGCTGGCGCGCAAGGGGCTGGTATCGCTGAAGGCGGAAACCGCGGCCATCGCCCTCGGAACGGTGCGCGCGCCGCACACGCTGAACGCAGCGCAGCAGGCGGCCTTCGAGCAGGTGCGCGACGCGATCCGCGCGCGCGAGTTCCGCACGTTCCTGCTGCACGGCGTGACCGGATCGGGAAAGACGGAGGTGTATCTCAAGGCTATCGAGGAGGCGCTCGAGCAGGGCCGAAGCGCGCTGCTGCTGGTGCCCGAGATCGCTCTCACTCCGGCCATGGCGGGACAGTTTTTCTCGCGGTTCGGCGACCGGGTGGCCATACTGCACAGCGCGTTCACCGACGTGGAGCGCACCGAACAGTGGCGGCGCATCCGTTCCGGGGCGGCCCCGGTGGTGGTGGGGACGCGATCGGGCGTATTCGCGCCGGTGCGCAACCTGGGGCTGATCGTGGTGGACGAAGAGCACGACGGCAGCTACAAGCAGGAGGAGACGCCGCGCTACCACGGGCGCGACGTAGCGGTGGTGCGGGCGCAGGCGGCGGGCGCGTGCGTGGTGCTGGGCTCGGCCACCCCGAGCCTGGAAAGCCGCTACAACGCGGAGCGCGGCAAGTACACGCTGCTGGAGCTGCCGGGGCGCATCGAGGAGCGGCCCATGCCGGCGGTGGCGCTGATCGACATGCGGGAGGAGTTTCTGGAAACACGGCAGCAAGCGACGTTTTCGCGGCGACTGCTGGAGGCCATCGGCGGGCGCCTGGAAAACGGCGAGCAGACCATCGTGCTGTTGAACCGGCGGGGCTTTTCCAGCTTCGTGGCGTGCCGCTCCTGCGGGAAGCGGGTGGAGTGCATCAACTGTTCCGTGACCCTTACCTTTCATAAGCGCGACCGGCGCCTGCTGTGCCACTACTGCGGCTATGCCGCCAAGGTGCCGGGCGTCTGCCCGGAGTGCTCGAGCGAGCATATTTACTTCCTGGGAATTGGGTCGGAGCGCGTGGAGGAAGAGCTGCATCGCGCGTTCCCGGCGGCCCGTATCGCGCGGCTCGATCGCGATACGGTGACCGGCAAGCGGCACTACGAGACCATCCTGCAAGATTTCCGGGAAGGCCACTACGACGTGCTGGTGGGCACCCAGATGATCGCCAAGGGACACGATATTCCCAATGTGACGCTGGTGGGCGTGGTGTCGGCGGACGTGGGGCTGTCCATGCCCGATTTTCGCGCGGCGGAGCGCACCTTCCAATTGCTCACGCAAGTGGCGGGAAGGGCCGGCCGCGGCGACGCACCCGGCATGGTGCTGATCCAGACCATCAATCCCGATCACTACGCGGTGCGGATGGCCGCGGCGCAGGACTACCAGGAGTTTTACGAAAAGGAGCTGAGCTTTCGCCGCATGATGCACTACCCGCCGTTCAGCGCCATGGCCAACGTGCTGGTGCGCAGCGAGAAGAAGGAAATGGCGATGCGCATGAGCGCGGAACTGGGCCTGCTGCTGGCGCCGCCGCCCGAGAAATTGCGGGTGCTGGGGCCGGCCGAAGCGCCCGTGCCGCGGCTCAAGAACGAATACCGCTATCAGTTTCTGATCAAGGCGGCCAGCCGCAAGACGCTGAACGAATTGCTGCAACGGATCCGCCAGTTCGCGCACGAGCGAAAATGGGGCGCGACGGCGCTGGTGATCGACGTGGACCCGCTTTCGCTGATGTAAGCGGGGACGGTGCTCGTCAGCGGGCTTGGCAGGCGGAAGCGCCTGCCCCACCAACCCATACCAACACAGATTATGGCGTGGTGGCGCAGGCGGTGCCGCCTGCGATCGGCGAAAAGCCTTGATTTTCTCTTTTTATTCGCCCACAATGGAAAGGGGGCGACAGGAGCCATATGGCGCTGACGAAGCGGCAAAAAGAGGTGCTCGATTTCATCTCCGGTTTCGTGGAAGAGAACGGCTATTGTCCCAGCTACGAAGAGATCGCCGGGGGACTTCGCCTGGCCTCGCTGGCGACCGTGCACAAGCACATTTCGGTGCTGGAAGGGAAGAATTACCTGAAGCGCGGGTTCAACCAGAGCCGCTCGCTGGAACTCACGGCCAAATACCAGCCGGAGCATCGGCGCCACAAGGCGGCGCTGGAGATTCCGCTGGCGGGGCGCATCGCCGCGGGCGCGCCGGTGGAGGCGGTGGAGCAGCGCGAGGTGCTGAGCTTCGCCGATTTCGCGGGCGACGGCAACACCTACGCGCTTGAAGTGCGCGGCAATTCGATGATCGACGACCACATCTGCGATGGCGATTTCATCCTGCTGGAGCGCACCACCGAGGCGCGGGACGGCGATATCGTGGTGGCGCTTTTGTCCGGCAGCGAAACCACGTTGAAGCGGTTTTACCGGGCGCCGGGAGATCTGGTGCGCCTACAGCCCGCCAACAGCGCGCTCTCGCCGATTGTGGTTCCGGCTCGGAATGTGGAGATCCAGGGACGCCTGCTGGCCGTGCTGCGGAAGTATCGGTAGCGGTCAGGCGGTGACGGAGGAGGCGCGCATTCCGCGTTCGGCGCGAAGTTCCTGCTCGGCGCGCAGCCAGTCCTGTTCCGGAGAACCGCTTTCGAAGCCGCGAGCTTCCCAATAGGAGTGGGCCCGCTGCGCGATCTCTTCCTCGGTCGGCGCGCTTACAGACGGCGTTTCCACGGCAATCGCGGAATGGGTAGCGTGCGTTTGGCCCAGGGGTCTGCGGCGCGTTGTTACGGCGCCGACAGACGACAAACTGTTTTCGGAAGTACGTTTTCTTGCCATTAAATGATTCCCCTCTTGTTTAAGATAATATGCCCTTTTATCCTAACCGATCCGGCTGAGGAAAGGCATCGAAAATTTCTATCAGGTGGATCACCAAAGTGTGTTTTCGGACTGATAGGTCCGGGTGGTGTATATTGGGGGTAGATTGCGAGCGACCCCAACACCGGCGATAGCGCTTGCGCTGCTCGCGCAGGTAGTTTCCGCGGCGCCGAAAGCGATCGCGGTGAACGTGGATGGCGTGGTGCATCCGATCACCGCGGAAATCGTCGCCAGCGCCATCCGGCAGGCCCGGAGCGAGAACGCGTCGCTGCTCATCGTCCGTTTGAACACACCGGGCGGATTGATGGACGCGATGCGCGCGATCATCGAAGAGATGGCTGCCTCGCCGGTTCCGGTGGCGACCTACGTAACGCCCAGCGGCGGGCGCGCGGCCTCGGCGGGCTTCTTCCTGCTGGAGGCGGGCGACATTGCGGCCATGGCGCCGGGGACCAACGCGGGCGCGGCGCATCCCGTGGCCCTGGGCGTGGAGATGGACGCCGTGATGACGCAGAAAGTGGTCAACGATGCGGCGGCGTACCTGCGCAGCATTTGCGCCAAGCGGGGGCGCAACAGCGCGCTGGCCGAGACCGCCGTCCGGGAGAGCAAATCGTTCACCGAACGCGAGGCGCTGGACCAGCACCTGGTGGATCTGATCGCGCCCAGCGAGCAGCAACTGCTAGCCGCGCTGGATGGACGAGTGGTCACCCGCTTCGACGGCAGCAGCCAGACTCTGCACACTGCCGGCGCCACCATCGAGGTGTACGAAAAGTCGCTTCGCCAGAAAATCATCGCGGCCATTGCCGATCCGAATATCGCGCTGGTGCTGCTGGTGGTGGGCGCGCTGTGCATCTATATCGAGTTCTCGTCGCCGGGGCTGATCGCGCCGGGGGTGGTGGGCGCCATCCTGGTGCTGCTGGGGCTTTCGGCCATCTCGGTGCTGCCCATCAACTGGCTGGGCGCGGCGCTGCTGCTGCTGGCGTTCACGCTGTTCGCGCTCGAAGCCAAGTTCACGGCGCACGGCGTATTGGGCGTGGGAGGGACGGTAGCCATGGTGTTGGGCGCAGTGATGCTGATCGACAGTCCATTTCCCGAGATGCGCGTGCACTGGGGGACGGCCATCGCGCTGGCGCTGCCTTTCTCGGCCATCACGGTGCTGCTGCTCACGCTCGCCGTGCGCGCGCGGCGCGGCAAAGTGGGGACGGGGCGCGAGGGCATGATCGGCGAGACCGGCGCCGCCCTTACCGAGTTGTCGCCGGAGGGCAAGGTGTTCGTCCACGGCGAGTATTGGGACGCGGTGTCGGCGCGGCCGGTGGCCGCCGGCGCGCGCGTCCGGGTCACGGCCATCGAAAAACTGAAGCTCACGGTAGAACCGGTTCCGGATCAAACAGGAGGCTGAAATGATCGACGTTACCAGCTTCACCACCATCATTGTGGTGATCGTCATCGTGTATCTGCTCAGTTCCATCAAGATTCTGCGGGAGTACGAGCGCGGCGTAATTTTCCGGCTGGGCCGCCTGCTGCCGCAGCCCAAGGGTCCGGGCATCATCCTGGTATTCGCGCCCATCGACCGCATTGTGCGCGTTTCGCTGCGCATCGACACGCTGGAGGTGCCGTCGCAGGACGTGGTGACGCGCGACAACGTCACGGTGAAGGTGAACGCGGTAATCTACTTCCGCGTGATCGATCCGCTGCTGGCGATCGTGGAAGTTTCCAATTTCCTCTACGCCACCTCGCAACTGGCGCAGACCACGCTGCGCAGCGTGCTGGGCGAGGTGGACCTGGACACGCTGCTGAGCCAGCGCGAGAAGCTGAACGTGCGGCTGCAATCGATTCTGGACCAGCACACTTCGACATGGGGGGTTAAGGTGACCATGGTGGAGGTCAAACAGGTGGACCTGTCGGAGCAAATGATTCGCGTGCTGGCGCGGCAGGCGGAAGCGGAGCGCGAGCGGCGCGCTAAGATCATTCACGCCGAGGGCGAGTACACGGCGGCGGAGAAGCTGTCCATGGCGGCGGAGGTGATTCAGAAGCAGCCCGCGGCGCTTCAGCTACGCTACCTTCAGACGCTGGTGGAGATCGGAGCGG
>JADGNR010000459.1 GCA_017883415.1 Bryobacteraceae bacterium | reverse complement strand
GGGCGAGCACGGCGGCAGCATCGTCTTCGAAGGGACGCTCGATCGCCTGCTGGCTTCCCCCGCCGACGGTTCCCTCACCGGCCGCTATCTGCGCGGCGAAATGCGCGTCTCGGCCGAGCGCGAGCGGCGGCCGGTGAATCCACGGCGGGTGCTGCGGTTTTCCGGGGCGCGCGTCCACAACCTGAAAAACCTGGACGTCGAAATTCCGCTGGGCCTGCTGATGGCGATCACCGGCGTCTCCGGGTCGGGCAAGTCCACGCTCGTGCACGACGTGATTTTCCGGTCGCTCGAAGCCCTGCACAAGGCCCGCGAATCGGATCACGATGCGGAGTCCGACGATGCCGCCGAAGCGCTGGAGACGGGCGCCCGCATTTCCTGCAAGAAGGTGGAAGGGGCGGAGCGCGTCTCCAACACCGTGATGATCGATCAGTCGCCCATCGGACGCACGCCGCGCTCCAATCCCGTCACCTACATCAAGGCGTTCGACGGGATGCGCGCGCTGTTCGCCTCCACCCGCGAGGCGGTGAAGCGCGGGTACACCGCCGGCCACTTCTCGTTCAACATTCCGGGCGGCCGCTGCGAAGTCTGCCAGGGCGATGGCACGGTCACCGTCGAGATGCAGTTCCTCGCCGACGTGGAATTGATCTGCGAGGAATGCAAGGGCACGCGCTACAAAAGCGGCATCCTCGAAATCCGCTACAACGGGCTCAACATTCACGAGACGCTCCAGCTCACCGTGCGCGAGGCCATGGAGTTCTTCCACGCCGCTCCCAAGGTGGTCCATAAACTGAAAGTGCTGGACGACGTGGGGCTGGGCTATCTGCGCCTCGGACAATCCGCCACTACGCTCTCCGGCGGCGAGGCGCAGCGCGTCAAGCTGGCCGCCCACCTGGCACAAGCGAGCTGCGCGGGCACGCTGTTTATCTTCGACGAGCCCACCACCGGCCTCCACTTCGACGATATCGCCAAGCTGCTGGCCTCCTTCCAGCGGCTGATCTCCAACGGCGGCAGCCTGATCGTCATTGAGCACAACCTGGAGGTGATCAAGGCCGCCGATTGGGTGCTCGATCTGGGCCCCGAAGGCGGCGCCCGCGGCGGATATATCGTGGCCGCCGGCACGCCCGAGACCGTGTCCAAGGTGGCGGCCTCTTACACCGGGCGCTATCTGCGCACGGTACTCTAATTCGGTGCGACGTTCCAGCCGTCTACTTTGATGTAGGATTTGGCCCCGCCGAGCAACTCACTCTTAAAGGTGGCCGCGACTTCCCGCTTTTCGCCCGGCATCAGCGTCAAGTAATTGTCCTCCCAATAGACCGGCTGGATATCTCCCCCACCCTTTCCCTTCAGCACGGTCAGATGCACGAAGAAGGCGAGCCGGGCAGTAGGATTCTCCACGGTCACATGGTCTATCTCCTCGGGGTCTTTCTGCTCCACGCGCGAGACGGCCTTCACCCTCACCTGCGGTAGCTGTTCCAGACCGGTGAGGTCCGCGTAGATCTTGATCGGCGTGAATCGCCCGTTCCCGGCGGCCCAGTCGGAAACATCCGGTTGCGTGGAGAGCCAGTAGAAGTTGGAGCTCACCAGCTTGCCGGCTGCGTCGGTCAGAGTCAGTTTGACGAAGTAGCCTTTCGAGAGTCCCTCCATCGAAGGAAGCTCGAATACCCGGATGGCGCTATCTTCGGCGATGTCCACGGACGCCGTCCTGGAGAACTTCTCGCTCAGATCCATGTTATAGACCTTCGCCGTGACCTTATACCCGGCAAACGGCCGATAATATGAATTCACTACCACGATCGATTGATCGTCGTAAGAATACTGTACATGGAGAAGCTCGTTCGCCTTCTTGGTTCCGAAGTATCCGCCGCCCGGCCGCAGGTACCAGTCGTAGAGATGCCAGATCAGCGACGGCCAGGCGTTATTTGCCATCCACTGAATCACTCCGGTCGCGGTGTACTTATTCCGGCCGTACGCTTCGAACATAGCCCGCTCGCCCTCGTACGCCATTACCTGGCTTTTCCGGACATAATCTTCCAGTCCCCTGGCCTTCCCGTAGCGATTTTCGAGTGCGGCGGTAAATACATTGACGTTGCGATAGCTGCCGCCGCCGGCATGATAATTCCAGAAGTCGTCGATGGGCCACAAATGTTCCTTGGGTAGCATCTCCTTCAGGCTCTCCAGCACCGGAATCGCCGGCCCCGGACTGGTCTCCGTGTTATAGCCGAATGCGCCGCCGCGCTTCTGGTCTTCGAGCCAGTAATTCGGAGCGACATACTCGTACGGCCCCGGCATTTTCACTCCGGTGAGGCCGGCGCCCGCGGTTTTCCGGTCCGCCGCGGAAGAGAGATACGGGTTCGGCCAGCGCTCCTCTTCCAGAACTTTGAGATAGACCTTCTCCGCCTCGTCGTTGGGCGATTCGTCGCTCCCATAGAGCCATACGAAAACACTGGCATGGTTGCGCAAGCGGCGGATCTGGTCGCGCAGCGATTCCCCCGCAATCCGGTAATCTTCCGGCTTCCAGTTTCGCCAGCGCTCCCAAAACGAGCAGCAGCACCATCCCGGCATGACCAGCATGCCGTAGCGGTCGGCGGTGTCGAAGAAGTGGTCGTTCATGAGCTTGCCTTCGAGCCGGATGGTGTTCAGGTGCATGTCCCGGGCGTACCGGATTTCGTTTTCCTCGCGCTCGTCGTCGTAGCGCAGCATCATGTCCGACGTCCACCCGCCGCCGCGGATCAGGATCTTCCGCCCATTGATCTTGAACAGCCGATGCTGCGCCCCGTCGAGTTCCGAAGTGAATTCCCGGATCCCGAACTGCACGTCCTCGCGGTCGGAAACCGCTCCGCCGGAATCGAACTCCATGTGCAGGCGATACAACTCCTGCGCCCCCAGCCCGTAAGGCCACCACAGCTTCGGGTGGTCGATGGTAAGTTGCGGATACTCGTCCGGACCAAGCGTGATCCGCGCGGATTCGTGCGCGGCCAGCCGCACTTTCTTCACCACGGCGATCGACCCGATGGTCCCCTTGAGCGTGCCCTCGATGGTCTCGCCGCCGCCATTCTTCACATCGGCATACAGCGTCAGGCGCGCCTGGTCGAGCCCGTGGTCCAGATGCGTGACCACCTGCGTGTTGCGCAGCGCCACCGGGCCGCTCGCCAGAATGTACACGTCGCGCACCAGCCCCATATCTTTGTCGGGCGGCATGGGGTTCCAGTCCACATAAGTGATCGTAAGATCGTTTTCGCCCGGCGGGATCACTTCCACCGCCAGCGCATTCGTCGCGCCCGGCAGGGCCGCGTCCGTGATGTCGAACTCGAACGTGCGGTACATGCCCGTCGCCTGGGCCGCGGCCGCGATCTGGCGCCCGTTCAGCCAGATGTTCGCCCGGTAGTTGATGGCGTCGAAATTCAGCCAGAGCCGTTTCCCTTTCAGCCCTTGCGCAAGCCGAAACTCGGTGCGATACCACCACGCCACGGCGAACGGGCTGTCGGCGGGGGTGGGCAGGTTGGAGAAATTCTGGCCCACGTGGTAAGCGGTTCCGGGAATCGACCGCAGGTTCATCCCGAAGTAAGGATCGGGATAGACCTTGTTGTTTACCAGGGCGGACACCACCGTCGATGGCACGCTCGCCGGATACCAGCCGCGCGGCGGAAATCCGCGCGTCGAGATCTCGCTGCCCTTCTGCGTCACCTTGGCCGAGGACTGGATCGACCAGCCTTTTCCCAGGTCGATGCGGGCGCCCGGCGCCTCCGCGCCGAGATGGCGCGATGCCAGGCATAGAAGCGACAGCAGCAGGGCGCGAACCGGCTTTCGTGGCATGCCTACATTCTCCCTCGCGCCGCCGGACCGTGTGGCACAATCGAATCTCAGTGTCCACTCCGCCCCCTGAAAACGTCCGCCTGCGGCGTGCCCTCGGCCTGTGGGACCTCATCCTGTACGGCATCATCGTGATTCAGCCCACCGCTCCCATGTCGGTATACGGAGTGCTGAGCAATCGCGGGCGCGGGCATGTGGTAACTACCATCCTCATCGCCATGGTGGCCATGCTGTTCACCGCCATCAGTTACGGACGAATGGCGCGCGCGTATCCCAGCGCCGGTTCGGCGTTCACATACGTCGGCCGGGAGATCAATCCCGCGCTCGGTTTTGTTACCGGCTGGAGCATGGTCATGGATTACATGCTCAATCCCATGATCTGCATCATCTGGATCGCCCAGCAGGCCCACGTGTTCGCCCCCGGCGTACCGTACTGGGGTTGGGCGGCGTTTTTCGCCCTCCTGTTCACCGGCCTCAACATCCAGGGCATACGAACGTCGGCGCGCATGAACGCCGCGCTCGCCGC
>JADGNR010000458.1 GCA_017883415.1 Bryobacteraceae bacterium | reverse complement strand
CGGGGATTGGGGACCGGGGATCGGGGGCCGGGGATCGGGGGCCGGGGATCGGGGGCCGGGGATTGGGACGGTGAGGCCTGGAAACGTGACCAGGGGCCGGGGAACAGTCCGAACGGCGAGGCGGGGGCCGGATGGCGAAGCCGGGAATCGGAGGCACAGGGAAGGGGTCTGGACGGTGAGGCCTGGGGGGATTACTTCGTCGCGTAGCCTACCGATTGCGCCAGCGTGATCCGCTGGTCCGGCCGGAGCTTCATTTTCTTGGCCAGGGCCTCGCGGTCCACCGACGCCCGCACCACCGTGGCCAGTCCCTGGGAGGCGCAATACAGGTAGACGTTCTGGCTGATGAACCCGGTGTCCGCGGCCGAATAGAGCACCTTGTTCTCCGGCGAGCTCTGCCCCATCCTGGCGAAATCCGCCACGTAGACCAGATTCACCGCCGCGTCGCGCACGTACGCCTGCGTGCCGGTGGCCGCGCGAATGTCTTCCGCCAGCACGGGCTCCAGCCGGTGCCCCTTCACCTCGTAGAGATACAGCCCGGCGGCGGTGGCCACGTACACATCCATCTCCTGCCGGTTCGATGCCGTGGGCGCCGTGCGGCGGCCGTCGGCGCGGTTCACGCCCGTGGCCGCCCAGAGCAGATTGGAGAGCACCTGCATCGGAAGCGTGCCCGCCTCAAATTCGCGCGCCGACTTCCGTTCCTTCAGGACTTGCATCAGCGGTTTGCCGCCATCGGTCTCGGGCGCCGGCAGCGCCACCGCCTTCAATTCGCCGGCCAGGCACAGGGCCGGAAACAACGCCAGCACGGCCGCCACGCAACCTGTTCGCACGATCGCTCCTCCCGCCGCCTATTTCGCCCGCTGCGCCGCGAGCCACCGGGCGCGATTGGCCAACACTTCCGACCGCATCGCGGCCGCATCGGTGCGGGCCAGCCGCTCCACGGGCGCTTCCTGTTGGAAATGCGACTCGACGATCTCCGGCACGTCCGCCGGCGTCACCCCGGAATACCAGATGCCTTCGGGATAGACGACCATATTGGGGCCGTGCTCGCACAATCCGAGCGAGCCGCAGCCGGTGATCTGCACATCGTCTTCCAAGCCGTGGGTGACGATCTCCCGGCGCAGCGCCTCGATCACCTTGGCCGACCCATGCGCCGAGCAGCAGGGCACACCCTCGGGCTTCTGCTGGTCGCAGACAAACACGTGGAATCGGAACGGTTCCATGGCACCTAATCTCCGATTACAGGTTATCAGACTTCAAAATCTTAAGTCCCGCGGGACACGCGCCCTCACGGCGGGCAGCGCCCTGAAGAAACACCATGCAGTCGAATACGGCGCGGATCGTCACGCGATCCGCGCTCATCGTTGCTACGCAGGAAGCGGGAGTTCGATGGTTCGCGTCATGGTGCCCGGCCGGAGTCCGACCATCATTTTGCCATAGTTGACCGCGCGCCGGCTGGCCCAATCGTTCTAGGACGGGTGTACACTAACGGCCATGTCCGCACGACCGTTGTTGCTCCTTGCCGTTTCCGCGGCCGCGCTCTGTGCTCAGCCGGTCCGCCACCCGATCAAGCTCGACGACCTCGCCCGCCTGCGCGAGGTGCGCGATCCGCAATGCTCACCCGACGGCCAGTGGGTGGCCTATACCGTGGGGACCATCGAGGTCAAAGAGGACAAGCACGATTCCGACGTGTGGATGGTCAGCTTCGACGGCAAGCGCGACCTGCGCGTCACCGCCAGCCCTGAGAACGAAGGCACGGCGCGGTGGAGCCCCGACGGAAAGTACCTCTCGTTCCTCTCCGCGCGCCCCGGAAAGGCCAAGGGCAACCAGGTCTGGCTGCTGGACCGGCAGGGCGGCGAGGCCGTGCAGCTCACCGATGTCAAGGGGCGGTTGCAGGGCTATGAATGGTCGCCCGATAGCAAGCGCCTGGCGCTGGTGGTGGGCGATCCCGATCCGGACGCCGACCCGCCCGCGGAGGGCGCACGGCCCAAGACGCCCAAGCCGATCGTCATCGATCGCTACCACTATAAGCAGGATGGCGCCGGCTACCTGCTCAGCGATCGCCACACCTTTATTTACCTGTTCGAGATCGCAACCAAGAAGCTGGAGCGGCTGACCACCGCCAAAAAGCATGAAGAATCGGCGCCCGTCTGGTCGCCCGACGGAGCGCGCATCGCCTTCATGAGCAACCACGCCGAGGACCCGGACCGCGACCCCGCCGGCCAGGTCTATGTGGCCGACGCCCACCCCGGCGCCGCCGAAAAGCAGTTGACGCCGCTCACCCTGCGCGCCGGCCGTTCGCGCCCGGAATGGAGTCCGGACGGCAAGTGGATCGCCCTGCTGGTGGGCGACGAGAAGAAATACGGCGCGTACAACATGGAACGGCTGGCGGTGGTCGCGGCCGATGGAGCGGGCGAGCCGGCGCTGGTGAAAGCCGCCGCCGATCTCGATCGCGGGGTCTCCACGCCGCGATTCACCCCCGACGGCGGCTCGATCACCTTCCTGGTGGCCGACGACCGATCCGTGTATCCCGCGCGCGTCCGCCTGAGCGGCGGCGCCGTGGAGCG
The DNA here is from genome assembly GCA_017883415.1 of Bryobacteraceae bacterium. Classification (GTDB taxonomy): domain Bacteria; phylum Acidobacteriota; class Terriglobia; order Bryobacterales; family Bryobacteraceae; genus JADGNR01. The sequence continues at coordinate 1,783 of JADGNR010000458.1, read as the reverse complement.
GTTGATGGCGTTGCCCATCGTGGTATCGAGCCCCACCGTCGCGGCCGGCTGCGCCGCGGTTCTTTCGGGCGGCGACAGCAAGCCCACGGAGATCTACGCCGTGGAAGGCGGCGCGCTCCGCCAGCTCACCCATCAGAACGACGCGCTGATGGCCGAACTCGAAATCGCGCCCACCGAGGAAGTGAGCTTCAAAAGCAAAGACGGCACCGAGGTGCATGGCCTGCTGACCAAGCCCGTGGGCTATACGGCGGGAACCAAGGTCCCGCTGCTGCTGCGCATCCACGGCGGTCCCAACGGGCAGGACGCGCACACCTTCAGCAGCGAGCGGCAGGTGTTCGCGGCCAACGGCTACGCGGTGCTGGCGGTGAATTACCGCGGCAGCTCGGGGCGCGGCCAGAAGTACTCGCGCGCCATTGCCGCCGACTGGGGGCACTACGAGGTGGAGGATCTGCAGGCGGGAGTGGATCACGTGGTGCGCCTGGGCGTGGCCGATCCGGACCGGCTGGGCGTGGGCGGTTGGAGCTACGGAGCGATTCTCACGGACTACATGATCGCCAGCGACCACCGCTTCAAAGCGGCCACCAGCGGCGCCGGCACGGCATTCACCATCGCCTTCTACGGCACCGACCAGTACATCACGCAATACGATTACGAGATCGGCCCGCCCTGGAAAGCGTTCGACACCTATGTCAAGATTTCCTATCCGTTCCTGCACGCCGACCGCATCGTCACGCCGACCCTGTTCCTGGGCGGCGAGCGCGATTTCAACGTGCCGGTGCAGGGCGGCCAGCAGATGTATCAGGCGCTGCGCAGCCTGGGCATCGACACCCAGCTCATTATTTATCCCAATGAGAACCACGGCATCCAGCGGCCGAGCTACCAGAAGGACCGCATGGAGCGCTACCTGGCGTGGTACGACAAGTATCTGAAAAAGACGCCCGCGGCAACGAGCACCGCGGCGGGAGGGGTGCGGTAGGGCAGACTCCGGGCCGCGAGGACTACCGGGCCGCGGACGCCTGATCCCGAAAGAACGCTTTCACACGTTCATGGATCTGATCGCGAATGCGGCGAAATGCAGCCTCGCGCTCCTGTTCGCTGCCTTGGACGGCTGCGGGGTCTTCGAAGCTCCAGTGAATTCGCGCGGAGCCGGCCGGAAATACAGGACAGTTGTCCCTTGCGTCATCGCAAACGGTCACCACGTAATCCATCGGCTGGCCCGAGAACTCGTCGACGGACTTCGAGCGGTGACCCGAGATATCGATACCGATCTCTTTCATGACGGCAATCGCTTCGGGCCGCACAGAGCTTGGTTTGGTGCCGGCGCTGAAGACTTCGAAACCTCTGCCGCCTTCCGCTCGAAACAACCCCTCCCCCATCTGGCTCCGGGCGGAATTGCCGGTGCATAGAACTAGGATCTTCTGCTTCGTCATCTGATATGCTCCCCTCCCGCTGTCCGGGCTCTCTTCCTGAGCCGGCCAAACATCCAATCTGAGGTCAGATTTGCGGTCTTCTGGCTCTGACAAACGCGCTCATGAACTTGCCGTCGACCTCTGGTGCAATCGCGTCGACATCAATCCCCTCGGTCGTCAGAAACTCGCGCGCATCTTCGATGTTGTAGATTCGGGTCGGCTCGACACTGATGTCCACGAACCCGGCCTGCGCGAGCTTCTGGATATACTCCGTTTCTTGCATGGCGCCAGCGATGCAACCCACCCAGAGTTCAACATTGTGTCGGACTTCCGCCGGGACTTCACCGCGGACCACGACGTCGGAAACTGCGAAC
>JADGNR010000171.1 GCA_017883415.1 Bryobacteraceae bacterium | reverse complement strand
CCCAACGGCATGGTCCCTTCCATCGCGCAACTGTCGAACGCGATGGAGAATCTTTGGGTGGTCGAGGACTGGCACAACTTCGGCCCCGACTACGACAAGACGCTGCTGGCCTGGTGGGAGAACTTCGACCGCGCGTGGCCCCGGCTTCGCGCCCGGTATGGCGACCGGTTTTACCGCATGTGGCGGTTCTACCTCATGGGCTCGGCCGGCGGATTCCGCGCGCGCAAGCTGCAGTTGTGGCAGATCGTTCTCTCCAAAGGCGACGTCCCCTCGTACACGCCGGTCCGATAGCTCATGGATCCTTTCGCCGCGCATGAGCGGAAATGCCGCACGCTGGCCGCCGAGATGGCCGCCGCGCGGGCACGGGGAGGCGCGGTCGCGCTCGCGAAGACGACGTCCAACCTCTTCCGGCACCGCGATCGAGCGGGCGCGCGCAGGCTCGACGTGCGGCGCTTTAACCGCGTGCTGCGGGTCGACCCGGAGCGAATGGCGGCGGAGGTCGAAGGCATGACCACGTATGCGGACCTCGTGGACGCCACGCTCCCCTATGGACTACTGCCCGCGGTGGTGCCCCAACTGAAGACGATTACCATCGGCGGCGCGGTCAGCGGGCTGGGCATCGAGTCCTCGTCTTTCCGCTACGGCCTGGTGCATGAGACCGTCGAAGAGATGGACATCCTGCTCGCCGACGGAACCGTCGTCGTCTGCTCCCGGCGCGAGAACGCGGACCTCTTCTTCGGCTTTCCCAACTCCTACGGCACGCTGGGCTATGTGCTGCGGCTGCGCATCCGGCTCGTCCCGGCGCAGCGGTTCGTCCATCTCACCCATCGCCGGTTTTCCGAGCCGCGTAAGTACTTCGAGCATATTGCGGACCTGTGCGCGCGGGGCGCGGCCGATTTTGTGGATGGAACCGTATTCCGCAGCGACGAGCTGTACGTCACCACGGGCCAGTTCTCCTCCCAAGCGCCCTACGTGAGCGACTACACCTGGATGCGGATCTACTACCAGTCCATCCGGCGCAAGACCGAGGATTGGCTCACGGCCAAGGCATACATCTGGCGTTGGGATACGGACTGGTTCTGGTGCTCGAAGCACTTCCACGCGCAGAAGCCGGCCGTGCGCCTGCTGGCGAAGTGGGGCCTGAACTCACGCACCTATCAGCGCATCATGCGCCTCGCGCACCGGTTCACACGCGACTCCGGCGGCGCCGAATCCGTCATTCAGGACGTGGACATTCCTGTCGGAAACGCGGCGCAATTTCTAGAATTCCTGTTCGCCGAGATCGGGATCGCGCCCGTGTGGATCTGTCCGTTCCAGGCCTGCGACCCCGCTGTGAAGTACGATCTTTGCCCGCTCGATGCCACCGGTCTGTACATCAACTTCGGATTCTGGGACGTGATTCCCACCACCCACGAGCCCGGTCACTTCAACCGGAAAGTCGAGCGCATGGCCCTGGAACTGGGAGGAATCAAGGGACTCTACTCCACCGCGTACTACGACGCGGAGACTTTCTGGACGATCTACGACCGCGAGCGGTACGACGAGCTCAAGCGGAAGTACGACGCGGATGGAGTCTTCCGGGACCTCTATGCCAAATGCGTCGCGCGCAAGTAGCCCACCCCACTACCCGCAGGCGGCCATCACCGGGTCGACGGCCGCCGGCGGCAGCGTGCCGAACGCGCGCCCGCTATCGCCCTCCAGGCGGGATCGGCAGAACGCATCCGCCATGGCGGGCGGGCTGAACCGGATCAGGAGCGATGCCTGCAACAACAGCGCCAGCCGCTCGGCAAGACGCCTCGCGCCAGCCTCGGGAACATCGGCATGCGTCGCCGCCAGGAACTTCTCTATGCGCGGGTCGTTCGCCAGGCGAATCTCCGCCAGCACGCGTTCCATGGTCTCCGGTTCCTTAACGATGGCGCGCAACACGTCGAGCGCCATCACGCTGCCCGAGCCCTCCCAAATCGAGTTGAGCGGCGCTTCGCGATACAGCCGCGGCATCGTCGACTCCTCGACGTAGCCGTTGCCTCCCAGGCACTCGAGCGCTTCGGCCGTAAAAGCGGCAGCGCGTTTCGTCACCCAGTACTTGCCCGCGGCCACGGCCAGCCGGGCGAAGGGGCGATCGTCTTCGTCGAAGGCGCGCGCCAGGCGCATAGCCAGCAGGGTCGAAGCCTCGGATTCCACGGCCAGGTCGGCCAGCACGTTGCGCATCAAGGGTTGGTCGATGAGTGCGCGCCCGAACGCCCGGCGGTAGCGCGCATGGTGCATAGCTTCCGCCAGCGCGCGCCGCATCAGGGCGGCCGAGCCGGCGATGCAATCCAGGCGCGTATGGTGCACCATCTCGATGATGGTCGCTACGCCGCGCCCCTCCTCGCCGATCAGCCGCGCCCAGGCCCCCGCGAATTCCACCTCGCTCGAAGCGTTGGCGCGGTTTCCCAGCTTGGATTTGAGCCGCTGCAAATGAAACGCGTTGCGCCGTTCATCGGGCGTCCAGCGCGGCAGCAGGAAGCACGAGAGGCCGCGCGGCGCCTGCGCCAGCACCAGAAACGCGTCCGACATCGGCGCCGAGCAGAACCACTTGTGCCCGTGGAGCAGGTACTCCCCATTGCCGATCGCCTCGGCGCGCGTAATGTTGGCGCGCACATCGCTCCCGCCCTGCTTCTCGGTCATGGCCATGCCCACCAGCGCCCCCTCTTTGCGCGCTGCCGGGCGAAACGAAGCGTCGTAGCGCGTCGAGCAAATGCGCGGGAGCCACTCGCGCGCCATCGCCGCGTCGTGACGCAGCACCGGCGCGGCGGCGTAGGTCATCGAGATCGGGCAGATGTGGGCCGCTTCGTTCTCCGACGCCAGCATGACCAGCGCCGCCCGCGCCACATGCGCTCCGGGACGCGGGTCGGCCCACGGCAGGCTGTGGATGCCATGTTCCACCGCGAGCCGCATCAGGTGGTGCCATGCGGGGTGAAACTCTACCTCGTCGCGCCGCCGCCCAAAGCGGTCGTGCGTGCGCAGCACCGGCGGATGCTCGTTGGCCTCGACGCCCCACGCGATCGCTTCGGCGCTGCCCGCGATGCGGCCGTACGCTTCCAGTTGCGCGCAGGCCCAGCCCGCGCCCTCGCGCGCCACGGCCTCCCGCAGGGCGCGATCCGTCGCGAACAGGTTGTAGTCCGCCAGCGGCGGCGGTTGGTTCAAAACCTCGTCGTTCACGACTGGTATCTTACAACAGGCGGTCGGGCCCGCCGCGTTAACGGAACGTGCGCAGGACCTGTGAGGCCTTGTGTGCGGCCCGAACCAGCCAGGGCCTGCGGTATTTCCCGAATTCGGCTTCGATCTCACGCGCCTTGGCTTCCAGGTGATCGATGTGCCGCCGGCCGCCTTCGAGCAGCGACTCGAGAGATCGCTTGTGTACTTCGAGTTCACTGCGTTCGCGGCGTTCTTCCGACACCAGTCTTCGCACTAGCGCCAATACTCCACGAGTCTCGAGTTCGGCCTGCCGGCACGGCTCGGTCCCGGCTGGCCCACGCCATTCCTGGCCCCCAGCGTCGCCGTTCCGGCAAGGACCAGACTTGCCCTCGCGCCAGCCGCAATACTGCGGGGAGCATCCGGAGGCGTGATAGCGTCCCGCGGCCATATCGCTCCGTTGGGCAATCGCCTGGGGCGAATTCCACAATGCCGCGAGCGGTTCGGCATACAGGTTGCCGATGGGCTGGGAGTGGAAGCAAAGGCGCGCATCGCCGTTCTCCACCAGGAAGAGAGTGGTCCACGGATTCGGACAAAGCGCAAATGCGCCCTCGGAGAGGCCCTCGCTGTCCGGGTACAGGCTCTTCTCGCCTTCCTCCAGAAACGCGGTGCTGAGGCCATGAGTTTCGAACAGCGTCTGCAGTCCGCTCACCCTGACCGTATGGAAGACTCTCCGGAAGCGCGGCAACACATCGCGCAGCATCGCGTGGAGATCCTCCACTTCGCCGCGGTCCGCGATCGACTCATCGGCTTCCAGAGTCGGAGTGCGAGCAATGTTTTCAGGAGAAAGCTGCATGGTCTGGAGCGCGACGCCGATCATGCCGTGCCGCTGCATCAACTCCAGGTAGTGCGGAATCTCGCGGAAGTTGGATCGCATCACCACGAAGAAGGAATCGAGGTACGGCCGCTCGCTGCCCAGTCTTGCCTTCCAACTTTGTACCCGATCGATGTTGCCCAGCACCTGATCCAGGTCGGCGCCTTTGCGCAGGCGATTGTAGGTGGCTCGTGTACCGCCGTCGATGGACACCGTGACGCTGGAAAAGGGAGTGCGGACCAGCCGTTCGGCCCATTCCTCGTCGATCAGTGTGCCGTTGGTGCTGATACTCAGTATGGGACGCCGGGCCAGCGGCGCTACGTCGTCGATCAACTCGCGGAATCCGCGGATGGCGAAAACCTCACCGCCCTGGATGCGGAGGGTGGACAGGTGGGGATAGAACGCCATGAGCTCGCGCCGCAGTTCTTCGGCGATCTTGGGGGGACGCAGCAGGTTATCTCCGGTTTTTGCCTGGTAGCAGTGGATGCAGTCGATGTTACAGGCGTTTCCCAGCACCAGGCCCAGGCAGCGGGGCCAGGAGTAAAGATAGACGTGCCGCTGCTCGTATTCCCACTGACTGAGAAGCAAGTTGTCGGAGTAGGCGCGGTCTGTGTCGGCGGGAACTTCCATTTGAAAACTCACTGTAACACCCGGCGGTTCGAGTCGAAGAAGTTGCGGAAAGCTCTCCACCGCGAGATAATTCGCTGCTGGCTTCCTCTCCTCCCAAGCCGCTCTCGGGCATTCAAATCCTGGACCTCACGCGTCTCCTGCCGGGCGCCGTGGCGACGCTGCACCTGGCCGATCTGGGCGCCGATGTCGTGCGTATCGACGAGCCCGGCGAAGCATCCGCCGCCCCCGCGGAAACCGCCGCGCCCGGCCTGCGCACCGCGCTGTTCGGCGCCATCAATCGCAATAAGCGCTCGCTGGCACTCGACCTCAAGCAACCGCCCGGCCGCGACATTTTCCTGCGCCTCGCGGCCCAGGCCAGTGCCATTGTGGAAAGCTTCCGGCCGGGCGTGGTTCGCCGCTTGGGCGTGGACTATGAGACCATCCGCGCCATCAACCCGCGCATCGTCTACTGCTCGATTTCGGGCTACGGCCAAACCTCGCCCGAGCGCGGGCTCGCGGGGCACGACATCAATTACCTGGCCCTGTCCGGCGTGGCCGATCAGATCGGCGCCGCCGGCGGCCCTCCGGTGATTCCCAACCTGCAGATCGGCGACCTGCTGGGCGGCAGCCTTACCGCGGTAATGGGGATACTCGCCGCGCTGCTGGATGCGCAAGCCCGCGGCACGGGCCGGTATATCGACGTCTCGATGACCGGCGGCCTGCTGGCTCACTCCGTCGTGGCGCTCGCCTCCCTGAGCGCCTCCGGTCAACCCCCCGAGCGCGGCGCCGACTTACTCTCCGGCGGATCGGCCTGCTACAACTACTACCGCACGCAGGACGACCGGTACCTGGCCGTCGGTGCGCTCGAACCGAAGTTCTGGCACCGGCTGTGCGATGCTCTGGAGCGGCCGGGCCTGAAAGCGAAGCACCTCGCCGGCGGGGAGGAAGAGCGGCGCGTCAAAGAAGAGTTGCGCGCGATCTTCGGGGCGCATACCATGGCTTACTGGGTGGAAAAACTTCAGGACGTCGATTGCTGCGTCACGCCGGTCTTGCGGCTCGATGAAGCAATAGCCAGGGAGACAACGCATGCCGCGCCTCTGCAGATGAGCGATTGCGATTTCCGCGTGGAGCGGCGGGCTCCCGCGCCCGGCGAACATAGTGACGAGGTCCTGCGATCCGCGGGATACTGCCCGGAGGAGATCGCGGCCTTTCGCGAAGCCCGCGTGGTTTACTGACATGGCCGAAGCATACATCTACGACGCCGTCCGCACACCCCGGGGCAGGGGGAAGTCCTCGGGATCGCTGCATCAGTCGACTCCCCTTTCGCTCGCCTCCACCGTGCTGCGCGCCATTCGCGACCGCAGCCGCCTGGACACCTCGCTGGTGGACGATGTGGTGCTCGGCTGCGTGGAGGCCACCGGCGAACAGGGCGCCGACATCGCCCGCTCCGCGGTGCTGGATGCGGGCTATGCCGATTCCGTGGCCGGCGTCACCGTCGGCCGCTTCTGCGCCTCGGGCCTGGAAGCCTGCAATACCGCCGCGGCCAAGGTGATCGCCGGGGAAGCGTCGCTTGCCATCGGCGGCGGCGTGGAAAGTATGTCGCGGGTTCCCATCGGGTCTTCCGGCGGCGCGCTGTTCTACGACCCGCGCATCGCCTTCCCGCAGCGCATCGTGCCGCAGGGAATCTCGGCCGACCTGATCGCCACCCTGCGCGGCTACAGCCGCATGGACCTGGATGGCTACGCCCTCGAAAGCCAGCAGCGGGCTGCCTGCGCCTGGAACAACGGTTGGTTCCGAAACTCCATCGTCCCGGTGGTCGATCTCAACGGCAACCTCATCCTGGATCGCGATGAGCTTATGCGGCCGGGCACCACCATGGAAGATCTGGCCCGCCTCGAGCCTTCCTTCACGGTGCTGGGCGAAAAGTTCGGTTACGACTCCGTCGCCATCCAGCGCTACCCTGGGGTCGAAGCCATCCGCCACCTCCACCATCCCGGCAACTCCTCCGGCATCGTGGATGGCGCGGCGGCAGTGCTGATCGGCAACGCGCGGATCGGAGAAGAGCTGGGCCTCAAACCGCGCGCCCGCTTCCGCGCCTGCGCCAGCATCGGCAGCGAACCAACCATCATGTTGACCGGGCCCTCCTATGCCGTGGCAAAAGCACTGCGCAAAGCCGGCATGGCCGCCGCGGACGTGGACCTCTTTGAAGTGAACGAAGCCTTCGCCGCGGTGGTGCTCTGCTTCATGGACGAGGCCGGCGTGAGCCGCGAGAAGGTCAACGTGAACGGAGGCGCCATCGCCATGGGACATCCCCTCGGGGCTACCGGCGCCATGCTTCTGGGCACCCTGCTCGACGAACTCGAACGGCGCGATCTCGCCATCGGGGTGGTCACGCTCTGCGTCGGCGGCGGCATGGGAACCGCTACCGTGATCGAACGGATCTAGTTATGGTGCGTCGCATACCGCTTACGAGTCAGAGCCGCGACCGTAAGGGAGCGGTCTTACACCTATGATCGATTACCACGTGGATGCCGACGGCATCGCCACGATTCGCTGGGACATGCCGGGCCGCGCGCTGAACGTGCTCAACGCGCAGTCCATCGAAGAGTTCGCCCGATGCGTCGAGCAGGCCCTCGGCGACCCGCAGGTCCGCGGCGCCATCGTCGCTTCCTCCAAGCCGGGATTCATCGCCGGCGCCGACCTGGAGTGGTTGCCCCACCTGGATGCCCAGCAGATGCAGGCGCAGGGCGGCCGCATCCGTCAGTCGCTGCGCAGGATGGAAACCGGCGGCAAACCGTTCGTGGCGGCCATCAACGGCGCGGCGCTCGGCGGAGGTTTCGAGGTCTGCCTCGCCTGCCACCACCGTATCGCCGCCGACAATCCCGCCGTCGAAGTCGGCTTGCCCGAAGTGCAGCTTGGTCTGCTGCCCGGGGCCGGCGGCACGCAGCGTCTGCCGCGCATGATCGGCATCCGCAATGCCCTCCCGCTGCTGCTGGAGGGCTGGAAATTGCGCTCGCGCGAAGCGCTCGAATCCGGCCTGGTGGACGCCGTCGTGCCCGATGGCGAGCTTCTCTCCGCGGCGCGCGCGTGGCTGCTCAGCCCCGGCGCACAGGCCGTCCAGCCCTGGGACGCCAAAGGATTCCGCATCCCGGGCGGGCCCCCAGGAAGTCCCGCCGGCATGGAAACGATCGCCGCCGCCATCGCCATGGTGCGCGCGAAAACCTGGGGGCTCTATCCGGCGCCCTTCGATATCCTGTCGGCGGTGTACGAAGGTTGCGGAGTGGATATCGATACTGGATTGAAGATCGAGGAGCGCTACTTCCTGCATCTGTTCGGCACGCCGGAAGCGCGCAACCTGATCCGCCTGTTTTTTGCGCGGGTAGGTTTGCACAAGCTGGCCGCCCGCCCGCAAGCATTCCCCACCCAGGCCTACACCAAAATCGGCGTGCTGGGCGCGGGCATGATGGGTGCCGGCATCGCCTATGTCTGCGCCGATGCCGGACTCGAAGTGGTGCTGCTCGATACGGCGCCGGAAATTGCGGAGCGCGGAAAGTCTTACAGCGCACGGCTGCTCGATAAGAAGGCCGCCGCCGGGCGCCTGTCTCCCGAAGCGCGCGACCGGTTTCTGGCGCGCATCCGGCCCACCGCGGACTATGCCGATCTCGACGGATGCGAGCTGGTGGTCGAAGCCGTGTTCGAGAGCTTCGACCTCAAGGGCGCAGTCACCCGCCAGGCGGAAGCGGTGCTTTCTCCCCGCGCCATCCTGGCCTCCAACACGTCCACGCTGCCGATCACGGGATTGGCCCAGGCCAGCGCCCGCCCGAAGAACTTCATCGGCATGCACTTCTTCTCTCCGGTGGACAAAATGCCGCTGGTCGAGATCATCCGCGGCCGGGACACTTCCGATGAGTGCCTGGCCCGCGTCATGGACCTGGCGGCGAGAATTCGCAAGACCCCCATCGTGGTGAACGATAGCCGCGGCTTCTATACCTCCCGCGTGTTCGGCACATACCTGAACGAAGGGCTGGCCATGCTGGGAGAAGGCATCGCCCCGGCGCTCATCGAAAACGCGGGCCGCCTGGCCGGCATGCCGCTGGGCCCGCTCGCCCTGGCGGACGAAGTATCGCTCGACTTGCAGGCTCGCATTCGCGCGCAAGCCATGGCCGCCCTCGGCGACGCCTGGCGCCCGCCACCCGGCGACCAGGTCCTGTTGGCCATGGTGGAGCAGCATGGCCGCCTCGGCAAGAAAATCGGCCAAGGCTTCTACGACTATCCGGCCGGCGCCAGGAAGAGCCTCTGGCCGGGCCTCGCGGATTGTTTTCCCGTCCGCTCCGATCCTCCCGAAATCGCCGAGATCGTCCGGCGCCTCCGCTATGTGCAGTCGCTCGAAAGCGTCCGCTGCCTGGAGGAAGGAGTGGTGACCGATCCCCGCGATGCGGATGTCGGCTCCGTCCTCGGCTGGAGCTTTTGCCCGGCGCTGGGAGGCGCCATCGGCCACATAGAGACCGTAGGCCTCGCCCGATTTGCCGCCGAATGCCAGCTCTTGGAAGAGGCGTATGGCGAGCGGTTCCGCGTCCCCGCGCTATTGCGCGACATGGCGGAAAGGGGCGCGTCCTTTTATTCCGCTTCGCCCGGCATCATCTCGTCCACGTAGCACCACAGCCAGCTCTCCCCCGGCTCGATAGAGCGGATCAGCGGGTGCTTCGTCGCGTGGTAGTGCCGCGTGGCGTGCTTGTTCTTCGAGGAATCGCAGCAGCCCACCTGGCCGCAAATGAGGCACAGGCGCAAGTGGACCCAGGTATCCCCCGTCTTCACGCACTCTTCGCAGACTCTCTTGCCCGTGTGCGTGATCTTGATCTGGTCCAGGTGCGTGCACGTTTCGGCCATGCCGTCTCCTTTAGGGGCGCTCCAGCGCCGCGCGGTCCCAATTCGCCAACCTGGCGCCCGCCGCATAGGTGCTCTCGAAAAAATCGAGCAGTGCGTCGCGGGGCGATTGCGCGTTCCGCACTGCGTCGTACATTAGAATGAACTCCCCCAACTCGCTGTTCCACCCCGCGGCCGCCGGGCGGATCGGCGCCCCCTCCAGGCCCGCCGGCTTGGGCGCCGTGTACGAGTAGAACGCCGGCCCGTCCACCGCTCCGCCTCCGGGCCAGAAGCCCACGCTGATCTCTTCGTGCGAATAGGCGGGGCCCGTGATCGCGCCCTTGCGCGGCGGGGCCGTCCGCCCGGAGAAGCGCGTGTACGCCAGGTCGAAGCTCCCCCAGAAGAAGTGCACCGGGCTCGCCTTGCCAAGGAATCCCGACCGGAACTCCTCGAGCACCATACCCGTCGAAAGCAGAATGCGCCAGAAGCGGCGGACCGCATCGCGATCGTAGGCGCCCGGCCGGTGGTCCTGGTCGAACGCCACGGCGCCGGCCACTTCCTGCGGCATGGTGTTGATCTCGACCACGATCTCCAGAGAGCGCAGCGCCTCCATCAGCGTGCCATAAAACGACGCCACCGTTTCGGGGACCAGCTGCAGAAGTTTACGGCCGCCCTCGCTGGTGATGATCTCGAGCTGATGCTCCAGAAAATCGAACTGGATCTCGAACACCCCCGCGCCATACGGTATCGGAGAAGTGGTAAGCCCGCGCGCGTTGACGTACAACGTGACGTGCCACCAGTGATTCAGCTCCGGGCTGAGCGTCATGCGGACCTTGCCCACCACCTGCGTCCACATGTGCAGTGTCCGGTAGGTGTCCCGCCAGCCGTCGAGCGGCAGTGGGGGCCAGGCGTCGGAATGCGGCATGTTGTCCTCCGCGGACAGGGTGCGTGCCTGTCCCTCTCACTCGTGCAACTGCGCCAGCGCGGCCTTACTCACCTTGGCCACAATGTTCACCTGCGGGTCCACGATCTCCGCGATGTCGTATCGCATGGAGGTGCCGAGCACGATGGCCGCTTCGTTGGGCGTCAGGTGGTAGTCGCGCTCCAGCCATCGGGCGAGTTGTGTCGTGGCCTGGCGCAGGGCGTCGGGCAGCGAGTTGGCGATGCCCATCGCCATGATGTACTCGTCGCTTTCCGCGCGCGGCGAGCCGGTGCTCTTCCCGGAGACCAGGCCTACGGTGAACTCCACGTCCATGGAGGTTTCCAGCGCATCGCCGGTCAGTTCGCCATCGCCCTGGGCGGCATGGCCGTCGCCCACAAACAGCATGGCGCCGGCCTGGAACACGGGCAGGTAGACGGTGGTGCCTTCGAGCATTCCGTTGTAGTCCATGTTGCCGCCCCAGGAGCCCAGCCAGCCCGCTTGAAACGTCTGTGTATCGGGCGGCGCCACGCCCACGCATCCCAGCATGGGCTGGAGCTTCACACGGAAATTCTTCAGGTGCTCGGACGGCTTGGCCAGCATCGCCACGCCGTTTTCCCGATCGAGTTTCCACTCGCTGTCGAACTTGTTGTCGTACTTGGCGTCGCGGACGTACCCGCCGGCGAGGGCGCTGTCGGTGATGCGGTTTCCGCTGCCCGCCGAGTCGCGATTCAATCGGATGCGGTTGAATTTCACCACCAGCGTGTCGCCCGGCATGGCGCCTTCCACATAGAACGGGCCGGTTTCGGGATTGCCGCCGTTGGAGCGCCGCGCGCCTTGCGCATCGCGCCCGCCGGCATCCACGGTCGTCGTCCGGACCGTGTCGCCCGGGTTG